>NZ_VPFK02000023.1:0-300591 GCF_008634075.2 Saccharibacillus sp. WB 17 | reverse complement strand
TTTTGGCGTGGAGCGGGACGGGACGCTTGGAAGTGCAGCGTTCCGACTGCGGGGAGACAGGCCGTGAGGAATGTCTTCCCGCCCCTCGGGTCGCGGCGGCGTCAGGTCGTCCGGAAGCGGACGTAGAACGCGGTGCCTTCCTTGCCGGTCGACAGGTCGATCGACGCGCCGTGCTTGTTGGCGATGCTGAAGCAGATGGCGAGGCCGAGGCCGGAGCCGTTTTCTTTGGTCGTGTAGAACGGCTTCCAGATCTGCTCCACAACGTCGGGCGGGATGCCGGGGCCGTTGTCTTCGATGACGAGAACGGCGCGGTCTTCCTGCATGTATGTCTTGAGCTGAATCCAGCCGTTTTCGCCGGTCGCTTCGAGCGCGTTGCGCACGAAATTGAGGATGAGCTGGGTGATCTGCTTGTTGTCCATCTCGATCGATTCCACCGGCGTCAGATGGGTCGTGATCATCTTGCCCGTCACGGAAGCGTCGGCTTCGATCAGGGGCAGGATTTTGCGGATGAGATCGTTGAGATTTTCGCGCTTGAGCTGGACCATATGGTCTTTGGCGAGCGACAAAAATTCGGTGATGATCTGATTGGCGCGGTCGAGTTCTTCGATCATGACCTGAAGATATGCCGGTTCAAGCGTGTTCTTGCCCTGCATCAGCATCAGTTGAAGGAAGCCGCGCACGGTCGTCATCGGATTGCGCACTTCGTGCCCGATGCCGGCCGCCACTTCGCCGACCAGATGCAGCTGGGACAGCCGCTGAAGCTCATGCTCGTACTGCTTGTGCTCGGTCAAGTCGCTGATCATGGTGAGCAGCAGCAGTTCGCCGTTGAAGTCGAGTCTGACGGTGCGCAGGATACACACTTTCTCTTCGCCGGTATGGTTGGTGAACGTCACTTCGCGGCTGATGCCTTCCGGCACGGTCGAAGATTCGTCCGGTTCCGGAATCTGCCGCATGAGGTCGCTGCCGCGAATCAGTTCGCCGTAGCGGGTGTCCATGTCCAGGCGCGTAATGCCGAGCAGCAGCAAAAACGCGTCGTTGGCTTCGATGATCTCGCGCTCGGCAAGCGTCGTGATGAGCATCGGATGGGGACTTGCGGCGAAGATCGCGGCAAAGCGGTTCTCCGACGAAGACAGGAAGCGGTTCGTGTCGGCCAGCACCGCGTTCTGCCGTTCCAGTTCTTCCAACCGTCCGATCCGCCCGAAAGCGAGCACGAGCTGCGAAGCGATCAGATGCAGCACTTCCAGTTCGACGGGATCGAAGCGGTCGCCGCTGCGGGAACCGAAGCCCAGCGCGAACGGACGGTCTGTGTCGGGCACGACGAGCGGGAAACAGGCGTAGCGCTGAAGCCCCATCTGACGCAGGATGCGTCCCTGGAAGTCTGTCGTGTCCTGCATCCGTTCGCAAATATAGGGGCTCTGCGACTTGATGACCGTGCCGCAGATCGTCTGTCCCTGGTCGAGCGAGAGCAGCGCTTCGGCTTCCCCGTTCGTCACGCCGCGGTGGTGGATCAGCTGCAGCCGGTAGGGGAATCGTTCTTCCACCCAATAGTTCAGCAGCAGGTCCAGATTGAAATGTTTGCTTACGCAGGCGAAGACGTGCTCGATAAGCTGGGCGGGAGTCTCGCTGGACAACATTCCCGGCAGCAGTTCAGCCATTACTTTATATTTTAGTTCCTGTTCGGTCTCCGGGTTCAACGGAACTCACCTCATTTGATCATACTTTCCACATACGGCAATTATAGCACCGGAATTAGAGGAAAAGTAGACAGGAATAAGCAAGGTTAATTGAAAAAAATCAAAAAAATGAAAAAATACTTATTAATGTAAAAAAAGAGCGAATCGTCGACCCGTTATTTTCCGATAAAAAAGAAGGTAAAAACGATGAAAGATTTTTGAAAAAAACTGAAAAAAACCGATTGTATTCTATGTAAAATGTGATATACTTCTCTTCAGTACCGAATGACCGAAATGTTTTTTTAGTCAATCAGCTAAGGAAAGGAGCAGAACCCCGCAATGTTTAAATCGGAATGGAAAAATATTTTGAAGCACCGGATGACGATGCTTACCGTAGCCGCGATGCTGCTCGTTCCGGGCTTGTACGGCCTCTTTTTCCTGTCGGCGTACTGGAATCCCTACGGCCATACGGACCGCTTGTCCGTAGCCGTCGTCAACAGCGATGCCGGCACGGATTACGAAGGCAAACGGCTCGACGTGGGCAAGGACTTCGTCGAGGGGCTGAAAGATAACGATTCGTTCAAATGGGTCGTGTCCGACAAAGCCGCCGCCATGAACGGATTGAACGCCGGCGACTATATTATGGTGATCGAGCTGCCGAAGAATTTTTCCGAGAATGCTTCGACGCTGTTGAACGCCGATCCGAAGAAGATGAACCTCGACTACTATACGAACGCGGGCATGGGTTATTCTTCGGCGCAGATCGCCAAATCGGCGATCAAGGAAGTGAACGAAGAAATCGCCAAGCAGGTGACGCAGGAATACGCCACGACCGTGTTCAGCAGCCTGAGCGAGCTGGTCGACGGGCTGAAGGATGCCGACGACGGCGCCAAGAAGCTGGACGACGGCGCCGCCGACCTGGCGGAAGGTTCGCAGAAACTCAAGGACAATCTGAAGAAGCTCGCCGCAAGCAGCGTGACGTTCCAGGAAGGCGTCGGCGACCTCAAGACCGGCGCCGGCACGCTGAGTGCGGGCATCGTCAGCGCGGCGTCCGGCGCGGCGCAGCTGAACAACGGGCTCGGCAGTCTGTCGGGCGGAGCGCAGAAGCTTGACGACGGCCTCGGCACTCTGTCGGGCGGAGCGCAGAAGCTCGATGACGGCCTCGGCAGTCTGTCGGGCGGAGCGCAGAAGCTCGACGACGGGCTCGGCAGTCTGTCGGGCGGGGCGCGCAAGCTCGACGACGGCCTCGGCACGCTCCAGACCGGAGCGGGCGGTCTGCAGACCGGCGCGGCGAAGCTCGATCAGGGGCTGACGCAGTTGAAGACCGGCGCGGATACGCTGTCCGGCGGTTCGCAGAAGCTGGAGAGCGGGGCGGAGCAGCTCAATCAGGGGCTAGGCCAGTCCGACGCCGGACTGCAGCAGCTGCAGGAGCAGCTGACGCCGTTCACGGCGGGCATGGAGCAGCTGAACGAAGCGGTGCAGGGACTCGGCGGACAGGCTTCTGCCGCCGCCGAACAGTTGGGCGCCGCGCAGCAGCAGCTTCAGCAGAAAGCGGCCGGGATCAAGCAGCAGCAGGAAGCGATCGCTTCCTATATCCAGGGCAGCGCGACCATCCCGGATGCCGACAAGCAGCAGCTGCTGTCGCTGATGGCGGCAGGCGCCGGCGGTTCCGGCGAAGCGGCCGCAGCCGCAGAAGGCGCTTCGCCTTCGCAGCTGGAACAATCGCTCGGCCAGCTGGACAAGCTGGCTTCGAGCGTGGCGCAGCTGAACGAAGGCTCGCAGCGGATCCAGTCCGCGGTCGGTCAACTGGCCGAAGGACAGAGCCGGCTCGTGCAGGGCTCTTCCGACCTGCTTGACGGGCAGAAAGAGCTGACCGCGGGCCTCGGCACGCTGTCGGGCAAGCTTGGCGAAGCCGAAGCCGGCTCGAAGCAGCTGGCCGAAGGCGCCGCGACGCTTGCCGGCGGCGCGGGCCAACTGAAAGACGGCTCGGCCAGCCTCGTAAGCGGAGCCGAGCAGTTGAAGAGCGGCTCGGCGACGCTGGTCGGCGGGGCCGACCAGCTCAAGAGCGGGGCTTCGACCCTGGTCAGCGGAGCGGATCAGCTCAAAGCCGGTTCGTCCACCCTGGTCAGCGGCACGGACCGGCTCAAGGACGGCTCGCAAAGCCTCGTCGGCGGCCTCGGCCAACTCAAGACCGGCGGCGGCCAACTGGTCAGCGGCCTGGGCAAGCTCGGCGGCGCGACCGGCGAGCTGAGAGACGGAGCCGATCAACTGGCGGACGGCTCGGTGACGCTGGACAACGGCGTCGGCGACCTCAAGGAAGGTACGAACGAGCTGTACACGTCGCTGGCCGACGGCGTCAAGGAAGCCGGCGACGTCAGCTCGGACGACAAGACGTACGACATGTTCGCGGAGCCGACCGAAGTGAAGCACGTCGACGTGAACCATGATATTACGGAGTACGGCGAAGGGCTTGCGCCTTACATGATGACGATTGCGCTGTTTGCCGGCGCGCTCATGTTCTCGTCGGTCTATCCGCTCAAGACGCCGCAGATCCGGCCGCGTTCCGGCTGGGCCTGGTTCCTGAGCAAATTCAGCGTCATCTTGTTCATGGCTGTGCTGCAAGCGGCGATTCTCGACGCGGTGCTGATCGGGATCGTCGGGCTGCATGTACAGAGCCTGTGGCATTTCTACGCGATCACGTTCGTGCTCAGCCTGACGTTCCTGTCGCTGCTGTTCCTGCTGTTCGCGGCGCTTGGCAAGGTCGGCCAGTTTATCGCCTTCCTGATTCTGCTGGCGCAGATCGGCGGCAGCGCGGGCACGTTCCCGAAAGTGCTGACGCCGGCGTTCTTCCAGGCGATCAATCCGTACCTGCCGGCGACTTACGGCATTCGCGCCCTGCGCGAAGCGGTATCGCTGGGCAACGACTGGGGCTACTTCTGGACGCAGCTGGCGCATGTGGGCGTGTTCGGAGCCGTCTTCCTCGTGTTGGCTCTGCTGGTGTTCCTGCTGAGCAGCAAACGGATCAAGACGGGGATCGAAGAAGAGCAGGACCTGACGCCTTCGACCGTGTAACGGAGAAGCGGAAAGCCGCTGCACGCCAAACTTCCCGCGAACGAGAAATCGTCTTCGCGGGAAGTTTTTTTATAGGAACAGACAAAGAGGAGGGGCCGGGATGGAAGTGAAAAGACGCCGGATTCTGGAAGCGGCCATGCTGTGTTTCGAACGCTTCGGATTCCGCGGAACGACGATCGGGAGCGTGGCCAAAGCGGCGCATGTGAGCAAAAGCGCGATCTACGACTGTTTTGCGAACAAGGAAGCGCTGCTGCTGGCCATCGTCGAAGACATTTTGGAGGATCTGCTGGAGGAGTCGGACCGGGCCTGCCTGCCGGGGCAGCCGCTGAGCGAAGACATCGACCGGATGTTCGACACCGTGATCGTGCTCAGGGAGCGGCATCGGCTGCTGGTCGGCATCTACCGGGAAGCCCGGCAGTCGGGCGCGCACGGTCTGCTGGATATGCGAACCGCGCTCGAAGAAGGCATCGTCCGCTATATCGAGCAGCTCGTGCGGCGGCATGCGGACGAAGGCGAGACCTTTCGGCTGGAACCGAAAATGATCGCTTTTCTCGTGTACCGGACGTATTTGCAGCTGATCCGCGATTGGGAAGACCTGTACGAGCCGCTGACGCCGGCCCAAATCAAAAACGCGCTGAACGCTTTCGCCCTATAGGGCGGCGTCCGGCGCGTTTTTGCGAAGCGGCGGCGTGCGGTCAAGCTTCCGCCCGATAAGGCGGCGCTTCCGGTTTTTCTTTTTCCTGATAAAAAGCGTCGACGAAAATCTGGGCGTAATACGGGTCCCACTGCGTGCCTTTGCCTTCGGAGATGATCGAGATGGCTTTCTCCAGCGGCATGCCGCTGCGGTACGGCCGATCGGACGTCATCGCGTCGAAAGCGTCGGCGACCGCGATGATGCGGCCGAACTTCGGAATGTCGGTGCCGGCCAGCCCGTCGGGATAGCCGTGCCCGTCGTAACGCTCGTGGTGCGAACGCACGCCGGGCAGCAGGGGTGCCATCATCTCCAGCGGCTCGACGCGTTTGAGGATCTCTTCGCCGAGCGCCGGATGCTTCTTGATCTGCTCGAACTCTTCGTCGGTCAGCCGGCCGTCTTTGAGCAGCACGTTGTCGCGCACGCCGATCTTGCCGATGTCGTGCAGCAGCGCCGTCTTGTTTAGCAGGTCGAGCTCTTCGCGCCCGAGTCCGGCTCCGCGCCCGATCAGCATCGAATATTCCGCGACGCGCTGCGAGTGGCCGGCCGTGTACGTGTCGCGGGCGTCAAGCGCCGCGGCCAGCGTCGAGAAGTAACTTTGCAGCAGCTGTTCGTTGATCCGCTGGCGCTGCGACAGGCCCTGCACCATGTGGTTGAAGCCGGATACGAGCCGCGAGAACTCGTCCGAATACAGGTCCGACGCGCGCACGTTGAGATCGCCGGTCCGGACCGCGCGCAGCGATTGTTCGAGATTGGCGATCGGTTGGCGGACGCTCCGGCTGAGCAGCCAGGCTCCGAGCGAAGAGAAGAAGATGCCGAACACGAGAATGAGCGACGCCCACTGCCAGTAATCTTCGACGAGGGGCGAGCCGGTAACGGTCAGGCGGATCTGCGTGGCCAGCACGAAAAAGAACAGCGGAAAAGCGCCGATCGAAAACGCGCTGAGCTGGAACTTGCGCTGCGTCGAGACGATAACCCGGCCGTCCAGCGATACCCGTTCGCCGTGCAGGCGCTCGCCGGTCTCGCTGACGAGCTGGAGCAGGGGACGGATCGCCTGGTCGGTCAGGAAATATTCGATCAGCGCGTGCATGCCCGCCACGAGGACGGCGCCGGAAGCGGCAATGCCGATGTAATAGACCGGAAGTTCGATCCAGCCGATGCGGATAAACCATAGGGTAAGCAGGATGGCGGGAACGGACAAGCCGAGCATATGCGGTCCCATGATGCGCAGGACGGACAGCGCGGGCAGCCGGTGGATCTGGACGTAGGCGTCCCGGATTTCGTCGAGCGACGGATGCTCCTTGAGGAACAGCCCGCGGATCGGGCGCACCTGCCGGGCGAACGTCAGCAGCTCGAGCGAGATCATTACCAGGAAGGAGACGAGCAGCACGATAAAGATGCGGTCAAATCCGCCGATCGGCAGTTTGAGCGCGGACGAAATCACGGCCCCTCCGACGCAGAGAACGGCCAGCACCGACCCGACGATGTAGTTCCGCACAAGCCGGCGTAAAAAGCGCCGGTATTCGGTCATTGAGATTCCTCTTTTCTAAAAAAGCTGAAAACAAAGTTCACTCTTGTTATCGGCCGGAGGTGCCGCGTCCGTTACAGCAAAGAAGGGAGAGATCGACAAGAAAGAACGGGGCGGAGGAATCGGGCATCGCGCCGACGCCGGAAAAGGGAGATTACCGGTAGTTGTCGACGCTTGCCATCAGCGTTCGAATCGTTTCGTTGAGCGTGTTGATCTGCTGCAGGTCAAGCCCGCTCGATTCGATCATGGAAGTGGGGATGCAGCTTGCGCGGTCTTGGAGTTCGCGGCCTTTGTCGGTAATGCGCACGGTAACGATCCGTTCGTCTTCCAGCGAGCGGCTGCGTTCAAGCAGACCGGACGCTTCCATTCGCTTCAGCATCGGCGTGAGCGTACCCGAATCGAGGCTGAGCACCTGGCTCAGTTCCTTGATGCTGCTCTCTTCGCAATCCCAGAGGACGAGCAGGACCAGATATTGGGGGTAAGTCAGATTCAGATCGTCGAGCAAAGGCCGGTACATCCGGAAAATGGCCCGGGAACAAGCGTAAAGCGAAAAACAGAGGTGGGAGTCGAGCGCGAGCCGTTGTTGATCCATAACGTAACCGATCCTTTCGTTCATCAAATTGATAGATTCTTTAGCATTTTATATTTCGAACAACATAATTGCAATAAACTATACGCCAGAATCGAAAAAAATCCAATATATCGCTATATTTCGGTAAAGTTCGACAAAAATTGAAGAGTGCAGGGACGAAAGAAAAAAAGCCGACGCGCGAAAAAACAGACCGCCGCGGCGGTCTGCCGGTAACGGCCGACCCGGTACAAATCGGGATCGACGCGTTATTTAAGGTTGTTCACGTAAGTCTGGAAGCGGGTGGTGAAGACGTCCAGCTTCGCTTTGCCCGATTTGAGCTTCGCTTGTCCCTGCTTGTACGTGGTCCAGTTGATCTTCGCCCCGTACAGCGATTTCTTCATCAGCTGCATACCCTGAAGCTGGAGCGAAGCGCCCTGGAGGTAATAAGCGTGGAGGTCGGACAAGGTCTTGCCCGCCGGCTTGATCTGCTTCAACTGGTAATAGAACTTGCTGTAGTTCGGGATGATGACGTTGTTCATGGCTGTGTACACGTCTTTGCGATTGGCCGCCGATACGTAGCCGACCGCGTTGAACGCGTCCGCCGCCTTGTCTTCGTACTGTACGATCGCGTCCATGCGATCCATGTAATCGCGCGCTTCGATCTGCTCGGGACTGGCTTCCGTTTGTTCCTGCGGCGCAGGGGCGGTAGAAGCGGCCGGAGCAGCCGGAGCCGCGAAAGCCGAAGCCGGCAGAGCCGCGGAGCTCAGCAGGGCAAGGGAGAGAAACAGCGATCCCCATTTTTTCATCAGTGAACGACCTCCTGTGGGATAGGCGATTGGGCGATTCGGGCAAAGCTTGTGCGGCGGGTTCCGGCGCTTAGGGTCTGCCGGGACGGGTCTGGCGGCTGTCGACTTTGCTCTGCAAATAGTCGAAATCTCCGCGCAGCCGGTCGCGCACGGACTGTTCTTCTTCGAACGAGCCGCGGTTGGCGCGCTCGCGCAGTTCGCTGCGGATACTCTCGCGCAGCGCGTCGTCCGCCGATTCGGTCTCGAACGCGCCGTGGCGTTCTTCCCATTCGCTGCGGATGGCCTGCGCGTTCATGACTTCGTAGGCGACCAGCGCGGCGTCTTTGCGCACGACGGCGCTCGCTCCGAGCGCGTTCAGCCGGCTGCTGAGGCTGATCTCGTTATGTTCGCGCACGAGCGCGAGCAGCGACCATTCGTTCTCGTTGAGCTTCGCGGCGATCGCGCCCAGCATCCCGAATTCGTCGACGATGCGGGCCGCGTTCAGGTCGGCGTCCAGCAGCGGACCGGCATAACCGCCGATCAGCGTGCCGATCGGTCCGCTCATGACGGACACGATCGAATCGATCAGATCGTTCGTCAGATGGTCCGGCCCGGTCTCGTCTTCCGCGAAGCGTTCATCGCGTTCCCGTCCGATCCGGCCGGACGTCTTGCGCAGGACGGCAGCCTGAAGCACCGAGTAGTCGTCCGTCACCGGATGTTCCCGGAAGCGTTCGAGCACCGCGGCCAAAGGCTCCTCCTGCTTGAAAGTCGTGAATACGATATGATCCATGGCGAAATCCCATCCTTTCGTCGTGACCGGGCCTGTCGGTATCCGGACTTCCCTACTCTTTTATAAAGTTCTTTTTTGCGTTTCAATCAGCGGCTGTACTAAAATGAATAAGGAATCGCGTCGATCGCGTGCGCGAGGACAAGGTTTGGAAAACAGGCATAAGATTTCAAGGAAGCAGGGGGATGACAATGGGATCTAAAAATTTGGCCGGAATCTCGCTGATCGTGATGGCCGCGGGCTTCGTGATCAGCTTGTTCCTGCCCGAGAACGTATGGACGTTCCTGCTGATCGGCGGCTTCGAAGCCGGTCTCGTCGGGGGCCTGGCGGACTGGTTCGCCGTGACGGCATTGTTCCGGCATCCGCTGGGCATTCCGATCCCGCATACGTCTCTGCTGCTCAAGAATAAGAGCCGCATCGTGGAGTCGCTCGTCTCCGCGATGGAGACGCAGCTGCTCAATAAAGAGAGCATCATCCGGCAGCTGCGCAAGCTCAATCTCATTCACAGCGCTTCGCGGATGCTGACCCGTCTGATGGCCCGCAAGCGCACCCGGCTGCAGGTGCTCGATTACGCGGCGGAAGCGATCGCCAAGCTGCCGCTCGACAAAGCGGTCGAGCCGGTGCGGGAAGCGGCGGAGAATTATATCCGCGGCATGGACGCGGCCGGTCTTGCCGACCGCGCGCTTACCAAAGTGCTGAACGACAGCTACGAGATCAAGCTGTTCGATTACGCGCTCGGCGAAGCGAGAGCGTGGGCGGCGCGTCCGGAGACGAAGGACACGATGGGCACGCTCGCGATGGAGCAGCTGTCCAATGCGAAGGTCGGCGGATTTACCGGGTTCGCTTTTCAGGCGTTCGCCGGCATGGTAAACGAAGACAAGCTCGGCTCCATGATCCAGACGATGCTCGTGGCGGGCATCGATTCGCTGCTCGATCCTTACGGCGAACAGCGGCTGGCGATTTTGCGAGAAGTGCGCGTGAAGCTGTTCGAAGCGGTCGGCGACGAAGAGAAGCTGGAATACGTGCGCGGTCAGGTGCTGGAAGTGCTGCACGAAGAAGCGACCGCCGCCTTCATCCGCGAGAATCTGGAGAAGCTGCGCGAATTCGCGCTGGCCAAAACGGAGGAAGAACGCGCGAACGGCGGGCGGATCGTGTTCCGTCTGTACGCGGCTGCCGTTCGCGGCATCGCGTCCGACCCGGAGCGTATCGAAATGTGGGAAGAGAAGACGCGCGGCGCGATCGTGCAGCTCGCCGAGAGCAACCATTACCGGATCGGCCAGCTGGTGCGCGACAACGTGGACCGGATGGACGATGCGCAGCTCGTGGAGATGCTCGAAGACAAGATCGGCAAAGATTTGCAGTGGATTCGCGTCAACGGCGCGGTGTGCGGTTTCCTCGTCGGGATCGTGCTGTCCGTCATTCAATTGTTCTGATTCCCTGCCCGAAAAGCTTGTCGGACGTACGCCTCGGCGCACCCGGCAAGCTTTTTTTTGGCGTTGGCGCGCTGCTTCGGCAGGAAGGCGCCGGCGAAGGCGGGACGCGGGATTGGAGCCGGGTTATCAATTTGTTTGGCAGAAATTCGGAGACTTTGGCAACTTTTCTCTTGTTTCACGCGTCAGTTACTAAGATTAAAGAAAAAAGAGATCCAAAAAATCCAACCGAGCTTTCGGAAGGGAGAATGAATGACAATGAACAAGAAGAAAAAAATCAGTGCAGCTTTGCTTGCGGGGGCTCTTCTCATGCCTGCGGCGCTTCCTCATCCTGCAGACGCGGCAACCAATATCAAAATTTTCATTGACGGGGTCGAACTGAAATCGGCCCAGCCTCCGATTGCCCAGGGCAGCCGGACGCTCGCTCCCCTGCGCAGCATTTTCCAGGGATTGAACGCCCAGGTGAACTGGAACCAGAAGACGCAGACGATCACGGCCTATAAAGGCAGCAACACGATCGTGCTCAAGATCGGCTCCAAAGCCGCCACGGTCAACGGACGGAGCGTTACGCTCGACGTGCCGGCCAAAGCGATCAAGGGCAACACGGTCGTGCCGCTGCGCTTCATCGGCGAATCGCTCGGCCAGGACGTTCGCTGGAACGCCGCTTCGCAAAGCGTCATCATCACGACGACGGCCGAGCTGACGGCTCCGTCTTCCGTCACGGCCCGCAGCCTCGGCCAGTACGGCGACGGACGAGACCTGCAGGTCTCGTTCACGAAGTCCGCGGACGAAGCGTACGTCGACCATTACCGCCTGTTCGTGGTGAAGTCGGGCACGCCGTTCACGGCGGCGCAGGCCAAAGCGGCCGCGAACAACTACACGACCGTTCTGCCTACGGGCGCCAACCAGAACGTGACGCTCACGTCGAGAACGACGGACAGCACGGGCGAGACGCTCAAATCCGGTCAGGCCTACCAGGTCTACGCCGCAGCCATCGGCAACAACTATGCCGGCGGACAAGTTGAACTCTCTTCGGCTTCCTCGGCCGTTACGCTGAGCGGCGGCACGGCCGTCGGTACGGCGACCGCGGTCAAAGCGGCAGACGTCGGCGACTACCGCGACGGACGCGACCTGACGGTCAGCTTCGCCAAAGCCCAGGACGAGACGTCCCTGTCCGGCTACCGCGTCTTCGTCGTAAGAACATCCGACGCAGCCGCGTTCAACCTGGCGGCGGCCAATGCCGTGCCGGCGCAGAACTATACGACGGTCGCGAAGGGACCGGCTTCGCCGAGCGTGACGCTGACCGCGCAGAGCCGCGATACCGCGGGCAATCCGCTGCAGAACGGCGTGCCGTACACGACCTTCGTCATGGGCGTGAGCGCTTCGAACACGGCGGCGAACAACACGCTGTCCGGCGGCTCGGCTTCGGTGACGCTCGCGACGTCCGGTTCCGACGTATCCGCGTCGAACGTAGCCGTGAGCGACGTGAGCGATTACGGGGACGGACGCGATCTTCGCGTAGCGTTTGACCGCGCCGCGAACGAAGCCAACGTCAGCCAGTACCGCGTGATGGTCGTGAAAGATGCCAAAGCGGCTTCGTTCAACATTAACTCGGCCAACGCGACGAACAGCGCCAACTATACCGCCATCAACAAGACCGGCGGCAACCTGGCCCAGACGCTGAACGCTTCAGCCCGCGACAGCGACGGCGACGCGATCCGCAACGGCACCGCTTACCGCGTATTCGTCCTGACGGTAGGTTCGGGTACGTCGACCAGCACGAACGTGCTGTCGGGCGTCTCGCAGCCGATCACGCTCGGCGGCAACAACGTCGGCACGGCGTTGACTCCGTCGCTTAGCGATTCCGGCAACTCCGGAGACGGCCGCGACCTGCTCGTGACGTTCGGCCGCTCTTCCGACGAGAGCAGCATTTCGGAATACCGCGTCCTGGTCGTGAAATCGGCCAGCGCTTCGAACTTCAACCTGGCTTCGGCCGTAAGCGTGCCGGCCGCCAACTATACCGTGCTGCCGCGCACCGGCTCGAACCAAAGCACGTTCCTGAACGCGGCGACCCGCGACGTCAACGGCGAACCGATCCGCAACGGCGTCGCTTACCGCGTACTCGTCCTGTCGGTCGGCAATGGCGCCTCGAATTCCAGCGCCAACTTCGCTTTGTCGGGCGCTTCGAACGCCGTGACGCTGTCGAACGGTTCCGCCGTGGCGGGCGCGACGAACGTCGCCGCTGCCGTCAACAGCTCGACGGGCAACGCCAGCGACGTGGAAGTGACGTTCAACCGCTCCGCGAACGAGGCGGACGTGAACGAATACCGCATTCTGGCCGTACCTTCGAACCAATCCGGTTCGTATAATCTGGCCAATGCCAATGCGGCCACGTCTTACACGCCGGTCGCAACGACAGGCACCGGTCCGATCCGCCAGGCGCTTAACGCCGGCAGCCGCGACGTGAACGGCGGCGTCATCTCGAACAACGGCTCTTACCGCTTCTTCGTCCTGACGGTGTCCAAGACCGGCACCAACGTGCTGTCCGACCGTTCGAACGAAGTCTCGCTGAGCGAAGCCGGCGTGCCGGCGGCGACGAACGTCAGAACGTCCGCCAGCGGCCCTGCAGTGACGGTAAGTTTCACGCCTCCGACCAACGCGGCAGGCACGGCTTACTACAACGTGATGCTCGTACCGACGAACAGCGCGGCCAACTTCACCGTAGGCCAGGCGAACGCCGTACCGGCGTCGAGCGCCAAATATTCGAGCGGCGGCAACGTGACCTTCACGGTCAACGCCGACCGCGACGCGTTCAACAATCCGCTGCAGGCCGGCGTGCAGTATCGCGCGTTCGTCCTCTCGGTCGCCGACGGCGTTCGCGCTACCGGCAACGCGCTGTCCGAGAACGTCAACAACGACTTCTCGCTGACGAACTAACAGGCGCGGAGGAAGCGCAGGCCGCGCAGAAGGCGGACCTCCCGCTTCGCCAGGAAGCTTCCGGATACAATCCGGAAGCTTCTTTTTTTGCGTATCGAATCGCAGCGGCAGCGCCGTACGCCCAAAAAAAGGATTGTAAGCAAGCAGGCGATGTCCTAAACTGGTCACATCGGAAATCCCGTCGGCAGCAGGCAGAAGTGTTTTCGAACTTTTTTCCACTCCTGTATCCGCTCTTATTCGGTCGTATTCGGTCGTGTTCGGTCCCGTTCAAACAAATTCGCAGTCGCGAGGAGAAGAAGATTTGAAAAGCTTACAGTTAAAAATCATGTTGATCGTGTCGGCCTTGATCCTGGTGTCGGAGATCGCGTTGGGGTACAGCATGTACAAAGCTTCGTCGCTGCTGTTGGTCGATTCGGTCGGCAAGCAGGCGCAGAGCATCGCGGATTACGCGGTCGGCCAGATCGATCCCGAAGCCTACGGCCGGATTACGGCCGAGGGCGGGGAGACGGCTTATTACGACGAACTTCGCGGCACGCTGAACGCGCTGCGGGAAGCGAACCGGCTGAAGTATCTGTATACGATGAACGTGCGCGACAACGCCGGGACGCCCGAATATTTCTACGTCGTAGACGGAGCGCCGGCCGATGCCGCGCCCGAAGACGTGTCCGCGCTGGGCGAACCGGAAGACGGCGTGAACGCGCAGCTCGAAGCGGCGTTCGCGACCGGCGAGGCGCAGATCGGCAGCCTGACGACCGAAGACGATTACGGTACGACGCTGACCAGTTACGTGCCGATCAAGGACGCGGGCGGGCGCATGCTCGGCGTGCTCGGCGCCGACTTCGACGCGACGGATATCCGGGCACAGATGAACGAGAACCGCAGCCGGGCGCTGTGGGTAGCCGGCCTTGTGCTGGCCTTGTCGCTTACGGTCGTGTACTTCGTCTCGCGCATGATCGTGGCGCCGCTGACCCGGCTGACGCGCGAGATGCGGGGCGTGGAGAGCGGCGACCTGACGACGGCGCCGAGCGACACGCGCCGGGACGAGATCGGGCGCCTGTCCGCGGCGTTCCGCTCGATGCTCGGCACGATGAGCGGCATGATCGTCGGCGTGCGCGCCGGAACGCGCGACACCCGCCGTTCGGCGGAAGCTTTGTCGGGCACCGCCGAGCGGTGGGCCGAAGCCGGCGCAGACATGGCGTCGCATCTCGGCGAAGCCGGCGAGCGGATGCGCGAGCAGGCCCGGCTGAGCGAAGAGAATTCGCGGGCGCTCGGCGAAGTGAACGGCGGCATCCAGCAGATCGCCGACGCGCTGAGCGTGGTGGCGGGTTCGGCCCGGGACGCTTCGGACACGGCCCGGACCGGCAGCGGCTTCGTTCGGAGCGCGCTTGAGCGGATGGAGTCGGTGCAGGCGTCCTCGAACGAGACGCAGATCCGGGTGGAACGGCTGAACGGCCATTCCGAGCGGATCGGGCAGATCGTCGGCGATATTCAGAATATTTCGTCGCAGACGAACCTGCTTGCGCTCAACGCTTCGATCGAAGCGGCGAGAGCGGGCGAACACGGCCGCGGCTTTGCGGTCGTGGCCGACGAAGTGCGCAAGCTGGCCGAGCAGACGGCCCGCTCCGCGGCGGACGTGGCGGTCATCGTCGCCGGTATTGTCGGCGAGACGCGGGAAGCCGTCGAAGGCGTGCGCGTGCAGGCGGACAAGATCGACGAAGCGTCCGGCGTGGTCAAGCGGACGGGCGATTCGTTCGACGACATTTTGTCGTCGGTCGAGCGGATCGCGGAGCGGCTGCTGGAAGTGTCGGCCGTGTCGCAGCAGACGGCCGCCGGCGCGCAGCAGGTGACATCGGCCGCGGAGCTGATGGAACAGGCTTCGCGCCGGACGGCGGAGAACTTCGCCGGCATCGAGCGCTCGGCCGAAGGGCAGGCGGCGGCGATCGATCGCATGCGCGGTTCCGCCGCGGAGCTGCAGGGCATGGCGGCGGAGCTGGAGCGGATGGTCGACCGGTTCAAGGTCGGCGAACCGGACCGGGCCTTGTAAGCTTGGAAAGTCGAAGTCGAAGCCGGACGGTCCCGACAGGGGGTTGTTCGGCTTTTGCCGTTTGTCACGTCTGGCCGGCTATATTATAATGAAAGTTGGTTCGATTTTTATCGTATTTCATCGTTCACGACTCTAAACCGAAGGGAAGACTCCGATGCTGCCGATTCAACCGCAAGCTGTCCAGGAGCTGTTGGACAAACTGAAAAACCGCGAGCTCTACCTGCATCTCGAGCTCACCAACGGCGCCTATACGTTCGAGCAAGACCGTTCGAAGCTCGTCGCTTCGAACATGATCCGCAACGTCAAAGTCAGCTACTCGAACGGCTCGATCTCCGGAACCGGCCCTTACCGGGTCGGCCTGAAGATGCCGGAAGGCTGGATCTACGCCGAAGGACTGACGCATTACGAAGAAAGCGAGACGGAACGGGCCATTCTCGCCGGCAACGACCGCGCCGGCAAACTGGTCGTCAGCCTCATGCTGAGCCCGGAACCTTTCTAAGCGGGATTCGGCGGCTCCGGGCCGCCCCGTCCGCTGCGACATTCACGCTTCACGTTCACACTGTCATTCCATCAAAGCGGCTTGCGCCGCATTCGGAAAGGAGCGGGTACATCCCGTGGAACGCCATGTTTTGATCGTATTTCCCCACCCCGACGACGAGTCTTTCACCGTCTCGGGCACGGCCGCCTATCACCTGCAAAACGGGACGCCCGTTACGTATGCCTGCCTCACGATGGGCCAGCTCGGCCGCAACCTCGGCAATCCGCCGTTCGCCAACCGCATAACGCTGCCGGCGATCCGCCGGGCGGAGCTCGACGCTTCCTGCGCGGCGATCGGCATCACCGATCTGCGCACGCTCGGTTTTCACGATAAAATGATCGAATTCGAAGATCGCGACCTGCTCGACGGCAAGCTGCGCGAGCTGATCGAAGAACTCAATCCGTCGCTGATCCTCACGTTCCACCCGAAATACAGCGTGCATCCGGACCATGACGCCTGCGGCGAAGCCGTCGTGCGCGTCGTCCAGGCGATGAAGCCCAAAGACCGGCCGAAAGTGCATGTGGTCGCTTTTGCCAAAGGGCATGAACGCGCGCTCGGACCGGCCGATGTCCACGTGGACATCACGCTGTTCCTCGAACAGAAAGTCGGTTCGATCAAAGCGCACAAATCGCAGTTCCATACCGATCCGGTGTTCGAAGGACACTCGATTCACGACCCGGTGCTGCGCGAACGTTTTGCGACCGAGAAGTTCTGGACGTACAAGTTCGACCCGCATCCGCAAAGTTAAAAAAGGCCCGTTCCCGCAAACGAAAAGCGTCCTGCCGTCTGGCAAAGATGTCGTTCGCCTGCCGGGTTCGCCCGACCTCCGACGCCGCGTACGCCGCGGCGCCGGAGGTTTTTTTGCATACACGCCTATAAGGTTCAAGTCTTGCCCCGGGTCTTTTCCCGGCTTCGGCCAAGCCCGATTTGCGCTTCTAAAATTTTAAATAAAAACAGGTTGTAAAACGCGGAAAGACGGATTATACTGAACTCAAAATGAAAGCGGTAACACAAGCGGCATCCGTTTCTGGTATCGGTTTCATAAAATTCTCTCCGTCCTCTTATCGTTCTTTTATCGTCTTCTTACCGTCCGGTTAACGTCCTGTTATTATCCTCGCAAGCCGTACTTTCCGTCTGCTGCCGATCGTCTCCACACCTTTTGCACGGAAATCTGGAACCGATACCAGAAAATCTTCGCGCCGATGTTTTCCATCTTTTTTTACTTCGAAAAGGAGTGGATGCCGCATTGAACCCCGGGCAAGCGCAATCGTCCTCAATCCTCTCCCGCATGCCGAACGGGCCAAGCCTATCGCAAGTGTCGTTCCGTCTCGAACACAGAAGAACAGGGGGAATCAAACGATGAAACTCAGAACTTTTTCCATGCTCATGCTGTCGCTTTGCTTCATGCTCGTTATCAGTGCCTGCGGAGGGTCCGCGACTTCCGGCTCGACCGCTTCAAGCGGCGGGGGGACAGACGCGTCCGGCCAGAAGGCGACGTTGAAATTGTGGTACTGGAACGGGGCCATCTCCGATTCCACGATCGAAGCGGCGCGCAAAAAGTTCCCGAACGTCGATCTGCAGGCCGAGAAGCTGCCTTCCGGCGACGACTACCTGACAAAGCTCAAAACGACGATCGCCGGCGGCGGAGACGGCCCGGACATCGTGGCGATGGACAGCTGGGTCTCGTCGATGGTCACGTACAAAGAAAAATTCGTCAACCTGTACGATCAGGGCGCCAAAGACATTCAGTCCGACTACCTCGACTGGAAATGGAACATGGCCGCAAGCGCGGACAATAAATACCTGATCGGCCTGCCGATCGACGTAGCTCCGGTCGTGCTGTATTACCGGACCGACCTGTTCGAGAAAGCGGGCGTGCCGAGCACGCCGGACGATATCAAAAACGAAGTGAAAACGTGGGACGACTACTTCGCGACGCTGCAAAAAGTGAAAGACGCCACCGGCTCGCAGGCCGGCACGATCGCCGATATGTACCGGTCGATCATCGGCCAAAGCAGCGACAATTATTTCGACGCGGAAGGCAACTATATCGGCGACCAGGCCCATATCAAAAAAGCGTGGGACGATTCCGTCAAAGCTTACCAGGCGGGCCTGACGTTCCCTTACTCGAACGATTCCGAGAAAAACGCGGCGATCAACAGCGGCAAAATCTCTTCCTTCACCGGAGCTTCGTGGGCCGTCGGCGATCTCGTCAGCGCCGCGCCGGACACGAAAGGCAAATGGAATATCGCCTATCCGCCGGGCGGCGTAGGCAACCAGGGCGGTTCGTTCTTCGGCATTCTGCAGACGTCGAAATACCCGAAAGAAGCGTATGAAGTGATTCGCTTCCTCGTCAGTCCCGAGAACCTGCTGACCGCTTACAAAGAATTCGGCAACTATCCGTCCACGCCGTCCATCTACGACAGCCCGGACATGGTCAACAAAAACGAATTTTTCGGCGACCAGGATCTCAGCACCGTGTTCGGCGAAGCCGCCAAAGACGTCAAAGTGGCCCATACCGATCCGCAGGACAACATGGTCGGCACGACGATCGTCGACGCGCTCGGCTCGGTCGATACCCAGAAGAAAGATCCCGAGCAGGCGTGGGAAGAAGCGCAGGCTACGATCAAACGCCAGCTTTCCCGTTAATCCGATACGGGGCGGCACACCAATCTAATCGGCGATGGGGCGAGGGAATACATATTCCCCGCCTCATTGAATTGCGGGAGGGATCAAAGTGGGGAATCTTTTCAAGGAAATCTACAAGAGCCGAACGCTGTACCTGTTCATTTCTCCGTTCTACATCCTGTTCCTGATCTTCTCCGTGTTCCCCATCTTCTTTTCCATGTACCTGGCGGTGCATGATTGGGACGGAATCGGAACGATGAATTACGTGGGATTCAGCAACTTCGTTTACATGTTCAAAGATCCGACGTTCTGGCAGGCGCTCGTCAACAATATCGCCTTGTGGATTCTCGGCAACGGTCCGATGCTGATCTGCGCGCTGGTCGTCGCTTACGTCATCAACCTGTCGATCATCAAGTTCAAATCCTTTTTCCGGATCGCGTTCTTCCTGCCCAACATCACGGCGATGGTGGCGGTCGTCATCATCTTCCAATCGCTGTTCGGCAACGAATACGGACTGATCAACTTTTTGCTGCAGGAACTGGGTTTGAACAAAGTGGAATGGTTCAATTCGAGCTTCGGCGTCCGGGTCGTCATCGCGTCCATGATCAGTTGGAGATACATGGGCTACAATGCGATCATCTTCCTCTCGGGGCTGCAAAAAATTCCGAAAGACCTCTACGAAGCGGCCGAGCTTGACGGAGCGACCCTGTTCCAGAGCTTCACCAAAATCACGCTGCCGATGCTTCGGCCGATCATCCTGTTCTCCGTCATGATGTCGACGATCGGCGGATTCCAGATCTTCACCGAACCGCAGGTTCTGGCCGGCACCCAATCTCCATACCCCGGCTCCGACACGATCGTGCTGTACATGTTCCGGGAAGGGTTCACCTACCAGCATTACGGATACGCGGCGGCGGTCTCATGGGTCTTGTTCGTCATCATCGGGTTATTGTCGCTGATGAATTGGAAGTTCTTCAACAGAGCCGACGATTGAGGAAAAGAGGTGCAGGAAAAATGAACGGTGCAGCCGGATCGAAAAAGATACAAAAAGCGTTTTTCTATACGTTTCTGATGTTGGGCGTGCTGGTGTCCATCTTCCCGTTTTATTGGCTGGTCGTGATGTCGACGAACCAAACGAGCGCGATTTTCGCTTTTCCTCCGAAACTGACATTTGGCAGTTATTTTATGACCAACTATAATCAGGTTATGGAGAACATGGATTTCATGCGGGCGTTCGCCAATACCGTGTTCATCGCGGTGCTGAGCACGACGCTGCAGCTGTTTTTCAATTCCTTGACGGGTTTTACTTTTGCCAAATTCAAGTTCCCCGGTTCGCGCTTCCTGTTCTTTCTCATGATCGGGACGATGATGATTCCGGCACAGATGCTGCTCGTTCCGCAGTTTATCATCATCAAGGAACTCGGCTGGTTGGGCAGTTACAAAGCGCTGATCGTGCCGAGCATCGCGACCGCTTTTGGCATCTTCTGGATTCGGCAGTACGCGCTGGCGATCCACGACGATCTGCTGGAATCGGCCAGAATCGACGGCTGCAACAAATTCGGCCTGTATTGGCATATCGCGCTGCCGATTCTGAGACCGGCCTTGGCTTTTCTCGCGATCACGACGTTCATGGGCGTATGGGAAGATTATTTGTGGCCGCTGATCGTTCTGACGGACACGTCCAAATTCACGCTCATGCTCGCTTTGCAGCAGTTGAAGTCGGTGCATACGGCCGATTATTCGATGGTCATGACCGGCACGCTGCTCGCGACCGTTCCGTTGATTATTTTCTTCCTGCTCGTCAGCCGGCAGTTTATCGCGGGAATCATGGAAGGCGCCGTCAAAAGTTGAACGCTGCTCCACACATACTTTACGGGCTTAGGCCCCACATCCGGGAAGGAGAGGGCATACGAAGATGGCGCCAAAAATCAAAGACGTAGCCCAAAAAGCGGGCGTATCCGTGACTACCGTCTCCAGAGTGTTGAACGGCGAGAGATATGTCAAAGACGATCTGAAAGCGCGGGTCAAAAAAGCGATCGACGAGCTCGGCTACACGCCCAGCCATATCGCGAGAAGCCTCGTCCGCAAAAAAACGAATCTGATCGGGGTGATCGTGCCCGACGTGACTTCGAGTTTCTACGCCACCATTTTGAGCAATATCGAAAAAACGGCCAGCCTCAACGACTATAACCTGATCGTCTGCAACATCATCGAAGACATCGACAAAGAGTACAAATATTTGCAGGTGTTCAAAGAGATGCGCGTAGAAGGCGTGATCGTCATGCACGAGAAATTGAACGACGAAATTCGGGAATTTATCGACAAGATGGACATTCCGCTTATTTTTTCGAGCGTCAAACCGAACGATCAAAAGTTCGGCTCCGTTATCATCGACGACCGCGCCGCCGCTTACGAAGCGACCGGTTACCTGATCGGGCTGGGACACCGGCGCATCGCGTTTATCGGAGGCGACATGCGGGACGTCACTTCGGGCCAGGGCCGTTACGTCGGCTACACGCAGGCGATGCACGACAACGGCCTCGCGATCGACGACGCGCACGTCCGGTTCGGCGATTACAAGACGCAGAGCGGATACGAGCTTATGGAAGAGATGTGCGGCGGCGGGGATCTGCCTACGGCGGTGTTCGCGGCCAGTGACGATATGGCGGTCGGCGCGATGAACTGCCTGCACGACAAAGGACTGAAAGTTCCGGAAGACGTGTCGGTGATCGGGTTCGACGGCAGCCAGCTGACCGAACTTGTGCGTCCGCGCCTCACTTCCATGGAGCAGCCGATTCGGGAAATGGGCCAGGTGACGATCGAGAAGCTGCTTGATCTGATCGCGGGCCAAACTTCGCGGGAAGATGCCGTGCTCCGGCACCGGTTGGTCGTTCGCGACAGCTGCAAAGCACGCTGACCCGCTCCAAAGCCTAGAGAAAAGCGGACGGGAAGAGGGGGATGACGTTGAGGAAATTCGATGCGGTGGTGATCGGGGATGCCAATATCGATCTTGCGGTCGTGGGCGGCAGCGAGGTTCCGCTGCCGGGACAGGAAGTGTACGTGGACGACGTCACGATGAACGTGGGCGGAGGAGCGGCGATATTCACGCTCGCTCTGGCCAAGCTCGGGCTGCGCGTCGCGTTTAACGGCATATTGGGAGACGACCTGTACGGTCGTCATATCCGGGAACAATTCTCGCGATCTGGTATCGATACCAGACAGATACGGACGAGCGTCACGCAGCGGACGGGCATCTCGATCGCTTTCAATCCGGAGACGGACCGTTCGTTTATCACGTACGCGGGCACGAACAAGGAACTGCGCATGGAAGACCTGAACCTCGAACAGGTGTCGGCCGGCCGGCATGTCCATATGACCGGATACCGCGGAAGAAGCAATCACGAACCGTTCATGGCCGCCGCCAAAAAGCTCAAAGCCGAAGGAGTGACGCTGTCCTGCGACGTCGGCTGGGACGAATCCGGCGAATGGGACAAAAGCATCTTCGAATTGATGCGGCAGTTCGATATCTTCCTGATGAACGAGACCGAGGCGTTTCATTATACGGGATTCGAAGCGGTCGAAGACAGCCTGTGGCTGTTCTCGCAATACTGCGGCCACGCGGTCATCAAGCTCGGTTCCCGGGGAGCGGCCGCGATGCAGAACGGCAAATCGTTCCGCCGTCCGGCTTATCCGGTACGGGCCGTCGATACGACGGGCGCCGGAGACTGCTTCAATGCCGGCTATCTGTTCGGCTACCTGTCGGGTATGGACGCCGAGACGAGCCTGAAGTACGGCAATGCCTGCGGGGCGCTGTCGGTCGAAGCGTACGGAGGCAGCACGGGGCTGCCGGATTTGGCGGGACTGGAAAATTTTATCCGCAAGCACGAACCGGCCTTTGCGGAGAAGAGAGGAGGCTCGGCATGAGACTGCCCGATTCCGTAACCGCGCGGCTGCAAGCGGCAGAGACCGAACTTGCGGCTTATCCGAAGCTGCTGGACATGTTCAAAAAGTGCTACCCGAATACGCTGGAGACGACGACCCGGACGTTGGACGACCGGTCCGTCTTCGTCATTACGGGCGATATTCCGGCGATGTGGCTGCGCGATTCCAGCGCGCAGCTGCGGCCCTATCTGCCGCTTGCGGCCGAAGACGAAGAGCTGCAGGGCGTGCTCGAAGGGGCGATCCGCTCCCAGATCCGCTGCGTGCTGCTCGATCCGTACGCCAACGCGTTCAACGAGGCGGCCAACGATCAGCGGTACGATCAGGACCTGACCGAGCTGAGTCCTTGGGTCTGGGAACGCAAATACGAGATCGATTCGCTCTGCTATCCGCTGCAGTTGGCTTATCTGTATTGGAAAGAAACCGGCCGCACGGAAATTTTCGACGACGCTTTCCGCTCGGCCGTGCATACGACGATCGAGCTGTGGAGAACGGAGCAGCGGCACGGGCAGGATTCGCCGTACCGGTTCGCCCGTACCGACTGCCCGCCGAGCGATACGCTGCGCAACAACCGGATGGGCATGCCGGTCAATTACACGGGCATGACCTGGTCGGGCTTCCGTCCGAGCGACGATGCGTGCACGTTCGGCTACCTGATCCCGTCCAATATGTTCGCGGTCGTCGTGCTTCGCTACGTCGAAGAGATTACGCGCGACGTGTGGAACGACCCGGAAGGCGCGCTGCTCGCGGCGGAACTGCGCGAAGAAATCGAGTTCGGCATTCGGACGTACGGCACGGTGCTGCATCCGAAGTACGGCAGAATCTACGCCTACGAGACGGACGGCTTCGGCAACTTCAACCTGATGGACGACGCCAACGTGCCCAGTCTGCTGTCGATTCCGTATCTCGGCTACGCTGAGGCTTCGGACCCGATCTACGTCAACACCCGCGCTTTTGTGCTGAGCGAAGACAATCCTTATTATTACGCCGGCCAATCCGCCAAAGGGATCGGAAGCCCGCACACGCCGGCCGGCTATATCTGGCCGATCAGCCTGATCATGCAGGGGCTTACGACGGACAGCGAAGCGGAAGTGCGGGAAGTGCTGGAGCTGCTTCAGCGGACGGATGCGGATACCGGATTCATGCACGAAGGGTTCCACGCGGACAATCCGTCCGAATACACCCGTCCCTGGTTCGCCTGGGCCAACAGCCTGTTCGGCGAATTCATGCTGCGCCTGATCGCAAAAGGCTTTTTCGAGCCGAAAAAGGAGGAGAAGCACTGATGCCGATCCCGCGCTATTGGGAAGACCCGAACGTGCTTGAAGTGAACCGGGCGCGTCCCCGGTCGTTCTATATCCCTTACGGGGACGACCGATCGGCGGACTCCGGCAGGCGCGGCCGTTCTTCGCGCTTCCGGACGCTCAACGGAAACTGGAAATTTCGCTATTACGGTCGCGTCTCGGACGTGCCCGACGATTTCTACGCGGAATCGGGAGACGCCGGCAGTTGGGACGAGCTGATCGTTCCGTCCTGCTGGCAGATGCACGGCTATGACCAGCTTCAATACACGAATGTGAACTATCCGTTTCCGTGCGACCCGCCTTACGTGCCGGACGACAATCCCGCCGGACTGTATCTGCGCACGTTCAACGTGCCCAACGAATGGGACGGCACAGCCAAACATCTCGTGTTCGAAGGCGTAAACGCCTGCTTCTATCTGTGGGTCAACGGAGTCTTCGCGGGCTACAGCCAGGGCAGCCGCATGCCGGCCGAATTCGACGTGACTTCGCTGCTGAAGAACGGAAGCAACCGGATCGCGGTCATGGTCCTCAAATGGTGCGACGGCTCTTATCTGGAAGACCAGGATGCCTGGCGGTATTCGGGCATTTTCCGCGACGTCTATCTGCTTGCCCGCGATCCCGTGCATATTCGGGACGTGTTCAACAAGCAGGCGTTCGCGGAAGGGTTCGGCACGGCCTTTTTGACGACCGGGATCGACGCGACGGGGCCGCTGGACGCCCGGGCCGTGCTCCGGGACGCCTCCGGCCGCGCGGTTGCGACCGACCGCGCCCGCATCGACGGGCAGGGCAGCCTGCGCTTCGAAGTGCCGAACCCGACGCTCTGGAACGCGGAACGGCCTTATCTGTACACGCTCTGCGTGTACGGCGGCGAAGAAGTGCTGCGCTTCGCGGTCGGATTCCGGCAGATCGCGATCACGGACGGCATATTCCGGATCAACGGACAGGCCGTGAAGCTCAAAGGCGTCAATCGGCACGATGCCCATCCGGAGCTCGGGCAGACGATTCCCGTGCCGCATATGATCCGCGACCTGGAACTGATGAAGCGGCACAATATCAATACAATCCGCGCCGCGCATTATCCGAACGATTCGCGCTTCCTGCAGCTGTGCGACGAATACGGCTTCTACCTGATCGACGAAGCCGATCTGGAATGCCACGGAATCGGCAGCGCGGGCGGCTTCGAAGGCGGCGGGTTTCACGCGCTGGCGCGCGATCCCGCCTGGCGGGACGCTTTCGTCGATCGGGCGGTCCGCATGGTGGAACGGGACAAAAACCACGCCTGCGTCGTCTTGTGGTCGCTCGGCAACGAATCCGGGTACGGGCCGAATCATATTGCGATGGCCGAATGGATCCGAAGCCGCGACCCTTCGATTCCGATCCATTACGAAGGCGCGGCGCCGCATTACGAAGGCGATCCGGATACCGCAAGCCTGGACGTGGAGAGCCGGATGTACACGTCGCCGCAGGAGATCGAAGCCTACGCGCTCGACCCCGAGAAGACCAAGCCGATGTTCCTGTGCGAATACAGCCACGCGATGGGCAACGGGCCCGGCGACCTGCGCCAATACTGGGACGTATTCTACCGTCATCCCAAGCTGATGGGCGGCTGCGTCTGGGAATGGTGCGACCACGGGATTCGGACGCAGACGCCGGAAGGCGTACCGTTCTTCGCTTACGGCGGCGATTTCGGGGATCGGCCGAACGACGGGAATTTCTGCATAGACGGGCTGGTTACTCCCGATCGCCTGCCGCATACGGGATTGCTGGAGCTGAAGCAGGTCATGGCCCCGATTGCGATCGAGGCTGCGCATCCCGAACGCGGCGAACTGGAAGTGACCAACCGGTACGACTTCGTCGACCTGTCGCATCTGGAGCTGTTCTGGCAGATCCGCCAGGGCGACCGCCTCGTCGATCAGGGCCGGCTGGGCCTGAGTGCCGCGCCGGGAAGAACCGAGTCTGTCCGGCTGCCGTACGGACTGTCCGCGCAGCCGGCGGAGACGGCGCAGACGGCGCAGACGCCGCGCAGCGACGCGGCGTCGAACGGTCTGCCGGCGCAGGAACCGGCAGCGAAGGACAAGCTGCCGGGCGGCCCGGACGAACGCCGGCTGTTGACCTTGTCGTGCCGGTTGAACGCGGACACCGGCTGGGCGGAGGCGGGCTACGAACTGGCTTTTGCGCAGTTCGAATGGGAGACGGAGCCGTCTTCGGCGTCCGGATCGACGCCCCAATCCTCGTCCGAATCGACGCTCGAAACGACGTCCGAAACGACTTTCGGATCGACGTCCGGATCGGACGCTGCTCCGCAGGGCGAACGCAGCGCCGAACGGCCGTCGGCCTTCGCGCCGATACCGGCCGTTCGAGCGCAGCAGGAAGGGCATGTGCTGACGATCGAAGGCTTCGATTTTGCGCATGCCTTCGATCTGCGGCAGGGCAGCGTCAGCCGGATGTCCAGACACGGCGTAGAGCTGCTGGACAGCCCGGCGCGATTCGCGATCTGGCGGGCGCCGATCGACAACGACATGCACGTCAAAGAGAAATGGATCGAAGAAGGCTACGACCGGGCCGTCACCAAGATCTACGCGTGCGAGTGGAAGCAGACGGGCGAGAGCGAAGTGAAGATCCGCACCTCGTTTGCGCTGACCGCCGTTTCGCGGTATCCGCTGCTGACCGGCGAGGCGGTCTGGACAGTGAACGGAGTCGGCGAGATCGCGCTGCGGGCCGATATGAAGTTCGACGAGCGGGGAACGCTGCCTTACCTGCCGAGATTCGGGCTGCGGCTTGCGCTGCCCGCAGGCATGGAGCAGGTGGAATACCGGGGACTCGGACCGCACGAGAGCTATGTCGACAAACGGCACAGCGTCAGGAAAGGCCGGTTTGCGTCGACGGTCGACGGCATGTTCGAATCGTATATCATGCCGCAGGAGAACGGATCGAGGTACGGGACGGAATGGGCGGTCGTGTCGAACGAACAGGGCATGGGATTGCGATTTGCGGCGGCAGAGCCGTTTTCGTTCAATGCGTCCCATTACGCGCCGGAAGACCTGGCCGCCGCTTCGCATGCGTGGGCGTTGAAGCGAAGACAAGAAACGATCGTCCATCTGGATTACAAGATGAGCGGGGTCGGTTCGAACTCGTGCGGACCGGAACTTGCGGAAGCGTACCGCTTGAACGACAAGACGTTCCGCTTCGAAGTGCGGCTGATCCCGGTATTCCGGGAAGACGAATAGGACGGCAGACGGAGCGGCAGGTGCGTTGCAAGCGGAAGTTTCCAATCAGAAGGAGGGTTCGGAATGAAGGGCATGCGCATTCAGGGAGTGGACAAGGAGATTTCGCGGTTGATGATGGGCACGGGCGATTTGAGGAAACTGGAAGAAGCGGAGCGGACGATGCTGGAAGCGTATATCGAAGCCGGCGGCAATGCGTTCGACACGGCCCATCAGTACAGGGGCAGAGAGCAGCTGCTCGGACAATGGCTGGCGGAAAAAAAGCTGCGGGAACACGTCGTCATCTTGTCCAAAGGCGCCCATCACGACGACGGAAGCCCGGGTCCGCGGGTCAATCCCGAAGCGATCCGCAAAGACCTGCTGGAAAGTCTGGAGCGACTGGGCACTGACTACGTCGACCTGTATGCGCTGCACCGCGACGATCCGACCGTCGAAGTCGGGCCGATCGTCGAAGAGCTGAACGCGCATCTGGAAGCGAAGCGGGTTCGCGCCATCGGCGCTTCCAACTGGTCGCATGACCGAATCCGCGAAGCGAACCGGTACGCGGAGACGCACGGCCTGACCGGCTTTGCGTTCAGCAGCCCGAACCTGAGCCTGGCCAAGCCGAACCGTCCGCGCTGGGAAGGCTGCGTCTCGGCCGACGAACGCACCTGCGACTGGCATACAAGCAGCCAGCTGCCGCTGTTGTCGTGGTCGGCCCAGGCCGGAGGCTTTTTCTCGGGCCATTTCAAGCCGGACGATCGGTCGGACGCGGAAATGGTCGACGTCTATTACAGCGAGCCGAACTGGGAACGTTACCGGCGCGCGGTGGAACTGGCGACACGCAAAAACGTTACGCCGATCCAAATCGCGCTGTCCTATGTGCTGCATCAGCCGTTTCCGACAGCGGCGATCATCGGTCCGAGAAGCAAAAGCGAGCTGGATTCTTCGGTGGAAGCGATGAACCTGCCGTTGACCGCCGCGGAAGTCGAATGGCTGGATCTCAAAAAGGAGGCGATCGAATCGTGATCAAACATCAACTGGCCGCTCAGCTGTATACGGTGCGAAACGAATTGAAAGCGGACTTCGAAAGCGTGCTCAAAGAGTTGAGCCGCATGGGCTGGGCAGCGGTACAGATCGACGGGCTGCACGGCAACTCCGCCCGGGACATCTCGGCGCTCATGCGGGAGTTGGGGTTGAAGACCGCGGGCATGCACGTCGGGCTGGAGCGGATGAAAAACGATCTGGACGCCGTGCTGGAAGAAGCCGATCTGTTCGGAACGCGCGACTTCATCTGCCATTCGCTGCCGGACGGGCTGCAAAATCCGGAAGGCTACCGCAGCGTAAAAAAAGATCTGCTGGAAGTGGCGCAGCGGGTAGCGGGCACGGGTTACCGGGTCGGCTACCACAATCACGATTTCGAATTCCATACGTCGATCGACGGCAAGTTCGCGCTCGACTATCTGCTCGACGATCCTGCCGTTCATGCGGAAATCGACACGTATTGGGTGCTCAAAGGCGGTCAGGACCCGCTGTCCTTCATTCAAAAGTACGCATTCCGCATGCCGATCCTGCATTTGAAAGACATGACCGACGACGACCGGCGGACGTTTGCCGAGATCGGCACGGGCGTGATCGACTTCGCGCCCATCCTGCGCTGGGGACTTCAAAGCGGCGTGGAATGGTTCGCCGTCGAGCAGGATTACTGCCCCGGCCGTCCGCTGGACAGCCTGGCGCTTAGCCTGGAAAATCTGTTGAAACTGGAAGAACAGCTGTAAGTCCAAATCCACGAATGAAGGTGAGGCTGACTATGTTTTTTACGGAATCCAAGCTTGAAGCCAGGCTGCGCGAAGTAAGCGAGACGCGTTACCGCGATGCCCTGCCGCTGGAACGCTTCTCCGCCGCCGAAGACGCAGACGGAACGATCGGCGCCCGGCCGCCGGGGGATGCCCCTTCGTTCGAACTGGGCACCGGCGAGACGTGGACCGGCCGCGACCGTTATATCTGGTTGAGCCGCAGCGTGGACATTCCCGCGCAGTGGGCCGGCAAAACGATCGTCGGCCGCTTCGATTTCGGCGAGACGGGCGGCGGCAACAATGACGGGTTCGAGTCGCTCTTCTATTGGAACGGCGCGCCGTATCAAGGCGTCGATTCGAATCACCAAGAGGTGTTTCTGCCGGAAGATTCGCCCGGGACGACCGGCCGGATGGATATTCGGCTGTGGTCGGGACTTGAAGGCGGCGGTCCGCCGCGCGACAAGATTCATGCGATCAAGCGGGCCGAAGTATGCTGGATCGACGAACGGATCGACGATTTCTATTACAGCGGCCGGGCCGTGCTGGAGACGGTTCAGACGCTGGAAGCCGGCAGTCCGGACCGTATCGCGCTGCTCAAAGCGCTGGACCGCGCGTTCCTGCTCGTGGATTGGTCGCGGCCGGGTTCGGACGCGTACTGCGAGTCGGTCTACCGGGCCGGGGAACTGCTGGATGCGGAGCTGAATGGAATGCACAAGCACCATCCGGTTACGGTCACCTGCATCGGGCATACCCATATCGACGTGGCTTGGCTGTGGAGGCTGAAGCATACCCGCGAGAAATGCGCCCGCTCATTCTCTACCGTGCTGCGGCTGATGGAGCGTTTCCCGGATTACGTCTTTTTGCAGACGCAGCCTCAGCTGTACGCTTACATCAAAGGAGATTATCCCGAAATCTACGAGCAGATCCGCGAACGGATTCGCGAAGGGCGCTGGGAGATTGGCGGCGGCATGTGGCTGGAAGCCGACTGCAATCTGACGTCCGGGGAATCGCTCGTCCGGCAGTTCCTGTTCGGCACCCGCTTCATGCGCGAGGAATTCGGTGCGGAGAGCACGTATCTCTGGCTGCCCGATGTGTTCGGCTACAGCTGGGCACTGCCGCAAATTTTGAAAAAATCGGGCTTCGACACGTTCATGACGACGAAGATCAGCTGGAACCAGTTTAACCGGATGCCGCACGACAGCTTCAAATGGAGAGGGATCGACGGTTCCGAAGTGCTGACGCATTTTATTACGACGCCCGACGACTGGGAAGACGCCAACTCGTTTTTCTACACGTATAACGGCTTGATTACGCCCCGGACGGTCAAAGGCGCGTGGGACGCGTATCAGGACAAAGAAGTGAACCAGGAGCTGCTGCTGTCCTACGGCTACGGAGACGGAGGCGGCGGCGTCAACCGGGAGATGCTGGAGATGCGCCGACGCCTCGACCGGATGCCGGGACTGCCGAATGTCAAAACGGGCCGTGCCGACGACTATTTCCGGCGGCTGTCCCAAACGGTGGAAGAAACGGACCGGTACGTACATGTGTGGGACGGGGAGCTGTATCTCGAATACCACCGCGGCACGTACACGAGCCAGGCGCATAACAAAAAAATGAACCGCAAGCTGGAACTGCTGTACCGGGAAACGGAATGGTTGAGCGTATTGGCCGCTCTCGCCGGCCGGGATTGGGAGCTGTACGCGCAGGACAAGTTGAACGAAGGCTGGACGATTCTGCTGCGCAACCAATTCCACGATATCATTCCCGGTTCTTCGATCGCGGAAGTGTACGCAGACAGCCGCGCGGAATACGCCGAAGCGCTGGCGATCGCCACGGAAGTCTGGAACGAAGCCGCCGGCAAAACGGGAAATCGCGACGCGGCGGGAGCGCTGACGATCTTTAACAGTTCGACGTGGGTGCGCGAAGACCGTATCGTGCTGGACGCCGAAGCCGCTCCGGCCGGCAGCGTGTGGACCGATTCGGAAGGCCGCGGGCTGCGTTCGCAGCGTTCGCCGGAACGCTGGATCGTCGAATCGCCCGGCGTGCCGGCACTCGGGATGGCCGCCGTGCTGTACGCGGGCCAACCGGATGCGCAGGCGCCGGAGCACGATCAGGAAGCGCAGGCCGACCTTCCGTTCAGCCTGTCCGGCCGCGTGCTGGGCACGCCGCACTACGAGATCGAATGGAACGATTCCGGGCAGCTGATCCGCCTGTTCGACCGGGACCACCGCCGCGAAGTGCTGGCCAGAGACAGCCGCGGCAACGTACTGCAGGTGTTCGAAGACAAGCCGATGCAGTTCGACGCATGGGACATCGATATTTTTTACAAGGAAAAAATGCGCGAAATTTCCGATCTGCGCTCCGCGGAGCTGATCGAGACCGGTCCGCTGGCCGCCGTCGTCGAATTCAACTGGCAGTACGGACAGTCTACCGTCAAGCAGCGCATGACCGTGTACGCCGACAGCCGCAGAATCGATTTCGATACCCGGATCGACTGGCAGGAACATCAGCAGCTGTTGAAAGTCGCGTTCCCGGTCGACGTCCGGTCCACGGAAGCCACGTACGATATCCAATTCGGCAACGTCAAACGGCCGACGCATTGGAACACCAGCTGGGACTGGGCGCGCTTCGAATCGGTCGGGCACCAATGGGCCGACCTGTCCGAACGCGGCTACGGGGTGAGCCTGCTGAATGACTGCAAATACGGCTACGACATCAAGGACAACGTCATGCGGCTGTCGCTGATCAAATCCGCGATCAACCCGGACCCGAACGCCGATATCGGCGAACATGCTTTTGTCTATGCGCTGTATCCGCACGAAGGCGACTGGTATGCCGGCGGCACCGTGCAGGAAGCGTGGGCGCTCAACAACCCGCTCTCCGCCCGCCCGGGCCTGCCGGCCCAGCCGCCGCGGTCGCTGCTGCGTCCGTCGGCGCCGAACGTCATGATCGACGCGGTCAAAAAAGCGGAAGACCACGACGGCGTCGTGGTGCGCCTGCACGAGTTCGGCGGCGTGCGCGCCCCGCTGCGGCTGCTCAGCGATTACGCCGTGCTGTCGCTGCGCGAATGCGACCTGATGGAACGCCCGATCGGGGAAGAGGTCGCGCCGGACACGGTATTCGACCTGCAGCCTTACGAGATCAGAACGTTCCTCGTGCAGTTCGGATCTTGATGCCCGGTGCCGGGCTAGAGAGTCGCCTGCTCCGAATCTCGATAGCATGAGAAAAGCCCGCAGGCCGCGAAATCGGCGGCTGCGGGCTTTTGTATGCGTCGGTTGAACTGCGGCGTGAAATCGAAGCCGAAGCGGAACCCGAATTCGGGGCGGAGCCTGAAGCCGAAGCGGATGCGGAACCCGAGTTCGGGGTCGAAATCGAAGCCGGCGTTCAGACGGGGACGTCTTTGCGTCCTTTTCTCATCGGCGATCCGCACAGCGGGCACGGTTTGTGTGCCGCGTTCATGTCTTTGCTGTGCATGATCCGCGTCCAGGCGACGCAGGAGCCGGACGTGCACAGCCACGCCGGCACGCTCTGCGTCCGGACCGGCGCCTCGGCCGCGGACGAGGCGCCGCTGCGGCCGAAGCGGTCGGCGCGGACCTTGCCGAACCGGCCCGGGTCGGGCGCTCCGCCCCGCCGGCCGCCGTATTCGGCGCGGACCGCAGCGTCCGAAGCCGCGGTCTCCTGTCCGAAAGCGGACAGGAGAAAGCGCGACACGGCGGCTTTCTTGCCCCGCTGCACGGCGGGCGAACTGACGAACAGCTGCTCTTTCGCCCGGGTCACGGCGACATAAGCCAGCCGGCGCTCCTCTTCGAGCGCCTCGGCGTAGCTGGCTTCGCCTTCGAGGCCGACGCGCGTATCGCGCAGCGAATCGGCGCCGAGCGCGGAGGCATGCGGCAGCGTGCCTTCGGACGCGCCGATCAGGAAGACGGCCGGGAATTCCAGGCCTTTGGACTTGTGAATGGTCATGAGGGCGACCCGGTTGCCCTGCGCCTGCGATTTGACGGCCGCGGTCTGCTGGTTGCGCAGCAGCATGTCGTCGACGAAGGCGAGGAACGAGACGATGGAGTCGAAGCGTCCGGCCGACGTCTCCAGTTCGTCGAGCATCTCCTTGAGCATCTCGCGGTGCGAGGTCTGCTCGCTGTGCTCGCCCGCCTGGATATAGGCGTCGTAGAAGCTTTGGCGGATCTGGGTCACCGCGGCGGCCGGGACCAGCCCTTTGAGCGAGCGGATCACTTCGAGCCGCTGGCGGATCTTGTCGAGCTGGAATTCTTTCAGCCCGGGCAGCGTCAGCAGATGGACGAGCGGCCCTTTTTTGGGCCGCGCCTCGTCCGTCTGGCGAATATGCGCCATGCCTTTGTCGCGGGCGATGTACAGCGTGGGCAGCACGCTCGGCATCGCGTCGAAATCGCGGCGGTTGATCGACAGCCGCATATGGTCGAGCACGGGCTTGACGAGCCAATGCTCGTACAGCAGCCGCCCGTCGCCGTAATCGATATGCGGAATATCGCGGATGACGAGCTGCTCCAGCACCGCGCGGTTGCTGCTCGAAGAGCGGTACAGCACGGCGAAATCGCCGTAGTTCCGGCGTCCCGCCGCCACTTCGCGGTTGATATGGTCGACGATGGCCGTCGCTTCGTCGTCGGCCGACTCCGGCCGCATATAAGCCGGCAGCAGGGCGCCGCCGTTCGCGGCGCGCAGCGTCTTGCTGCGGCGCATCTTGTTGTGCCGAATCACTTCGTTGCCGAGGCCAACGATCGACGGCACGGAGCGGTAATTGATATCGAGCGTTACGATGCGCGCTCTTGGATACAGCTTCTCGAATTCCAGAATGAATTCGCTGCGTGCTCCGTTGAACGAATAGATCGTCTGGTCGTCATCGCCGACGACCATCAGATTGTTGCGCGGCGCGGCGATCATCTTGACCACTTCGTATTGGAGCAGGTTCGTGTCCTGGAACTCGTCGATCATCAGGTGGGTGAAGCGGCGGCGCAGCCGGTCGAGCAGTTCCGGTCGCTGCTTCAGCAGCGCGTGGGCGCCGGTCAGCACGTCGTCGAAGTCGATCCGGCCCGTCTCTTCTTTCCATGCTTCGTAGCGCAGCAGGATACGTTTCATCTGGCGGTCGGTATCGCTTTTGTCCGGCAGGTCGTCGGCCGTCATCAGGTTGACTTTGTAGGAAGACAGCAGCGCCAGCAGATTTTCCGGCGGATAGGCATCCTGCAGGCTCAGCTCGCGCATGAGCTGCTGCAGTTGGATATGCTGGCGGCGCGTATCGCCGAAAATTTCTTTTTGCATGCCCTGGCTGAACAGCAGCCACAGGCAGAACGAATGGAACGTGCGGGCCTGGATGCGTCCGGCCGCATAGGCGTCGATGCCGGGCAGCCCGGCGATCCGCTCGCGCATCTCCGCCGCGGCCTTGCTGGAGAAGGTCAGCAGCAGGATGCCGGACGGATCGACGCCGCAGACGTCGAGCAGGTAGCCGGTCCGGCAGACGAGCGTGCTCGTCTTGCCGGACCCTGCGCCCGCAAGCGTCAGCAGCGGTCCGTCGGTGCAGCGCACCGCCGCGGCCTGCGCCGGGTTGAGGCGGATACCCGACTGCTCCAGCAGCCGGAAATAGGCGGCGTCCCGCTCGCCGCGGTCTCCGCCCGGCCGGTTCGGCTCGCGCCCGCCCGGCGCGGCGATCTCGGCGCGGGGCACTTTCCCCGAGGATACGCCGAACGGCTTGTTCTCAAATCTCGATGTCATCGCTTTCTCCACTGTTCGTTCTCCTCGCTCCGTTTTGTTGATCCGGCGTCCGTTTCCGTCAAAATTCCGATTCTATAAATGTATCACGCGCCCTTCGAAAGCGTCAAAGGAATCGGTCGTTTTTTTGCCGTTTTCGCGCGGCTGCGGCCGAGGCCGCTGCCTGTCGGCTGGAACCGGGCCGCGCCGGCTCGGTTTCCGCGTCGAAGCCCGCAAAAAAACCTTCGCAGCCATTCGCGAAGGTTTTTTGCCGAGCTCACATTCAAAACAAACTTATGCTCACAGCCGCCGGCGTGCCGCCGATCAGCATTCCGCCGCGCGGCCCGGTTCCGAAGGCGCGATCCGGTACGTGGTCACGAACGACGGGCGGGCGAAAATCTCCGGCCGCTGCTGCGTGATCCCTTCGGACGTATCGCGCTTTTTGTGGGCGTGATTGTAGGACTCGGAACTTTGCCAGCTCTTGAAGCTGTCTTCATCCTGCCAGATCGTCAGAATCACGTACGTGTCGCCCTGCAGCGGACGCAGCACCCGGATGCCGGAGAAGCCCGGCATGTCTTCGACGCGGCGGGCGCGGCCGAGGAACCGTTCTTCAAAAGCGGTTCTTCCGTCTTCGCTGACCGGAATGTTGTTGAGGACGGCAAAGCCGCCGTTCAACGAGCCGGCGCTGTCGATCGCCTGGTAAGCGGAGCGCGAATCGACCGAAGTCTCCAACGGATGGGCCGCTTCGAACAGATAGACGGGTTCGTCCCCGCCGTTCAGCGTATAGACGTTATCGAGCTGTGGATCTTCCGGCAGCATGCCGTGGAACAGATACAGAAACATAACCATCAACCTGCCTTTGCATCGGAATATAGTCGAGATCGGATCTTTTTCTCTTTTTCGCGGCGTGCAGCCTCATGACTTCTCTCTATTCTAATACCCGTAACGGGCAGCAGGGAAGCGCCGCGCTCCGCAGCCGGTTCCCCGGAAGCGCCTACGAATCGGACGCAGCGGAGCGCAAGGCGAGAACAAATGAATAATTTAGGTATAATTTAGGTACAAGGAACCATTTTTGTGAATAGGGCTTTGCCGCATTCTTTTGTTTCAAATTTAAATATTGAGTCTAAATAACCATAGATAACGGAGACGGGAAGGCACCAAATGTCCTAGTACATAAGCGAGTCCGATTCGTTGTTCGAACGGCCTTTTCCTTTGCGGATTCGGCCGGGCAGGAAGTCGGCAGCCCTCGCATTCCATACGGTCAATACAACGGTCAACGCACCAACAGCAGGCTCTAAGATCTTTTTTTCTTACCGCCTGCCGACGAATTAAGGAACAACCAAATTCACGGACAAGGCGGGAAAAAAGAATGAAAATGACGATCGGACGGACATTGTACGCGGGTTTTGCCGGAGTGCTGCTGATTACGCTTTTCCTGGCTTCTTTCAGTTTCTACGAGGTTGAACAGGTACACCGGAATTACAACGACCTTATCGACCGGCGCGTGGAAGAGATTCAGACGATCGCCGACGTCAAATACGAAGCGACCGCTCAGGCCAAAAATTTGCGCGGCTACCTTATTACGGGCAATGAAGACCATGTGAATTCGTTCCAGCAAAATAAAGCGAACATGCTGTCCAAGCTCGAACGGTTGGACACGCTGCTGGTCGATGCGCAGTCGCAGGCGCTGCTGAGCGAGATCGGCGCGCTGGAGACGCAGTACGACGAAGTCGGCAGCCGGCTGATCGCACTCAAGCAGGCGAACAACCTGGCGGAATATACACGCGTCGTCGAAGCCGAATGCGTACCGCTGGCCGACGCCTTGGCCGAACGTTCGCAGCAGTTGGAAGACGTGCAGCGCGCGCAGCTGGAAGCGTCGATCGCGGACACCGCCGCCGACGTCAGAAGCATCGAGACGATCATCATCGTCCTCGTCGCGGCAGGCCTGCTGCTGGGCTCGCTGATCGCTTTCCTGATCGGCCGCAAAATCGCGCGTCCGGTGTCGCGGATCGCAGCAGAAGCGAAAAGGATTTCGGAAGGCGACCTGCGCGGAGAAGACCTCAAAGTATCGAACCGCGACGAGATCGGCGAGATGGCGGACGCGTTTAATCTGATGAAAAACAATTTGCGCGGCCTGATCGTCAAAATCGGCAGCAGTTCGGAGCAGGTGTCCGGCGCTTCGAACATGCTGCTCAAAAATTCGGGGCAGGCGGCGGAAGCGGCCGACCACGTCACCGCCGCGATCATGAACGTCGCAAGCGGAGCGGAGCGCCAAATGTCCGGCATGGACGAGAACAAGCTGGCGCTCGAAGACGGCGGGCATAATCTGCGCCGCGTGGCCGACACAACGTCCGACGTCTCGCGCGCTTCCATTATGGCGCTCGAAGGCGCGCAGGAAGGCACCAAGCTGATCGGCGAGACGATGGAGCGGATGCGCCTCGCCCAGGAGACCGTGGGCCGGTCTTCGGAAGCGGTCAACGAACTGGAACGCGAATCGAAGCGGATCTCGCAGATCGTGCAGACGATCGGCGGCATTGCCGGGCAGACGAATCTGCTCGCGCTCAACGCTTCGATCGAAGCGGCAAGAGCCGGCGAACACGGCCGGGGCTTCGGCGTCGTCGCCGAAGAAGTGAAGAAGCTGGCCGAGCAGTCCCGCACGGCCGCGGCCGAGGTGGAATCGATTCTCGGCGGCATCGCCGACAAGCTTCAGGGAGCGGTGCTGGCGATCGAGGAAGGATCGCGCGAAGTCGAAGGCGGCGCGCAGACGGCCAATCAGGCCGGCGAGTCGTTCTACCGCATCTACGATTCGCTGCAGCAGATCACCGGCCGCATGCAGGAAGCCGCCGCTGCCGTCGAGCAGGTATCGGCCGGCATGGAGCAGACGCTGATCTCCGAGCGGGACATGACCGAACTGTCGCGGGACATCTCGGCCCGTTCGCAGGGCGTGGCCGCCGCTTCGCAGCAGCAGCTCGCTTCGATGCAGGAAGTATCCGCTTCGGCGGAAGTGCTGAGCCGCCTGTCCGGCGAACTGCAGGGCGAGATCGGCCAGTTCCGGGTCTGACGCCTGGCGTCGTGGACAGGAACAGCGACAGCCACAGCAATACCAACACGAAGAAAAGCCTTTTTTCAACAGGACGAATGGTCGCTCTTCAACAGCGCGGAAGGCCGCTCTTCGCACGGAATATCCGTGTGAAGAACGCCTTTCCGCAGCACAGCGCAAAAAGCCGCACGCTATCGATTTTCGTCCGCGTTCCCTCTGAGGAACGCGGACGAAGACCGGAGCGCCGCGGCTTTTTTGGTTTTTCATTCTTAGGTCCGTCTGTGCACTTTCGGGTGAAGGCGCCGGCGAGGGGGGAGGAAAAGGGGAAGGTTACCCTCTGCCTTTTGGTGTGCCGGCTTCGCGCCGGAACTCGTTCGGCGCGAAGCCGGTCGATTTTTTGAACACGCGGCTGAAATATTTCTCGTCCTGGTAGCCGACCAGATCGGCGATCCGCACGACCGTCATCTCCGAGTCGAGCAGCAGCCGTTTGGCGCGTTCGAGGCGCACGTTGGCCAAATAATCGAAGACGTTCTCGCCGAATTCCCGCTTGAACCGGCGGGAGATGTATTCGCGGCTCAAAAAGAAACGGTCCGCCAGGTCCTGCAGCGACAGTTCTTCGCGGTAATGTTCGCGAATATGCGCCGCGATCTCTTCCATGACGCCGGGCCCGCCGGCCGAAGCGCCTTCGAACGCGTGAATGTAGCGGTCGCCCTGCAGGGCGATCTCCGCGCCGCTGCCGGCACCGGCGCCCGGCGCGATCTTCTCCGGGACGGCCGTGCGGCGCTTCTTCAGCGCTTCCTCGGCCTGGAGATACGACGCGCGCAGCCCGTCGCACAGCCCGTCGGCGCAGCCGCCGAGCCCGAAATGCAGCGGCTCGCCGAGCACCGCTTCGAGCCCGGCGTTCGTGCGCAGCAGCCGTTCGCCCGCATGCGCGGCGCCGTTCCAGAAGAAGATCGCGACTTCGCGCTCGCGGCCCAGATTGCGAAACGCATAGCCGTCGCGGCCGCGGCCGAGCACTTCGTTGGCCACGTTGACCAGCGTGAAATAGAGCAGTTCCGTGCGCCCCGCATACTTGATCAGCAGCGGCGAGTCTTCGTCCATCCGGATCACGGCGCTGCGCACCGTGCCGGCAGGTTGAAGCAGCTCGAATTCGCCGCTGAATTCCCGCTCCGCGCTCTCGCGGGCCGCGGGGCCGCCGAGAATATCGGAACACAGCTTGTCCCGGTAGAGCGGCTTGAACCGGTTCACTTCCATCGTCTGCGCCAGCATCTGCCGCCGGCTGGATTCGCTCGCCATCCAGCTCTGGACAGCCCGCGAGAACGAATCGTTGAGCTGGTCGGCGTCGATCGGCTTGAGCAGGTAATCCATGCCGCCGTAGCGCAGCGTCTGGCGGGCAAAATCGAAATCGCCGTGCCCGCTGATGACGAGCGTCTTCGTATCCGGCGCGCTGCGGCTGATCCACTCCAGCAGGTCGATGCCGCCTCCGGCGGGCATGATCATATCGGTCAGCACGATATGCGGCGCGTGCCGTTCGATCAGGGCGACCGCTTCGCGGCCGCTTGAAGCTTCCAGCACTTCGGCCGGTTCATAGCGATCCCAATCGATCAACAGGCGAATGGCTTCCCTGACATGGGTCTCGTCGTCCACGATAAGTACTTTCATAGGTGATCGCTTCTCCTTCTGTGCATAATCGTTAACGGTCGTATCGACTCAGGGCTTGCGGAATTCGCCTTCGGCGAACAGGGGGATGCGCAGCGTGACCTGCAGGCCGCCGTCGAGCGCCTGGCTGAGGAAGACGGCGGCGGAGTCGCCGAAATAGAGCCGGAGCCGGTCGCCGACGCTGCGCAGCCCGATATGCGCCGACTCCGTGTTCTGTCCGAACACGAGCGGCCGGTCGAGCATCGCCTGCAGCTCGCGCCGAAGTTCGGGTTCGATGCCCGGCCCGTTATCGGCCACGATCACGATCAGCTCGCCCGGCGTCCGGCCGTTCGCGGCCGCTTCGGCTTCCGTCCAGTCCGGCAGCGGCAGTTCCTCGCCGCTCCGTCGCAGAAAAGCGCGGATACGCAGCACGCCTTCGCGCTCGAACGTCTCGCCCGCGTGCTTGAAATAATTTTCCGCCAGCGGTTGGAGAATCATGCGCGGCACCTGCACGTTTCGCGCTTCCGGCTCGATTTCGAGCGAGAAGCGGAAACTGTCACGGAACCGGTGGCGCTGCAGCCCCAAATAATCCTGTACGTATTCGATCTCGCGGCTCAGCGGCACGAAAGCGTCGCCGACATGCATATTATAGTGCATCATGCGCCCGAGCGAAGAGATCAGCCCGTAGACGTCGCGGTCGCCTTTTTTGAGCGCGAGCGTCGCGATCGACTGGAGGGCATTGTTGAGGAAATGCGGATTGACCTGCGCTTCCAGCGCCCGGAGCTGGTTCGTCTTGTTCATGATCTCCAGCCGGTACTGCTTGAGAATCGAATCGTTCAGCCGCCGCACCATGCCTTCGAACCGCCGCGACAGCACGCCGAATTCGTCGGTGCGCTCCGTCTCCAGTTCCAGCGGCTGGCCGCCCGATTCCACCTGCTGCATGCCGCGGATCAGCTTGCGGATCGGCCGGGTGAACTTGAGCGAGATGAACGCCGTCGCCACGACGACCACGATCAGCGACAGGGCGCCGACCGCCGCGTTCAGCAGCAGGATCTGGCGCTCGCGCCGGTACAGCGTGTCCGTATCGACGCTTTTGACGATCAGCCAGTCGGCCAGGGGGCTTCGGACCCGCTCGTAGAACAGGAACGTGTCTTTGCCGTCTTTTTGCACCGTATAGCCCGATTCGCCGCTCGCCGCCAGCACCTCGTCCAGCCCGTTCACCTCGGGCTTCTGGCCGATCCGGTCGGGCGGGCCGACGATCAGCCGTCCTTCGCGGTCGACGATATACACCTGCTCTCCCTCCGCCGCCAGACGCTGGGTCAGCGAGCGGAGAAAATCGATCCGCACGTCGATCGCCAGCAGCCCGGCTTTTTCTTTGCGCGGAATATTGTACACGACGCGGTTGAACGTGAACACGTCCGTCGAACGTTCTTCGTTCTCCGGGCGCAGCCGGTACGTGCCGGCCCGGTGCGTCACGTCGGCGAACGCCTGGGATTTCCATTTGCGATACTCGGGCAGCGGGTCCTGCCGGGTCGGCCCGTACGGTTTGCCCGCGTAATACAGATACGAATTGCTGCTTTTGTCGATATGCAAAAACACTTGATAGATGCCGTCGATCGAATAATACGTCCGCCGCAGCGCGCCCATGACGTCGTTGCGGTCGAGGCCGGCTTCCAGCTCGTCCGAGCCGGACAGCATGATGTCGATCAGCGTGTCGCCGTAGACCGACTCGTCGTAAATTTGCAGGGACAGCTTGTTGACCGTATCGAGATAATTGACGATATTCGTCTGCCCCTGGTAGAGCAGGCTGGCGTTGTCCTCGATCGCGCTGCGCTTGACGTTTTCCTTCGTCAAATTGTAGGCGACCAGAGCGGAGAGCAGGATGGGCAGGGCGGTGGCGAAGACCAAAAAGGCGATCAATTTGCTGCGGATGGAATGGCGGAACATACGGCTCTCCTTTCTCCCGGACCCCGAATGACGGAGCAGGTCAATATAGTCCACTGTATTCGTCATTTCTTTCCATGTTAGCGCTTTCTTATTCAGCATATAATAAACGCACAGCTTAAATAAAGACCGAAACGGGAGGTGCACCACTTTGGCAGGACGCAAGCGCTGGATGAATTTACTGATGCAGAGCGTATTTCTGGGTCCGTCGCTGCTTTTCTTCGTCGTTATCGTCGTCATCCCGTTTTTCCTGGGCATGTATTACTCGTTCACGGACTGGAACGGAGTCGCGGTTACGGTGAACTGGGTAGGGGCACGCAACTTTACCGCGATGTTCGCGGATACGAAATTTTGGGCTTCCTTCTGGTTCACCATTCGATTTACGTTGGCGGTCGTCATCTTGACCAACGTGATCGCGTTCCTGCTCGCCCTGCTGCTCGTGCAGCCGCTCAAGATGCGCAACCTGCTGCGGACGCTTTTCTTCATCCCGAACGTCATCGGCGGCCTGCTGCTCGGCTTCATCTGGCAGTTCATCTTCATCCGCGGCTTCGCGGCTGTCGGCAGAGCGACCGGCATCGGCTTTTTCAACCTTGAATGGCTCGGCACGGAAGCGACCGGCTTCTGGGGCATCGTCATCGTGTTCGTCTGGCAGGCGGCCGGCTACATGATGATCATCTACATCGCCGGACTGATGAACGTCGACCGTTCGCTGATCGAAGCGGCGGAGATCGACGGAGCGGGGTATATGCAAAAACTGCGCTTCATCACGTTCCCGCTGATCATGCCGGCCATCACGGTCTGCCTGTTCCTGTCGATGTCCAACGCTTTCAAAATGTTCGACCTCAACTTGTCGCTGACGAGAGGCGGGCCGTTCGGTTCGACCGAATCGCTGGCGCTCAACATCTACACCGAGGCATTCACGAACAGCAACTACGGACTCGGCACGGCGAAAGCGCTTCTGTTCTTCGTCATCGTCGCCGCCGTCTCGTCGCTGCAAGTCTGGTTCACGAAGAGAAGGGAGGTACAGTCCTAAATGGAGACGGGTCGCAAATATTCCGGGCGAACGCTGCTGCTTGAAGTGATCGCCGTCCTGCTGGCGCTGCTGTTCCTCGTTCCGTTCTACTTCGTCGTCGTCAACTCGCTCAAGAAGTTCGCCGATATTCTCAAGGACTCGGCCGCGCTTCCCAAAGCGGTCACCTTCGACAACTTTACGCGGGCCTGGGAAATTCTCGAGTTTCCAAAAGCTTTCACCAACTCGCTCGTCATTACGATTCTGGCGAACGTGCTGCTGGCGCTGTTTTGTTCGATGGCCGCGTACCGGCTGGTCCGGCACCCGAGCCGCTTCAACAACATCGTATTCATGGCGTTCGTCGCCGCGATGGTCATTCCGTTCCAGTCGATCATGATTCCGCTGGTCCGCGTCGCGGCCAACCTGAATCTGACCGGCAATCTGCCGGGACTCATCATCTGTTACCTCGGCTTCGGCGCTTCATTGACCATCTTCCTGTTCCACGGCTTCGTAAAATCGGTACCGATCGAAGTCGAGGAAGCGGGCATCATGGACGGCTGCTCGCCGTTCGGCGTCTTTTTCCGAATCGTCGTACCGCTGCTCAAGCCGATGATCGTCACCGTGTTCATCCTGAACACGCTCTGGATCTGGAACGACTTCCTGCTGCCGCTCCTGATCGTCGGGGGCAATGCGGATCTGCGCACGATTCCGCTGGCCACGAACGCGTTCTTCTCGCAGTATACGAAGCAGTGGGATCTGGCGCTCGCGGGACTGCTGATGGGCATCGCGCCGATCATCATCTTCTTCCTCGCGCTGCAAAAGCATATCATCGCCGGCATCGCGGCAGGCGCGGTCAAAGGTTGATCCAACCGTACCCCCTATACCCTGGCAAGTCGCAATATCACATAAAAGCAATCTTATTGTAATCGCTCGCCGCACGAATGGGAAGAGCGAGTCAGATCTGGCACGAATTGCACAAAAAAGCTTCAACACACACAAAAGGGAGGCTGTACACATGAAAAAAACGAGCTTTCTTACCATGGCGCTGCTGCTGATGGTTTCGCTGCTCGCCGCCTGCGGAGGCGGAGGCGCCATGCCGAATCCGGAGACCGGCGCGACCGGAGGAACCGGCACGACGGCAGGGACGACGGATTCGGGCGGAGACGGCGACGCGCCGGCTTCCGACGTTACGCTCAAGATGTTCCAGTTCAAAGTCGAAATCGCCGACGCGATGGAGAAACTGCTGGCCGAATACAAAAAAGAAACCGGCGTCAACATCACGATCGAAACGGTCGGCGGCGGCGCGGATTACGGCGCGGCCCTCAAAGCGAAGTTCGCTTCGGGCGACGAGCCGGACATTTTCAACAACGGCGGCTACAACGAAGCGCAGCTGTGGAAAGACCGCATGGAAGATCTGTCCGATCAGCCGTGGGTAGGCGATCTGACCGACAACGTCAAAGATCCTATGACGATGGACGGCAAGCTGTACGGCCTGCCGATGAACATCGAAGGGTACGGCTTCCTGTACAACAAAGCGCTGTTCGAACAGGCGGGCATCACGGAAATTCCGACGACGCTTACCGCTCTGCGCGAAGCGGCCCAGAAGCTCAAAGACGCCGGCATCGTGCCGTTCGAGAACGGCTACCAGGAATGGTGGGTTATCGGCCAGCATTTGGTCAATGACGCGTATGCCAAGCAGGCCGATCCGGACAAATTCATCGCCGACTGGAGAGAAGGCAAGACGTCCGTAGCGGACAACGAAATCTTCAACCAGTGGATCGACCTCGTCGACCTGACGATGGAATTCAGCAACGATCGTCCCCTGACGACCGACTACAACACGCAAATGACCGAATTCGCTTCCGGCATGGCAGCGATGACGCAGCAGGGCAACTGGACGCAGGTCCAGATCGACGGAATCGATCCGGAAGTCGAAATCGGCATCCTGCCGATGCCGATCAACGACGACGTCGCGCTGAACGACAACATTTTCGTCGGCGTGCCGAACAACTGGGTCGTGAACAAAGACTCGGCGAACAAAGAAGAAGCGAAAAAGTTCCTCAACTGGATGGTCACATCCGAGACAGGCAAACGTTACACGGTCGAAGAGTTCAAATTCATCCCGGCGCTCAAGACGATCACGTACGAACCGGAACAGCTCGGCGATATCGCCGCAGGCATCCAGGAATACGTGCAGGCCGACAAGACGCTCGGTTGGCAGTGGCCTAAGCTGCCGGACGGCACAAGCCAGGAATTCGGCGCCCTGATGCAAGCCTATGTGGCGAAGAAGATCACGAAGGAAGAACTGTTCAAGCAGATGGACGAAACGGTTCTGAAATTGGCTAAAAAGTAAGAAAAGCTGCACCGCGCACGTCAAAAAGCTCCCGGACTTCAGGTTCCGGGAGCTTTTTTCTGTGCAAAAGAGACGGCGGAGCAATCAGGGAAAAGGTCTCATTGGCGCAAAAAAGTCGGTCAACCAGCGGATCAGTTCCCGCTGCGCGCCGGTCAGGAACCGATCCGTGTAATAGGTCAGTTCCAGATGCCGCACCGGCACTTCTCCGGAGAGCGGCACGGCGACGATGTCCGGGTAAGCGCCGCCGTTTTGCCCGATCAGTCCGACCGGCTGCACCGCCGCGCCGATCCCGGCGGACACGAGCTGGAGCAGCGAGACGGCCGAATCGGTCTCCATCGCCGTCGTCAATTCGAAGCCCTGCCTGCGGCAGGTCTCGTCGACGAGGTCGCGGCCCACGTAGCCTTTGGGATACATGACGAGCGGATGGCTGCGCAGGTCCGCAAGCGTGATCCGTTTGCGGCCGGCCAGCTTGCTGCCTGCGCGAACGAGCAGGCCGTACGGCTCCGAGCCGAGCGGAATACGGGTGAGCCGGTCGTCCGCCGGACCCTGCAGCCCGATGCCCAGATCGACCTTGTGCCCGAGCACTTCCTCGTACGCGAAAATGGTCGAGATCACCTGCAGGCGCGTGTCGGGGTATTTGGTCTTGAACCGGACGAACAGCGGCACGAGGCGAAAGTCGAGATCCGAAGGCAGCGCCGCGAGGCGAATCTCGCCCTGGCTGCCCGCTCGGAGTTCCGTCGCGGCCGTTTGGATATCCATTTCCGCCTGCAGCATCTTGGTGCCGTAATGTTTCAGCATTTTGCCTGCTTCGGTAACGACGACTTTTTTGCCGATCCGATCGAACAGCGGAATGCCGACTTCCGCTTCGAGCGCGCGGATCTGCTGGCTTAGCGTCGGCTGGGAGATGCCCAGCTGCTCGGCAGCCCGCGTAAAATGCAGATGCTCGTACACGGCGAGAAAATACCGGATATTGCGCGTATCCATACTTCGGTTTCGCTCCAATCATAGTTTTTTACTATCATAATAATAAAAATAATAGGATTGATCAATGATTGTCCGATGCCTATACTGAGGTCGAAGTCGAGTCGGCATCCTGTCGATTCGGCATAAATTCGATGGAGTATAGGGAGGCGTAGAGATGAGAAAAATTTATTTGATTCTGGCGATCGTGGTCGCGGCGTTGAATCTGCGGCCGCTGATGACTTCGGCTGCGCCTTTGCTCGCGACGATCCAGAGCCATCTCGGCATGAGCGGCACCGCCGCGAGCCTGCTGACGACGCTGCCGGTGCTGTGCATGGGCTTGTTCGCGCCGCTTGCGGCGGGTATCAGCGGCCGGATCGGCCTGGAACGCACGATCTGGGCAGCGCTGCTGCTCATTACGGGCATGACGGCGCTCCGCGGCATCGGCGAATCGGTATCGCTGCTGATTATGACAGCCGTCGCCGGCGGCATCGGCATCAGCCTGGCCGGTCCGCTGCTGTCCGCTTTTATCAAAAAATATTTCCCCGCCCATCCCGCGGTCGTCAGCGTCTATTCCGCGGCGATGACAGCCGGAGCGGCACTCTCGTCCGGTCTGTCCGTGCCGCTTTACGAGCGCAGCGGGCAGCATCTGCCGTTCGCTTTGGCCATCTGGGCGCTGCCGGGCCTGGCGGCGCTGCTGATCTGGGCGGCGCTGGCCCGCCGCCGCAGCGAATCGGCCGCGCGGAAGCCGTACTCTCTGCCTCTGCGCAGCCGGCAGGCGAGGCGGCTGACGCTGTTCTTCGGCCTTATGGCCGGCATCTTCTATTCGGTGACGGCATGGATCGCGCCGATCGCGGTCAGTCTCGGCTATACGCCGGGCGAAGCCGCCGTATGTCTGACCGTGTTCGCCTTGATCCAGATTCCGGTATCGCTGATCGTGCCCGGAATCGTAGCGAAGTTCGGGCAGAAAAGAATCGTCCTGCTGCTGTGCAGCACGTTCGAGCTGGCCGGGATCGTCCTGCTGCTGGCCGGCGCTCCCGCGCTGCTGGCCGCCGTCAGCCTCGGCCTCGGCGCCGGCGGACTGTTCCCGCTTGCGCTGATGCTGCCGATCGCGGAAGCCAAGTCGCCGGAAGAAGCCGGCGGCTGGGCGGCGATGACCCAGGGCGGCGGCTACGTGATCGGCGCGCTGGGCCCGCTCGCGATCGGGCTGCTGCATGATGCCGCCGGCACGTTTGCCGCGCCGCTGTCGCTGCTGCTCGTCATGATTGCGGCGATGATGGGACTTCAATGGAAGATGACCGGCGGCGCGAACGCCCGCCGGGCGGATTGAATCGGGAGAGGGCAGGAACTGGGGCAGCCCGGGAGAGCCCGGAGAAGCGTACGCTTTGCGTGCGCTTTTTGGCTGTTTTCGAATGTCGGGATGTCGGGGGATTCTAACGGCACCGTCTACTTGCGGTGCCGTCTAAACACCACGTTCGTAAAAGTGCCCAGTATGAGGCTGGCACCGATCCCGGCCGCAATCGATAGAATCACGGGAGCGAGCCACGGGCCGGGAGACATGATGTTGAGGATGCCGAGACCCGCGACGACAACGAAAAATATGATGTAGTCGAGCAGACGTAGATTTTCGGGCAGTTTCATGGAAATCCTCCTTATTTCGAACGAATTTTGATCGGCCAATCTCGCGGCAGCCGTTTCCGATTGAACGATAGTCCGTGCCTTTTCGTTACGGCAGCAGGGGCAAGTTTCGTCTTCCTAATTCTTTTACCCCTATCGCGGATCGTCGTTCTCCAATCTTTTCAACTCCCGTTCTCCGACCTTCCGTTGACAAGCCGGCGGGGAAGTGGTTAAGATGGTAACGATATTAATCGTAATAATTACGATTAATATCGAATAGCCAACTCGCACGCCCAAGATACAAGCCTGAGGCCCAGCTTCTTTTTCCACCCATCCTTTTTTGAAAGCGAGCGTGAACTCTCCATGAACCAACCTTACGCACAACCGGCAGGCGAAGACCGGCGCATCCCCGTTACCGTTCTCAGCGGCTATCTGGGTTCCGGCAAGACGACGCTGCTCAACCATGTGCTCAACAACCGGACCGGACTCCGAGTCGCCGTGATCGTCAACGACATGAGCGAAGTGAATATCGACGCGGATTTGATCCGGGGCGGCGGCGGACTGTCGCGGATCGACGAGAAGCTGGTCGAGATGTCGAACGGCTGCATCTGCTGTACGCTGCGCGAAGACCTGCTGACGGAAGTGGAGCGGCTGGCGGAAGAAGGACGCTTCGACTATATCCTGATCGAATCGACGGGCATCGGCGAGCCGCTGCCGGTGGCGCAGACGTTCAGCTACGTGGACGAGGAGAACGGTATCGACCTGACGCAGCTGACGCGGCTCGATACGATGGTGACGGTCGTGAACGCGGCGGAATTCTGGAACGACTACCAGTCGCGCGAGAAGCTGCGGGACCGCGGACAAGAAGTCGAGGCAGAAGATGAGCGGAGCATCGTCGACCTGCTGGTCGAACAGGTGGAGTTCTGCGACGTGCTCATTTTGAATAAATGCGATCTGGTGGAACCGGCCGAGCTGGACCGTCTGGAACAGGTGCTGCGCAGCCTTCAGCCGACGGCGACCTTTATTCGCTCCATCAACGGGCAGGTCGATGCGGCGGAGATTCTCAACACCGGCAAGTTCGATTTCGAACGCGCCAGCGTCTCGGCGGGCTGGATTCAGGAGCTGGAGCGGGAAGAACATGCGCCGGAGACGGAAGAGTACGGGATTCATTCTTTTGTGTATAAAAGAAAAGTGCCGTTCCATCCCGAACGCTTCGGCCGATGGTTGGCGCGCTGGCCGGAAGCGGTCGTGCGTTCCAAAGGCATCGTCTGGATGGCGTTCGACAACCGCAAAGCGTATTCGTTCAGCCAGGCCGGAAGCTCCAAAGAATTTACGAGCGCGGGGATGTGGGTATCGGCGCTGACGCCGGAAGAACGGGACTTCTATTTCGGCGAAGGCGAATCGCTGGAGAATTCCCCGGATTGGGACGAACGTTGGGGCGACCGTGTGACGAAGCTTGTACTGATCGGCCTCGGCATGGACCGGGAAGCGATCGAACGATCGCTGGATGCGGCGCTGCTGACCGATGCGGAGCTGGAGCAGGATTGGCAGACGTTCCCGAATCCGTTCAAACCGAAAGCGGCCGTCTGACTGTTCGCGGCCCGGTCCGCCTCCCTCCGCGTGCAGGGTGAAGGCGTCCGGAAGCCTGGCGCTGGCGTCCTGCCGTCCTTTTTTGCCCGGACCCGCTGTTCAATTTCCTCGCTTGGTGTTAATGAAGGGAAGAGACTCAAGCGTCGGGAGGCGACAAGCCATGAACGGATACCGATTCGTCAGCGACTGGATGTTGGAGACGAGCACGGAAGCTTTGTGGACACTGATCGAAGAACCGGAACAGGCGGATTGGTGGCGCGGCTGTTGCATTCGCAAAATCAAATCGGGCCCTTCCGGCGACGGGATCGGCGACGAATATTTGACCGTGATCCGAAGCCGGATGCTGTATAAGCTGTCTTTTACCGCACGTATCGTGGAGAAGCGCAGCCCGAACCTGATCGAACTGCGCGCCGACGGCCATCTCGAAGGCAGCGGACGGCTTGAATTCGAGCAGGTCGGCGACTGCACCCGCGTCCGCTACACGTGGGAAGTGCGGACGAAGAAGCGCTGGATGAACCTGTGGGCGCCCTTTTTCCGTCCCGCGTTTGTATGGAACCACAACCGGGTGATGGCCGACTGCATCGAAGGATTGACCCGCCGCCTCGGCGTGCGGCTCGTCCAGCCCGGCATGGCGGAATGAGACGTTTGCGGGCGAGTCGTGGAAATAACTGCGAAAACGTCGTTAATTTTGCGTGCGCATGGTTTGTTTTTGGAATAAGTGCGTAAGTACACTTATTTTGCGGAAAAATAGTCGAACGCGGGCAAAAGCGGCCGATTAAGTGTCGCCAGGACGTTAATTGTGAAAAAAGCCAAAAAAGAGCCGGAATAAGTGTAGTTAAGCACTTATTTCGGCTCTTTTTCGATTTTGTCGCGAAGGAGCCGCTTCATGCGGCCTGCCGTTCCCCGGCCCCGCCTCTGCGGGCTCCCCGATCATGCTGCCACGGCTCACTCCGCCGAGCTGCCGCCCGCCGGCCATTGCCTCGCACTACCGCGGCTCACTCCGCCACGCTACCGCCGGCCATTGCCCAGCTACCGCGGCTTCAATCCGCCTCACCGCCGCATTGCCGCCGCTGGCCCGCCGGCAGCGGTTCTACCCCTCACGCCCCCGCCATGCTCGACGACAAGCTCGCGGCCACGATCTCCGGCAGTTCGGCTCTGTACGCTATGTAAGCTTCCTTGTCGATCTGGCCGTTGGCCAGGCGCTGCTCAAGCTGCTGCGCAAGTTCACTCACCTGCAGGGCGATCAGCTGCTGTTCGCTGCCTCCGCGGAGCGCGGCGATTTCGCGCAGCGACAAGCCTTCATACATCAGGTCGTACACCTGCTGTTCGTCCTGGGCGCCGAGCGCGTACAGGAAAGCTTCTTTGCCGCCGGTCGTCTCGTCGCTCGAAGAAGGAGGCGTGTCGCGGTAGACCGCTTCGGCTTCGACTTTGCCGCCGCCGAGACTGCTGCCGAGCGTGATGCCGAGCGCGAGCGTGCCGACGATCCAGATTCTTTTGAGATTGATGCGGGGTCTGGCGGGCAGTTCGGCTTTCTTGATCAAGGGCTTGGCGCTGCGCGATTCGGCGCTTTTCGTGCCGGTTTTTTTCATGGTTTTCATCGAGGTGCCTCGCTTTCCGGAATAGGTTCATGGATTCGTGCTTGTTCGTTCCTCTGTCTTGACTGTTCGATCTGTCTTGGTTGTTCGATCTGTCTTGACCGTTCAATCCGTCGGGACTGCCTGATCGTGCTTCAATGCCGCTGCGATGTCGCTATATGGAGGTCGTCCGTCTATGTGCGTTGTGGGAGGTGTTTGAAGCTTCTCTCTACCCTTACTATAACCGCCGAATATTAACCCAAGCTTAACCCGGGGTAATTTTTCGGATAAAAGCGACAGCGAAAAAAAGAAAGTTTCTGCGGCGGACAGCGGGGTACTAATAAGGAGAAGAGGAGGGATGGTTATGTATCCGGATCTGGAAGGAAAAACGGTGATCGTCACCGGAGCCGCATCGGGCCTCGGCAAATCGATCGCTCTGCGGCTCGGCCGCGAGAAAGCGAACGTCGTCATCAACTACCACAGCAACAGCGAAGGCATTGAAGACATGGTGCGGGAGATCGAACAGGCGGGCGGCCGAGCCATTACGGTTCAGGCCAGTTCCTCGGAAGAGGAAGGCGTCAAGAAACTGATCCAGGCCGCGCACGATACGTTCGGCGGACTCGACATCATGATCAACAACGCCGGCAAGGAGAACGAAGTCGAATCGCACAAGCTGTCGCTCGAAGACTGGAATCAGGTCATCAATCTCAATCTGACCGGCTATTTCCTCGGCAGCCGCGAAGCGATCGCGTACATGCTGGAACATAACATCAAAGGCACGGTCATTAACATGTCCAGCGTGCACGAGATCATTCCATGGCCTCACTTCGTGCATTACGCGGCGAGCAAAGGCGGGGTCAAGATGATGACCGAGACGCTTGCGCTGGAGTACGCGCCGAAGGGGATCCGGGTCAACTCGATCGGTCCCGGTGCGATCAACACGCCGATCAACAAGAAGAAATTCGAAGATCCCGAGCAGAAAAAACAGGTCGAGAGCATGATTCCGATGGGTTACGTAGGCGAACCCGAGGAAATTGCCGCGGTCGCGGCCTGGCTCTCGTCGTCGGAATCCAGCTACGTGACGGGTATCACGCTGTTTGCCGACGGAGGCATGACCAAATATCCTTCGTTCCAAGGCGGAAAAGGATAATTGGCGTACGGTCTATGTAAATGAAAGGAAGCGGAAGGCGTCTGGCACATACAGGGCAGCCCTTCCGCTTTTTTTGCTTCGCAAACCGGAAGGAGGAACACCCGATGAATCCGAAATGGTGGAAAGAAAGCGTCGTTTACGAGATCTATATCAAAAGCTTCATGGACGCAAACGGGGACGGAGTCGGCGATCTGGCCGGCGTGCTCTCGAAGCTGGATTATTTGCAGGAACTCGGCGTGGACGTACTGTGGCTGACGCCCGTATTCGATTCGCCCGACCATGAAGGCGGTTACGATATTCGCGATTACCGGAAGATCATGGACAAGTTCGGCACGATGGACGATTTCGACCGGCTGCTGGAAGAAGCGCACGGCCGCAGCATGAAGATCATGCTGGAGATGCCGCTGAACCATACGTCGAACGAACATCCGTGGTTCGAGCAATCGCGATCTTCCAAGCAAAGTGACAAACGCAATTATTATATTTGGCGCGAAGGCCGGGGGTCGGGCTTTCCGAACAACTGGGGTTCGTATTTCGGCGGTTCGGTGTGGGAGTTCGACGCCGACACCGAAGAATATTATATGCATCTGTACAGCCACCGGCAGCCGAACCTGAACTGGCAGAACGAACAGGTGCGCGAAGAAGCGTACCAGATCGTCAAATGGTGGGCGGACAAAGGCGTGGACGGTTTCCATTTCAACTCGATCGCCCACGTCGTCAAGACCGAAGGCCACGACGACGAAGAGACCGGGAATGCGCAGCACCTGCCGGTCGAGCGGGCGTATCAGATGTTCTCGAGTCTGGACAAGGTGAACGGAATCGTAAAAAGACTGCATGACGAACTCGGCGCGGACTACGATATCGTGGCGATCGGCGAAGCGGCGGGCCTCGATCCTTCGCAGACGCTCGATTCGATCGGCGACGAGCCGGGCCAGGCGAACATGGTGCTCAACTCCGACCATATGCTGCTGAGCCATGCGTCTCAGGGCATCGCGCGCTGGACGACGCAATCCTGGACGCTGCTCGATATCAAGAACGCGATCAGCCATTGGCAGACCGTGCTGCACGGCCAGGGCTGGAATGCCAACAACCTCGCCGACCATGACCAGCCGCGTTCGGTTTGCCGGTTCGGCCATACGGGCGAATACCGCGAATTGTCGGCCAAGATGCTGGCGACGCTGCTGATGACGCTCGAAGGCACGCCGTCCATCTATCAGGGCGAAGAACTCGGCATGGTCGGCGGCGTGTTCCGAACGGCGGCCGATTTCCGCGACGAAGAGACGCTGAACTTCCTCGATCATGCGCGCAAAAGCGGCATGGACGAAGAAGAAGCGCTCAAGATCGCAAGGCGCAATACCCGCGATGCCGGGCGCACGCCGATGCAGTGGGAATCTTCGCCGGGAGCGGGCTTCACGACCGGCGAGCCGTGGATCGGCGTCGCGCCGGATTACGAGGCGATCAACGCCGCTTCGGCCGTGGCCGACCCGAATTCGGTCTTCCACTACTATAAGAAGCTGATCGAGCTGCGCAAAGTCAGCCGGACGCTGCTCTACGGCGAATACCGCCTGCTGCTGCCGCTCGACAAAGACATCTACGCGTACACGCGCACGTTCGAAGACGAGACGCTGATGATCGTGCTGAACTTTTTCGGCGGCACGCCGACGTTCCACTGTCCGGAGCGGCTGTGCGAACGCCTGCGCGAGCTGATCCTCAGCAACTACGAACCCGGCGAAGTGCAGGCGCACACGTTCGAGATGCGGCCTTACGAGGCGGCGGTGTATCGGTTGGGTTAAGGATGCCCGAACGAGGCGAACCGAACCGCAGGAACGAAAACCGAAAAAGGCTGTCCCGTATAGCGGGACAGCCTTTTATTAATGAATCCGGTTGCGTAATTGCCCACATCTGATTTCGGCAGGCATTTAGTTCGCGTCCGAGATCGGACCGCAGCCGTAAGGCTGGCAGGTCTGGAGTGTCGAGACGGTCTGAATGAAGCCGGTGTAATCGTGATATTTATAAAAATGATAGTCTTTTTTGAGCGTTAACGTTGCTGAAGCATCACTGTGTCTTACCGATTTGGCATACGATTTTTCGACCCAGTAGGCTCTTGGACCATTCATTGAAACATAGTAGGAAGCTACGGTTACGAGAGCGCCTACTGTAGGTCCGGCTATATAGGAGGCCAGCACTCCCGCCACCAAAGACGCGGTAGCATACAAAATTTCGGTCGAATTTTGCAACATGCCCGTATATTCAAAGCCGTCTCCCGCTGCTTCGGCATTGGCGGAAAGGCCCTGTTTTTGTTGAATCGGTAACGATTCTTTAATGGCATAGTTCACTTCGCCGGTCTGCAGATTTTCGTATTTGACTTTGTTGTCTTCGACTTTGAAGATCTTGAACTGTTCTCCTTCGGCACTCGTGGAGATGTAGTGGTCGTCGTATTGAGTCAAGGTAGAGCCGTCCGTGAACGTCACGGAGCTGCTCGTCGTGCTTGCGACCATGTCGGCAAGGCTTTCGGTTTGCTGGGAAAACGATGGAGCGGGCTGGCTCTGAGCGGAGGCTGGAACGGCAATAGACGTAAAGAGCAGAGCACCTGCGAAAAACGGGCTGGCCAATTTAAATTTATTCATTCTTGACACTCCATTCGTTTGGGTTTTTAAAAGATCGAATCCGGCTTCGAATCTTTTTGCGCCATCCCCAATCTTTTCCGGAAAAAGCTTGGGTTACAGGGATGAACGATGAGCCGATCAAGAAAGTTATGTTTTTTTAGATAAAAAAATAAAAAAAGGCATAAATCAAGTGATTTAAGCGTTAAAAAGAAGAAATATGAAGCAGCAGCCAAAAAAGAAAAGAGAAAAATAATATTATTAATAAATATATTAGTGATTCATATAAGAATTGACTTGTACGGACATGCGTGATACATTGGGTGCGTAAAGGTTCTTCCGCCCGCGAAGACGGCATCGGAGCACGGAAAAGGCTCATCCGGATTAGCGGTTCGACATGAATTGTAAGCGTTTCAATCGCAGGGAGCCTTCATTAAATTGCAGATGGAAAGGATGAGCAGATTGGCAGCATCTAACCTGAAAGCCAGAATGATCGTCGATAAGGCGTTCCGCATTTCCGAAATTGACGAGCGCATCTATGGATCGTTTATCGAACACTTGGGCCGTGCCGTGTACGGAGGCATCTACGAGCCGGACCATCCGACCGCCGACGAGCACGGTTTCCGCGGCGACGTGAAGCAGTTGATCCGCGACCTGAGAGTGCCGATCGTCCGTTATCCGGGCGGCAACTTCGTCTCGGGCTACGATTGGGAAGACGGCGTGGGCCCGGTCGCAGACCGCCCAAAACGCCTCGAGCTCGCCTGGCGCACGCTTGAGCCGAACTACGTCGGAACGAACGAGTTCATGCGCTGGGCCAAAGACGCCGGGACCGACGTCATGATGGCCGTCAACCTCGGGACGCGGGGCATCGACGCCGCGCGCAACCTGGTCGAATACTGCAACCATCCGGGCGGCAGCCGCTACAGCGACCTGCGCAAAAGCCACGGATTCGCGGAGCCGCACAAGATCAAGATGTGGTGCCTCGGCAACGAAATGGACGGACCGTGGCAGATCGGGCACAAGACGGCGGAAGAGTACGGACGTCTCGCGCTGGAGACGGGCAAAGCGATGCGTCTGATCGATCCGGATATCGAACTCGTCTCCTGCGGCAGCTCCAGCACCGGTATGCCGACGTTCCCTTCGTGGGAAGCGGACACGCTGGACCATACGTACGAAGTGGCCGATTTCGTCTCGCTGCACCAGTACTACGGCAACCGCGACGACGACTCGGCGAACTATCTGGCGCGCGGGATGGACATGGACCACTTTATCCACACGGTCATCTCGACGACGGACTACATCAAGGCGAAGAAACGCAGCAAAAAAACGATGAAGCTCAGCTTCGACGAATGGAACGTCTGGTACCACTCCAACGAAGCGGATGCGCAGATCGACCGCAATCCGTGGAGCGTGGCGCCGCCGCAGCTCGAAGACGTCTACAACTTCGAAGACGCTCTGCTCGTCGGCAGCATGCTGATGACGTTCCTGCGCCGCGCGGACCGCGTCAAGTCGGCCTGCCTCGCGCAGCTCGTCAACGTTATCGCGCCGATCATGACGGAGAACGGCGGACGTTCGTGGAAGCAGACCATCTACTATCCGTACCTGCACGCTTCCATCTACGGACGCGGCGTCTCGCTCAAGCCGGTCGTCGACTCGCCGAAGTACGACGCCAAAGACTATACCGACGTGCCATACCTCGATACCGCCGTCGTGCATAACGAAGAAGAAGACACGCTGACGATCTTCGCGCTCAACCGTCACCTGACCGAAGCGCTCGATCTGACGTGCGACGTACGCAGCTTTGAAGGTTATGCGATCGAAGAACATATCGTGCTGGAGAACGACGACCTCAAAGCCGTCAACACAGCCGACAGCGAGAAAGTCGCTCCGCATAACCGCGGCGCTTCCGAGCTCAAAGACGGCATCGTAAGCGGCCGTCTGGCCAAAGCGTCGTGGAACGTGATTCGCCTGCGCAAACGCGGCTGATCGCGCCCGGCAAGGCAAGGCAAGGCAAGGCAAGGATCGCTGCAAGGAGCGGGTAAGGCCGAGCCGTCAGCGGGTAGGATCGCGCAGGGATACGGTTTTCCGGATCGGGAAACCGTCCGGCGCGCGGCAGGGCAGGAAGCAGGGAACAGGCCGGCAATCGTTTCGGATCAAGCGAAGCGCTGCGGGCATATTCCCGTTGGTCTGCGCCGGTAAAACCGGGCAGCCGCTCAGATGGCGTATTCGGCGCGGCGCGGCGCGAAATGTTGACCTAATGCTCACATTTTGCAGGGAAAACGACGGTTTTCGTGGAAATGTTGCTGTAATGAGCACATTTTCGGACCACAAGCCGCTCAAACAGCGTATTCGGCTTAAAATGTTGACTAAATGCTCACATTTTGCGGAAAAGGCTGCGGTTTTGGCGAAAATGTTGCTGAAATGACCACATTTTCGGCCGCCCCGCTCATTTGGCTCGATAGGAACGGCTGAACTCTTTTCGCAAAGAGGCACAAAAAAGCACAAAGAGGCACATAGAGGAACGCGTAGGCGCACGGCTCGCACGCTTGCTCTCATCAAATGATCAAAGGTACGTACAAGTTAACATAATATCCCGCAGGGGATCGCCAGGGAGGCATTTTTCATGACAAAGGCATCGGTAATCGTTAACGCAGACGTGACACTCGGCAAGATCGACCGCAATATCTACGGACAGTTCGCGGAGCATCTGGGGCGCTGTATCTACGAAGGCATGTGGGTCGGGGAAGATTCGGAGACGCCGAATATCGACGGTATCCGCAAAGACGTGCTGCAGGCGCTCAAAAACCTCAGTATTCCGGTTCTGCGCTGGCCGGGGGGCTGTTTTGCCGACGAATATCATTGGAAAGACGGCGTAGGCCCGCGCGAAGGACGCGCCCGGATGGTCAATACGCACTGGGGCGGCGTGGTGGAGAACAATCATTTTGGCACGCACGAGTTTTTCCGGCTGTGCGAGCTGCTGGAGACCGAACCGTATATTTGCGGCAACGTAGGCAGCGGATCGGTGCAGGAGATGTCCGAATGGGTCGAGTACATGACGTTCGACGGCGAATCCCCGATGGCCAAATGGCGTCAGGAGAACGGGCAGGACAAGCCGTGGAAACTGAAATATTTCGGCGTCGGCAACGAAAACTGGGGCTGCGGCGGCAACATGCGCGCGGAGTATTACGCCGACGAATATCGCCGCTACCAGACGTATTCGCGCAATTACGGCGACAACAAGCTGTTCAAGATCGCGGGCGGGCCGAACGTCGACGATTACCACTGGACGGAAGTGCTGATGCGCGAAGCGGGCCGCCACATGGACGGGCTGAGCCTGCATTATTACACGATGGAAGGCAGCTGGGAAGAGAAGAAAGCGGCGCTCGGCTTCGACGAGAACGGCTGGTTCGAGGTGATGAAAAAGTCGCTGCACATGGACGAGCTGATTACCCGCCACACGACGATCATGGACAAATACGATCCGGAGAAAAGAGTGGCGCTGATCGTGGACGAGTGGGGCACGTGGTTCCTGAGCGAGCCGGGCACCAATCCGGGCTTCCTGTACCAGCAAAATTCGCTGCGCGACGCGCTGGTCGCCGGGCTGCACCTGCATATTTTCCACAACCATCACGAACGCGTCAAAATGACGAATATCGCGCAGATGGTCAACGTGCTGCAGGCGATGATTCTGACCGAAGGCGACAAAATGCTGCTTACGCCGACGTATCACGTGTTCGAAATGTTCAAGGTGCACCAGGATGCCGACGTGCTGCAAATGGCCGTGGAGACGCCCGATTACGAACTGAACGGCGATTCGATCCCGCAGGTCAGCGTCTCCGCTTCGCGCAAAAACGGCGCCGTGCATATCAGCCTGTGCAACGTCAGCCCGACGGCAGGCAGCAGCCTGACGCTTGACCTGCGCGGCATCGGAGCCGAAGGCGCGGTAAGCGGACGCGTTCTGACAGCAGGCCGCATGGACGCGCACAATACGTTCGAGCAGCCGGACACGATCGCGCCGCAGTCGTTCGAGAACTTCAAGCGCGAAGGCAGCAGTCTCAACGTGGAGCTGCCGCCGATGTCGGTGACAGTCCTGACGATTCAGGGTTAAGCCCAAGAGGACAGGGCAAGAAGACAAGCCAACAAGCAGCACGCAAAGGAGGAGACCTCGCAATGAAGCATCATGCTTACGCGCAGACGCCGCCGCTCGGCTGGAACAGCTGGGACTGCTACGGCGCAAGCGTTACGGAAGAAGAGGTGCGCGGCAACGCGGACTATATGGCGGAACATCTCAAAGCCCACGGCTGGGAATACGTCGTCGTCGATATTCAATGGTACGAACCGGGCGCGTATTCTTCGCGCTACCGGCCGTTCGTGCCGCTGGAGATGGATGAATACTCCCGCCTGATGCCGGCGACGAACCGGTTTCCTTCGGCGGAAGGCGGCGGCGGATTCCGGGAACTCGCGGACTACGTGCACGGGCTCGGTCTCAAGTTCGGCATCCATATCATGCGCGGCATCCCGCGTCAGGCGGTGCATGCCGATACGAAGATTCTCGGCACGGACATCACCGCCCGGCAGATCGCGCATCCCAATTCGATCTGTCCGTGGAACACGGACATGTACGGCGTCGATCCGGCGCAGGAAGGCGCCCAGGCGTACTACGATTCGCTGTTCGCGCTCTACGCGCAGTGGGGCGTCGACTACGTCAAAGTCGACGATATCGCCGACTCGCGGCTGTACGGCTACCATGAAGGCGAAGTCGAACTGATCCGCCGCGCGATCGACGGCTGCGGCCGCGACATGGTGCTGAGCCTGTCGCCGGGGCCGGCGCACGTCGACCGGGCCGAGCATTTGATCGGGCATGCCAATCTGTGGCGCATGACCGACGATTATTGGGACCATTGGTTTCTGCTGCGCGGCATGTTCGAGCGCTGCGAAGCCTGGGCGCCGCACGTCGGTCCGGGGCATTTCCCGGACTGTGACATGCTGCCGCTCGGTCGGATCGGCATTCGCAGCGTCGACGGCGGGGACGAAGACCGCCTGACGCGCTTTACCCGCGATGAGCAGGTCACGATGATGACCTTGTGGAGCCTGTTCCGCTCGCCGCTCATGTTCGGCGGCGAACTGCGCAGCAACGACGAGTGGACCCTGTCGCTGCTCACCAACGACGAAGTGCTGGCCGTCTCGCGGGACGGCCATGAACCGCGCCCGCTGCCGCGGCGCGCCGGCGATCCGGACGGCGTCCGGATCTGGACTTCGCGCCGCCCGGACGGCGGCTTGAACGTGGGCCTGTTCAATCTCGGCGACGAACCCGCCGATATCGCATTGGCCCTGGGCGAGATCGCGTCCGCGCCGGATGCGCGCGTCCGCGATCTCTGGGCGCGGCAGGGCGAAGCCGCGCCGGAAGGCGTGCTGCGGGCGCAGCTCCCGCCGCACGGCAGCCGCCTGTTCGCGGTGTCGGCGGCGGAGTAACGCCGCCGACCGGCCGCGGCTGCTCTTGTCCACGCGCCGAAGCAAGCGCCCCGCTCTTGCCCACGCGCCGAAGCAGGCGCCCTGCTCTTGCTCTCTCGCCGCATCGGCTCTGCCGGCCCTTCGCCGCCGACACCGCGCTTTCCGACCACCGCCTCCAAGCGGCCAGCCTCCCGTTCCGCCTCCGGCGAACGGGAGGCTTTTTTTTATGCCGATATTCTATTGCCCGATATTCCACTCCGATTTTTTATTCAAATTTTAGCGATCCCCCTTTTAAGCTTGCTCTATAGCGGGTATATCTTACACACGATAGGACTTTCTTTTCGGAAGCCGCTTCATAATATTCGATCTGTATTCGACTTGCCTTCTACTTTCATTCAATGTGTATTTCGCTTGGCGTTGTCTTCTTTGCGTACAATCCGTTCCCGTACCGATCGCATTCACTCCACCTTCAGAAAGGGGAAGCCCCTACATGCAGCACGAATCATGGAAAGAAAAAGTCGTTTATCAGGTATTCCCTCGCAGTTTTCAGGATTCGAACGGAGACGGCAGCGGCGATCTGCCGGGCATCGTGTCGCGGCTGGACTATATTCGCTCGATCGGGGTCGATACGATCTGGCTGAGTCCGGTCTACGAGTCGCCGCGCGTCGATCAGGGCTACGATATTCGCAACCATCGCGAAATCGATCCCCTGATGGGCACGATGGAAGACTGGGAAGAGCTGCTGCGGGAGACGCATGCGCGCGGCATGGACCTGTGGATGGACCTCGTGCTGAACCATACGTCGGACCAGCATCGCTGGTTCAAGCAGTCCATCAGTTCCAAAGACAATCCGTACCGCGATTACTATATCTGGCGCCCGGGTGAAGCGGACGGCCAACCGCCGAACAACTGGACGTCCTACCTCGGCGGCAGCGCCTGGGAATACGACGAAGCGAGCGGCGAATATTATTTGCATCTGTACAACAAGCGGCAGCCCGACCTCAACTGGGACAACCCCAAAGTGCGCGAAGAAATTCACGCATTGGTCCGCTACTGGCTGGACAAAGGCGTAGACGGATTCCGGCTGGACGCGATCAACGTCGTCTCCAAAGACCACCGGCTGCCCGACACGGACGAGAGCAAGCTCGAAGGCAGCGGCTACAAACATTTCAAGAACGGTCCCCACGTGCACGAGTATTTGCGGGAGCTGAACGAGCAAGGCTTTTCGCACAAAGCAGGTACGGTCACGGTAGGCGAAGCTTCGATGGTCTCGATGGACGACGTGGCGCGCTATACCGACCCCGACCGGCAGGAGCTGAGCATGATCTTCATGATGGAATCGCCGAGCATCGGGACCGATCCGAACGACTCGTTCAAGGAGCGGGACTGGAAGCTGCCGGAGCTCAAGGAGATCGTGGCGAGATGGGAAAAAGAACTGCTGAACCGCGGCTGGTTCGGCCTGTTCGCGAGCAACCACGATCATCCGCGCATGGTATCAAGCTTCGGCCACGACGGGCAGTACCGCGTCGAATCGGCCAAGATGCTCGCGACGCTCGTGCATACGCTGTGGGGCACGCCGTTCATCTATCAGGGCGAAGAGATCGGCATGACGAATTATCCGTTCGAGTCGATCGATCAGCTGGACGATCAGATGGCGCGGCATTATTACGAATCGCGCACGGCGCAGGGCGAAGATCCGAAGGAAGTGGAACGCCGCGTGCTGGAGGGTACCCGGGATCACGCGCGCACGCCGATGCAGTGGACCGACGGCGAGCAGGCGGGCTTTACGGACGGCAGCGCGAAGCCTTGGATGCCGGTCAATCCCAACCATCGCGAGATCAACGTGCAGGCGCAGGAGAACGACCCGGATTCCGTCCTCAACTATTACCGCAGCCTGATCGCCCTGCGCCGCGAGCATGCGGACGTGATCGTTCACGGCGAATACGCGTCGCTGCTGGAAGAACATGAGCAGGTGTTCGCTTACGTTCGCCGGAACGAGAACAGTCAAGGCCTGGTACTGCTGAATTTTTCGGATCAAGAAGCGGAGTTTGAACTGCCGGACGATATCGGCGTCTGCCTCGATTCCGCGTATCGGCTGCTCGGCAATTATGCGGCGGACGGCGGCGTTCCGCGCACGCTGCGTCCATACGAAGCGTTGATCTTCGGAGGACTGAAGCCTGCTCCGGGCAAATAAAAGCCAAAGGGAGGAGCCGCGCGGGAATCGGGCTTCCCTGCTCGAACGAATCAGAGCGGAGCGGATGGATCCAGTCTTTCCAGTCTGTATGTAATAAAATTACCAGTCATTTACACCTATATTTTTCCTCTAATTTTCTTCTAGTATTCTATTATCTTCGTGTCGAATCGTGACGATATATAGTAGAATTCGATGATCTTCATGTCGAATTATGATAATAATAGAAGAAAAGTTTCATTATTACAGAGGAGGATGAAATCATGGACAGCAGAAATTTCCGCACGGATCGAAAAGTCGAACAAAAATGGAGGAGAAGCGGGGTAGCGGCTTTGACCGCGCTGCTGGCCGTGACAGGGAGTCTGGCAGCCGTTCCGGCCCGGGCCGAGGGTGTGCCGGTATCCGGCGCGCGGCAGATCGCGGCCCAAGCGGACGCGGGTACGTCCGCAGCCGCCCACGCCGTGCGCGGCGTACGCAACGACGGGCAGACTGTGTCGGCCGCGAACGCGAACCATTACGAGACGGAACATTTTCAGATCCTCTGGGGAAACGGCGGGAAGCATGAACAGGTCACGCCGGAGCTGCTCCAAGAAAGCGGGCGAACGCTGGAAGCCTGCTGGGAAGTCTATGTGGACGTCCTGAAGATGCGGCCGTCTTTGGCTTCGGTCAACGGGGCAGCCGATCCGGCCCGAACGTACAAGATGAACGTGATCGTTATGGAGACCGGGCTTCCGAAGTACGAACAAGGCTGGGCGTTCGCCGGTATCGATTCCGACGGCTATCCGTACATCATGGCAGCGCCGGACGCGCTGCGCGGCGATTCCGTCCTGCCGCACGAACTCGGCCATGCGATCCAGTTCGCGCACGGTCGGAACAGCTGGAGAAACAGTGGGTATCTCGGTCCGTGGTACGAGCCTGTCGCCAACTGGTTCCGCGAAGAATACGTCGCCAGCCAGCTGTACAAGCGCGGCGGATCGACGGGCCGACCGGAATTGACGTTCCCGTATTTGGCGGCGTCTTCGCTCACTCCGGTCAACGGACGCGCCTACTACGAAGCGTGGCCGATCCTGAAATATCTGGAAGAGAATCCGGACGACCTGGCCGGGTACGGCACCGGCTTCATCGCCGAGCTGCTGGCTTCGGGCAATCCGGACCATTTGCAGGAATCGTTCTACGAACTGCTCGCGCGCACCAATCCCAAGACCGATATCCAAACCGCGATCGGACGTTATGCCGCGCATATGGCTACGTTCGATTTTCGCGAGAAAAAAGTGTACAACAACGAGGTGAAGCGTCTGCTGCAGGATGGCGGACTCTACTGGCAGCAGTTATACACGATGATGAACGCCGTAAGCGGGGAGCCGAACACGTATGCCGTTCCGTCCGAACGCGCCCCGCAGGCCGCCGGCTACAACGTCATTCCGCTCGACGCGACGATACCGGCGGGCCGGGCTTCGGTCTCGGTCAAAGCGACGCTGAACGGATCGACCCAGACGCCCGGCGCAGGCTGGACGGCGTATCTGGTCGCCGAGAACGCAAGCGGGGTCAGCCGCTACAGCGAGGCCTTCGAAAGCGGCGGCTCGGCCGAACTGACGGTGCATGCCGGGGAGAAAGCGTACGTCAGCGTGGCGGCCACGCCTACGCTTGAGAGCATGAGCGCTGTCAAGATCGGGATCGCAAGCTGGAACGGAGCCTTTTCCGAGAAAAAGGTACCGTTCGAGTCCAAGCCTCAATATCCGTATACGCTCAAGCTTGATGGGGCGCAGCCGCAAACGCGCGGGATCGAGGGAGGCGCGGAGCATACGGTCGCGAAGAATCCGGTCGCGGAAGACAGGTTCACGGAGGACACGGAAGACAGGTTCGCGGAGGACACGGAAGATAGGTTCGCGGAGGACGAGTTCACAGAGTATACGGACGTGGAGGATACGTTCGGTGAGGACGCGGAAGACAGGTTCACGGAAGATACATTCGGGGAGGATGCGGGATATGCGCATCCGAACGGCGGCGGCTTCGTCGCCGCCGGCGCAAGCGTGGACGAGAGCGTCTACGTCGGTCCGAACGCCCGGGTGCTTGACCGGGCAGTCGTGAAGGGCACCGCGCGCATCGAAGATAAAGCCGTCGTGCGCGGCGAAGCAACGGTCAGCGGCAGCGCCCGCATCACGAACCATGCGCTCGTGCAGGGCGGCGCCCAGGTCGAAGGGTCCGCCGTCGTGAGCGGGTACGCGATCGTCGACGAATCGGCGTTGGTCAAGGATCAGGCGCGTGTGGGCGACCAGGCGATCGTCCGCGGCGAAGCGGTCGTATCCGGCAGCGGGCAGGTTCTGGAAAGCGCCCAAGCCTCGGGCTACTACGAGATCGGCGGGAATGCCGTCGTGAAAGGTCTTTCGCTCGTCGCAGGCGGCAGCGCGAGCGCCCACGGCGGAGCGCAGGGCAATGCCGTGACGTACGGCGACTTTTTCGACAATCAAGGCTATACGCTCACCGGCGGAGCATTCTCGGGCTACCAAAGCGTGCAGGCTTCCGTGGAAACGTTTAAGGACGGATACGCGAAAAAAAGCGGCGGCGGCTATGAGCGGGGAACGAAGTGACGGAGTGAGCGGCCGGAGCTTGGCGGATCGCGGCGGTCGGAAGCGCGAAGCAGCGGGAGCTGACTGGACGCCTGCGAACGCTGACGGGTTCTGACCGGATACGGACCGGATACCGGACGAGCGCTGGACAGGTCGGTTTTTAATCGGAAAAACAGGCGGTTCTGCGTGCTCGACGTTCCTTTTTTGTGAAACGCCGACAATCGACGTGTTACGGTGCGGGAATTAATGATATAATTAGCATCGGAATTCAGGAGATAAGTTCAGAGGAGGCGTTAAAACATGGCAAAGGTATTGGTTTTCGGTCACAAGAATCCGGATACGGACACGATTGCTTCGGCAATCGCGTACGCGGAATTGAAAAAGCAGCTGGGCGTGGACGCGGAAGCGGTCCGTCTGGGCGAAGTTAACGGCGAAACGGCTTACGCGCTGAAGCATTTCGGCATCGAAGCTCCGCGTCTCGTGGAGACGGTGGCAGACCAGTCCGAAGGCGTCATTCTCGTCGACCATAACGAAAGCCAGCAGAGCGCGGCGGACATCGCGAACGCGCATGTGCTTGAAGTCATCGACCATCACCGCATCGCGAACTTCGAGACGGCTCACCCGCTCTACTATCGCGCCGAGCCTGTGGGCTGCACCGCGACGATCCTGAACAAATTGTACAAAGAGAACGGCGTCGAGATCCGCAAAGAGATCGCGGGCCTCATGCTGTCCGCGATCGTGTCGGACTCCCTGCTGTTCAAATCGCCGACCTGCACCGAGCAGGACGTGGCGGCAGCCAAGGAACTGGCGGCAATCGCGGGCGTCGACGTCGACGTATACGGCCTCGACATGCTCAAAGCCGGCGCCGACCTGAGCGGCAAGACGGCGCAGGACCTCATCTCTATCGATGCCAAAGAATTCACGATGGGCGGCAGCAAAGTCGAAATCGCGCAGATTAACGCGGTCGACGTGGACGAAGTTCTGCTGCAGCAGGCCGAGCTCGAAGAAGCGCTCAAAGCAAAGATCGTCGACAAAGGACTGTCCCTGTTCGTTCTGGCGATTACGGACATCCTTAACAACGACTCCGTCGCGATCGCGATCGGCAGCAAGACCGATGCCGTGGAACGCGCCTACGGCGTGACGCTTGAGAACAACAAAGCGCTGCTCAAAGGCGTCGTCTCCCGCAAATCGCAGATCGTACCGGTTCTGACGAAAGCTTTCGAAGAAGCGTGAGCTTCGCTTGAGGGTTTGAGCGCTTCGGCTGCCCGCGTGCAACCGGGGCAGCAGGTGACAGGCGGTTACCGCCGCAATTAAATATTCGATCAAGCAAGGAGCGGCGTGCCACACGCCGCTTTTTGCGTTTTTTTGGAACGAGGCAGCCGCATCGCCCTACTCGAAAATAACGGCACAGATCCACTTATTTTCGCCCGATCGGCCGATTTTGCTCAAATAACGGCCTGACGACAACTCATCGACCGTTATGCGCGCCGGATCGTATTTTTTACGCCAAATAACGGCTGCTGCGCAGTTATTCGAAGCCTCCCCGGCAAACGTCTCAAAACAAGTGCGCTCACGCAGCTAATTCGGACTCCGTCTTCTTCTGTCCGCGCCGATTGCGCTTTTCCCGCAACCTTTCATCCCCTATACTGAAAACAGAACGAACAACGCGCAGAAACGGGCTGGGCGTATCCGCCAAACGGTCGATCCACGCAAGAGACGAACGAAAGAAGCGAGGAGATTGCATATGCTGGGATTTGAACGCCGGGAGAAAATTATCGAATTTTTGCGCCGGGACCAAAAAGTATTCGTGGCGGCGCTGAGCTCCCTGTTCGAGGTGACGGAAGAGACGATTCGCCGCGATCTGGAGAAGCTGGAAAAGGAAGGCATGGTCACGCGTACGTACGGCGGGGCCGTGCTGAATATTCATACGAACGAAGATTTGTCCTACCAGACCCGTCACACGACCAACCTGCCGGAGAAAAACGAGATCGCCCGCAAGCTGGCCCGGCTCGTGTCCGACGGCGATACGCTGATGGCCGATCCGAGCTCGACCGTGTTCGAGGCGCTGCGGGAATTGGGCAATACGAAGAAAAATTTGACCGTCATTACCAATTCGAGCATCATTTTCACCGAATATGCGAAGCTTGGCCATACGGTGATCTCGACGGGAGGCACGCTGCGCCCGCATTCCAACTCGCTGGTCGGCGCGGTCGCGAACGAGACGGCGTCGAAGTACGTCGTCGATACGGCGCTGTTCAGCTGCAAAGGGCTGTCGGCCGAATACGGCGTAACCGATTCGAACGAGCCCGAGAGCGAGTTGAAAAAAGTGATGCTGAAGCAGGCGCGCAAAACGGTGCTGCTGGCGGACCACACGAAATTCGACCAAGTGGCGTTCGTCAAGCTGTTCGATCTCGGCGCCGTCGATTATGTGGTCACGGATCGCCGTCCGTCGGACGAGTGGATGGAGCGGCTGGAGCTTGGCGGCGTCGAAGTGCTGTATTGACCGATTTTTCGTTTTTTGGAAAGCCGCGGCGCCGCGGAGAGCGGGTTGAGAACCGTTTGGCGCCGCGCGGCAAAAAGGCCGCCCGCGTCGTCGATCGACGCCGGGCGGCCTTTTGATGCAGCAGGGTTGTGCGGGAAAGCGGCTTGCGCAGGCCGGCTCAGGAGCCGAGCTTGCGCTGATCGAAGCCGAGCGCGTAGAAGTCTTCGGCCGCGACCGGCTTGCCGTAATAGAAGCCCTGGGCCGTAAAGCAGCGCAGGCTGCGCAGCAGATCGACCTGTTCTTCATGCTCGATGCCTTCGGCGATGATGCGAAGGTCGAGCTGCCGGGCCATGCTTAGAATCATCTCGACGATAGCGAGGCTGTTGGCGTGCGTGGCGATGCCTTTGATAAACGAGCGGTCGATCTTCAGGCAGTCGATCGGCAGCATCTGCAAATAGCTCAGCGAGCTGTAACCGGTGCCGAAATCGTCCAGGCTGATCGAGATGCCGGCCTGCTTGAGACGGCCGAGAATCTCGATGACCTGCTCTTCGTTGTTCATCATCGCGCTCTCGGTCACTTCAAGTTCCAGCAGCTTCGTATCGTAGTTCAACTCGGCCAGCGTCGACAGGATGCTCTCGACGATATCGGTCTGCATGAGATGGATCTGCGACAGATTGACTGCCACGGGAACAGGCGGGTGTCCTTCCCGCATCCACTGCTGCATCTGCAGGCAGGCGGTGCGCAGCACCCAGCGCTCCATCGGTACGATCAGGCCGGTCTCCTCGGCGATCGAGATGAATTTGAGCGGCGGGACCATGCCGAGCTTCGGATGGTTCCAGCGCACGAGCGCTTCGAGGCCGACCAGCTCTTCGGTGCGGATATCGACTTTGGGCTGGTAGAACAGGACCAGGTCGCCGTATTCGATCGCGGCCTGCAGGTCGCGTTCTAGGATCAGCCGCTCGTGATTTTCGAGCGCGCGGCTGCGGTCGAAAAACGCGAAGCGTCCGCCGCCGCGGCTCTGGGCGTCGAAGCGCGCCAGGTCGGCATGCTTGAACAGCGTGTCGCTGTCCGCTCCGTCCTCGGGGAAGCGGGCGATGCCGATGCTCGCCGTCAGGCTGACCATCTGCTGGCCGATCCGGAACGGCAGCGAGAATTGTTCGCTGATCCGCCGGGCCGCGCCGAGCGGATCGAGGCCGGCCGGCAGCGCGGCGATGAACTCGTCCGCCGTCGAGCGCGACAGCAGCGTGCCTTCCGGCAGCTCGCGGGCCAGAATCCGGGCCGCATGGCCGATAACTTTGTCGCCGAATTCGTGGCCGAACAGATCGTTGATCTTCTTGAAGCGATCGAAATCGATAAAGAACAGATGGAACGGCGAAGCCGAAATGTCCAGCGTCAACCGATCGACATGTTCGCGCATGTACTTGCGGTTGTTCAAGCCGGTCAATTCGTCGTGGTAAGCGAGATGGCGAATCTTTTCTTCGGTTTTCTTGCTGTTCGTTACATTTTTGGCGATACTGTAAGCGCCGGTGAAGCGGCGTTCGATCAGGATCGGCAGCGACGTCAGGTTCAGGTAAGTCTCCGATTCGCGGCCTTCGACATGCAGCTTGATGTCGATTTCGTCGGACAGTCCCCGCATCACCTTTTCGTAATGATCGAGAATTTTGTCCTGCTGGTCGGGCGTCGTCCATTCCGTCAGCATATGCAGGTCCGTGCCTTCGGGCAGACGGCTGAGCATCTCCCGGGCCCGCCCGTTCATGTCCACGATGCGTCCGCCGTCGTCGAGTGCGAACACGGCGTCGGGATTATGGGCGAACAGCGACATATAATGCGTCTCGGTCGCCTGCAGCTCCCGGTATTTGCGTTCCGCGTCTTCTTCCCGGTAGCGGTCGGTCAGAATCATGAGTCCGGCCGCTACGGCAAACAGCAGAATGTAAGGCACCAGATGGTCGGTCGCGCCGGCCAGGGACGCATCGATGTCCGGCGGCAGCGCCGACAGCGTCATCACGGCCGGGATGATCGTGATGCCTACGGCCGAGAACAGCAGGCCGGCCGGCGGGAACCGTTCGAGAATGCGGCCGGTTCGCCGCGAGACGAGCAGCGCCAGACGCACGAGCGGGAACAGGGCCGAGAACAGACCGAGCGCCGCCGTCAGCAGCACTTCGGGCCGAAGATCGACCCGTCCGAAAATAATGAATACATTCGAGTAATTGAATGCCATAATCGAGAGAGTCAGGATCGCCGCGGTACTGACAAAGTGCACGGCGCCTTTCCAGCCTTCCGCGTCGCCGGTCAGCCTAAGGGCCAGCAGGCAGATGAGCAGGCCGGCCGCGGCAGGAAACAGCAAATAGACCGGTTCGTAGGAAGCGGCCGGAACAGGCAGCACGGACAAAGTCCCGAACAGCACCGTTCCGCCGAAACAGGCAGCCATCGTAAGCAGTTGGGGCAGGCGTTCGCGCGTCGACAAATCTTTGAGGGAATGAACGCCGCCGACCGTCACCACGGCGATCATCACGCAGGCGACGATCGAGCAGAGAAGTCCCGCTGCGGCAAAGTATTCGTTCAATATAATCATCTTGGAGTAGTTGCTCATCGTTGTTCAGCTCGTTTCGTGTTAAGGTCCTTCTTCTTATATCGACGGGAAGCGGGCAAACGGATAGATGAAACGAGTCGATTCTTCAAACTCTTCGACGTAATTCGACAATGAAAAAGGGTTTGGATTTGAAAAAAATAATTGTATACTATTGGTAAAACGACCGTGCGCGGAAAGCCGGCGGCGGGAGAATCCGGTCAGCCGGGGCCGAATCTGCGGCAGAACGAGGGGAATGCAATGAGCAAGCAGCCGGAACGGGAAGACCCGATTTTTGAACGAATTTACGAGCAGTCTCCGGTCGGCATCGCCGTTCTGGCCGTCGGCAGGGGGCGGGTTCTGTACGCCAACGCCAAGTTCGGCCGGATTTTCGGCTGCGAGGCCGACGCGCTGAAGGGTCTCGAATGCGCGGATCATCTGCTCGGCGGCGATACGCCGGAATCGAAAAAGATCGATGCGGAAATACTCGAAACGTTGGCCGATCCGCAGCAGCCCCGCGAATTCGAGCGCAGATGCCGCCGAAGCGACGGCAGCTTCGTCTGGATCTCTTTTCACGTGTCCGAGTTGGATATCGCCCGCGAGCCGGGCACACGCTGCCTCGTCGTGCATGCGCTCGACGTGACGACCGAGCATCAGGACCGGCAGAAACTGATGGAGAACAGTGAAGCTTACCAGGTGCTGATGCAGGGCACGCGGGAATTGGTCACCCAGACGTCGATGGAAGGCTTCCTGCTGTACGCGTCGCCTTCGGTGAAGACGCTGATCGGCTACGACCCGGAAGAAATGGTCGGCCGGCACCGATCGGAATTTTACCATGCCGACGATGTCAATCCCGTCTCCAACCTGAAGACCCGGGATGCGCAGGGGCAGATCTTCATGCGCCGCATCAAGCACAAAGACGGCAGGTACCTGTGGTTCGAGACGATGTTCCGCATCCTGAAGGGACGCGCCGGCGAACCCGACACGATCATGGGCATCGGCCGCGACGTGACCACGCGCAAAATGTTCGAGGACATGCTCGACGAAGTGCAGCGGATCGCGCATATCGGCTCGTGGGAATGGAACCTGGCGGAAGAACGCATCCATTATTCGGAAGAAACGATGCGTATTTTCGAAGGGGAACTGGAACAGGACGAGAGCTATCCGAAGTCGCTGCTGCGGATCTTGCATCCGTCCGATCAGGCGAAGCTGCTCGATTATACGGAGCGGATGCTGCGCGGAGAAGCCGAACCTTTCGTGACGTACCGGGTTATCCTGTCCGACCGCACGGTCAAAACGATTCGCAGCCAGTACGAGCTGTGGCGCGGGCCGGGCGGAGAAGCGCTGCGCCTGGTCGGCATGACCCAGGACATCACGCAGCAGGCGACGATCGAGAACCTGATTCGCGAGAGCGAGCAGCGCTACAAGTCGCTGTTCGACTACAACCCGTCCGGCGTATACGCCTACGATCTGGAAGGGCGGTACGTGACCGTGAACGCCAGCCAGGAGAAGCTGACCGGCTACGCGGAAGGCGAACTGATCGGCGTGCCGATCGCCGATCTGGCCGTGCCCGAGCATCGCGGCCGCGTCGAAGCGGGCTTCGACAGCGTCAAGCGCGGCGAAGCGCAGACGTACGAAGCGCGCCTTACACGCAAAGACGAGAGCCTGATCGACGTCAGCATCACGAACACGCCGATCATCGTCGACGGCCGTATCGTCGGCGCTTACGGCATCGCAAGCGATATTACCGAACGCAAGCGGCATCTGGCGCAGATCGAGAAGCTGAGCTACGAGCATACGCTGATTCTCAATTCCGTCTCCGAAGGCATCTTCGGGACGGATCTGGACGGGCGGCTCGTGTTTATCAATCCGGCGGGCGCGGAGATGCTCGGTTCGCGGCCGAACGAAGCGATCAAGGGGCTGAATCTGGCGACGATCCAGCAGACGAGCCCGGACGGCATCGAATACGATCCGTACGATTCGCCGCTTATGCGCGCGCTGCGAACGGGAGAATCGCATCAGGACATCGATTCGGTGTTCTGGCGCAGCGACGGGTCGAGCTTCCTCGCGTCGTACCGCGTGACCCCGCTGTACGATCAGGGCGAACGCAAAGGCGCGGTTGTCGTGTTCACCGACATTACCGGCGAGAAAGAGATCATTCGCGCCAAGGAATCGGCGGAGCGCGCGGACCGGGCCAAATCGGAATTCCTCGCGATCATGAGCCACGAGCTGCGCACGCCGATGAACGGCGTGATCGGCATGACGACGCTGCTCGGCGAGACGGAACTCGACGATTCGCAGCGCTCGTACGTCGAGATTATCGCCCAGAGCAGCGAGAGCCTGATGCATATCCTGAACGAGATTCTGGATTTCAGCAAAATCGAGGCCGGCAAAATGACGCTCGAAGAAGAGCCGATGCAGGTCCGCCATCTGCTGGAGCAGGCGATCGACCTGTTCTCGCCGCGCGCGTTGGAGAAAGGGCTGATCCTGAACGCGGAAGTCGCGCCTTCCGTGCCGGAAGTGCTGATCGGCGATCCGGCCAAGTTCCGCCAGGTGTTGGTGAACCTCGTCAGCAACGCGATCAAGTTCACCGAAGCGGGCGGCGTGTCGATCACGATCGAGCCCGGATTTTTCCATCATCCGAACGGGTTGACGCTGGAAGTGTCGGTGCGCGACACGGGCATCGGCATCGCGCCGGAGAAGCAGGGCCTGCTGTTCCAGTCGTTCTCCCAGATCGATCCTTCGATCAACCGGAGATACGGCGGCACGGGTCTCGGGCTGGCCATCTGCAAAAAGCTGGTCGAGCTGATGAACGGATTTATCGGCGTGCAGAGCCGGGAAGGGGAAGGCTCGAACTTCCATTTCACGCTTCCGCTCAACGTACCGGAAGAAGAACTGCCCGACGCGATCGGCGGCAAGGAAGAACTGGCCCTGCCGCTGCGGATCTCGGACAAGGAAACGGCGGAACCGTCGGCGGCGTTCGCGGCTGCCGAAGAGACGCTGCGCGTGCTGATCGCCGAAGACCATCCGGTCAACCGGCGCCTGCTCGAAGAGATGCTGATCAAGTTCGGCTGCGTCTGCGATCTGGCGGTGAACGGCCGCGAAGCTGTCGAAGCGGTATCCAGCCGCGTGTACGACCTGATATTCATGGACGTGCAGATGCCGGAGATGGACGGCGTCGCCGCGACCCGGCGAATCCGGGAGATGCGCGGGAGCCAGCAGCCGCCGATCGTGGCGGTCACCGCTTTTACGGATCGTGAGAACCGCAAGCGATGCCAGGACGCGGGCATGCAGGACTTCGTCGGCAAGCCGCTGTTCGCGGCCGAAGTGGAATCGCTCGTCGAAAAATGGAAAATACGGATCGCCCGCACGGGCGTCTGAATGTGGCGGCCAAGCCGCTCCGAACGCCCGTCCCGGGTCTGTTCGGAGCGGTTTTTTGCGTTCGGGGACCGACTGCCGCCTCCGCCGCCCGCAAGGCGGCATGCAAGATGCGCATAAAGTTTGCCGGGAGCGTCGCCAAGCGCCCGGTTTGTGGGTAATGATGCTTAATCTGCAACGTGCAAGGGAGGAAGGTCCGTTGAACAAAAAACTGCTGATTACCGGAGCATCCGGCAAGGTCGGATGGAGCCTCACGTCCAAGCTGCGCGAGACCGGCCGGTACGAGATTGCCGCGACCGACCTGGAAGCGGACGCCGGGCGCGGCATCGCGGCGCTCGACATGACGGACCCCGACGCGGTCCGGGCAGCGGCGCGCGGCATGGACGCGATTCTGCATATCGGCTGGGCCGAAGACGATGAAGATTTTCTGGGCAAAGTGCTGCCCGTCAACGTGACGGGCGCTTACCATATTTACGAAGCGGCGCGGGAATGCGGCGTGAGCCGGGTCGTGTTCGCAAGCTCCAACCACGCGACCGGCTTCTATTCGGCGGAAGAGCGGGTAGAGCCGGAAGACCCGTACCGGCCGGACAGCTTCTACGGATTGAGCAAATGCTACATCGAGCTGCTGGGGCGGCTGTACGCCGACAAGCACGGCATCTCCTCGATCAACGTCCGGATCGGCAATTACCCGGGCAACCGGCCGCCGGCGTCGAAGCGCGCTTTGAAGATTTGGATTTCCGAACGGGATCTGGCTTCCCTGTTCGCCTGCTGCGTCGACGCGGACCCTTCCCTCGATTTTTTGAGCCTGTACGGCACGTCGGCCAATGCGCACAATTATTACGACATCGGTTATCTCAAAGAATTGATCGGTTATGAGCCGCAGGACGACGCGGAAGCGCTGCGCGAAGAAGCGGAGCGGCTGTACGGCGAATTGAAAGACGACGAACTGCCGCTCCAGGGCGGCGGAATCACGCGCCGGTAACCGGCGAAGCGAGGGGGTAAGCGGGATGCGATGCATACAATGCGGGGCGGAGCTGCCGGCGGGCAGCCGGTTTTGCAGCAGCTGCGGCGCGAAGCAGCCGGGCGTGGAGGAGCGGCCGGCGGGTTCGCCGGGAGCTGAAGCGGTAGGTGCGGCTGGGCGGACGGCAGCCCCGGCCGAGAGGCGCGAAGTGGAGCATGAGGCCGAATGGCCGGAAGCGGCAGGCGCGGGCGAACCGCCGCAAGCAGGAAGCCGGGCGGACTGGCGGGAAGCCGAAGACGCAGCCAGAGCGGACAGCATAGCCGACCGGCCGGAAGCACGGCCCGCAGCGGCAGGAACGGAGTCCGCCCGGGACCCGTTCGACCGACGAGGCAGGAACTTCGGCGCGGCGGCTCCGGCCGTTCCGCCGCCCGTGGCGGAAGAGCCGATCGCCGTCCGGCTGACCCAAAGCGGGGCGAAGCCGGACGCCCCGGCGCCGGGCCGCTACGGCGCAGGCGCGGGCGAAGAAGAACCGCCGCAGATGCGTCCGGTCTCGCCGGACTCCCGGTCGGCCCGAAGTGCGTACGCGGCTCCGGCCGACCGGGACCGGTCGGGTTCGGCCGGGCGGAGCGGCCCTGCCCGCCCAGGCGGCGGGCGCAAAGCCGCGGCCTGGGTCGCGCCGACGCTGCTGGCCGTCTGCGCGGCCGGCGCGCTGGTGTGGCAGACGGGCTACGAGCGCGACGTGAGCGCCGATACGACGCAAATCCAGCGTTCGGCGGCCGATGCCGCGCTTGGCGGCAATTACGAGATCGCCGAATCGAAGCTGAGTCTGGCGCTTGCGAAGCGGCCGAACGATTCGGGCATCCGTTCCGACCTGGATACGGTCCGGACGATCCGCCGGCTCGACGACCGGCTGACCGACGCCCAGCGGCTGATCGGCACGAAGGACGCGGCCGGCGCTTCGGCCGTGCTGGACGAAGTGCAGCGAGAGCTTGCCGGCTTAAACGGCAGCGCCTACGACCGGCTGCGGGTGCAGCTCGACAAGCTGCGCGAGAAGATGGAGCTGGTCGGCATCCGCAGCGACGCGGAGCGCGCGGACAGTCTGGCCGAACTGGGCGGGCTGATGCGCACGGCGGCCGATTATCCGGCGCGGGACAAGGCGCCCGTGCTTGAAGTGATCACCGACCGGATCGTGGAGATCGGCGGCGACGAGGCCGAGCAGGCTATCGCGAGCGGCAGCTATTACGAGGCGGCCGCGGTCGTCGACGAAGCCCGCAGTTACGTGCCGGAAGCCGAGCGGCTGATCGAACTGGACAAAGAGATCTCGTCGCTTGCGTCCGACAGCGGCGGCGGCTCGGCCGGGGAGCTGATCGAGCTGCTCGGTTCCCAGCTGCAGGCCGGGACGGGCGAACTGAAGCTGAGCGATTTCGGGCAGCGGGCGCAAGGCGGCAGGGTGGCTTTCTCGGGCACGCTGACCAACGTGTCGAACACTTCGATGTCCGACCTGCTGGTCGAGTTCCGGGCTTACGACGCGCAGGGGACGTTTCTCGGCGAGGACTGGACGGAAGTGCGCCCGGGCGGGCTGAAGCCGGGCGAAGCGGCGTCTTTTGCGGACGAAGTGAAATCCGCGGGCGAAGGCGCGATCATCGTCATCGATTCCGTGAGCTGGTATAGAGAGTAGAGGGGGAAGCGGCGTTGAAAAAGCAAACGTTAATCAGCTTGATCGTCAGCGCGTCTATCGTGCTGGCCGGTTCCGCCGGTTCTTATGCCATTCACCGAAACTATTCGGCGCACGGCGGGGAAGGCGCGCTGCTGGCCGCGACTTCGGCGGCGGCTTCTTCGCCCGGCAGCGGAGGCGCCGCGGCGTCGAATACGCCCGCGAAAGAGCAGCCGGAGTCCGAAGGAGACAAAGACTCCGGCCAAGACGCGGGTCAAGGCAAGGGCCAAGATACGGGCAAGGACGCGGGCAGCGAGGCCGGCACCGAACCTGCCGTGCCCGGAGAGGCCGGCAGCGGGTCGCAAGGTGGCGAGGCGTCTTCCGGCAGCGGGCAGGGCAGCGATCTTGCCGGGCAGGGCGGCGAGCCCGACGAACCCGACGAACCCGGCGAACCGACGCTCAAGGAAATCATCTCTTCCGTCGGCGAAAAGGTCGTCATGATCGAAACGTCCGACGGCTCGATCGGCTCCGGCTTTTTGTACAATGACCGGGGCGACATCCTGACGAATGCCCATGTCGTGTCCGGCTTCACGGACGTGACGGTCACGACGTCCGGCTCCGAAGAAATGTCGGGCACGGTGATCGGCATCGGCGAAGAGACGGACGTGGCGGTCGTGCGCGTAGCCGACCTGGCCGGCGTGGAGCCGCTGGAACTCAAGCTCGAAGCCGAAGCGGAGATCGGCGACGAAGTGCTGGCGCTAGGCAGCCCGCTGGGCTTGCAGAACACCGTCACGACGGGGATCGTCAGCGGCGTCGATCGCACATTCGATATCGCGCCGTACTATTATGAAGGACTGTACCAGATCTCCGCCCCGATCGCGCCGGGCAACAGCGGAGGCCCCCTCGTCGACCGGACGACCGGGCAGGTGCTGGGCATCAATTCGGCCGTGACGGACGAAGGCGGCATCGGCTTCAGCATTCCCGTCGTCAGCATCGTCGAGTCGGCGCGCGGCTGGTCCGACGATCCGATGGATACGCTGCCGACGCCCGAAAGCGAGAGCGGCGGCAGCGGCGAGGATGCCGGAATCGGCGAAGATTACGGCCTCGAAGGCGACGATCCTGTGTATGACAGCACGGATCTGGAATACGCGGCGGAAGACGTGCTGTACGCGTTCTACGACGCGGTCTCGCTGGAAGATTACCGGACCGCGTACGATCTGCTCGGGCCGACCTGGCAGAAGAAACAGTCGTTCGAAGATTTCGAAGCCGGCTACGCCGATACGCTCGGCGTCTACCTCGACTACTGCGTCGGCGTGGAGAACACGGACGAGACGGTCACCGTGTACGTGTCGATCACGGCGGACGAGCGCGAAGGAGACGGCGCGACTTCGGTGGCGTACGATCTGGTGTATCAGGTCGGCTACGGACAAGGCGACGCGGCGGACGAACTGCAAATCATTAGCGGAGAGTCCCAGTAACGGGAACCGCCCAACGAAGGAGAATGCGAAATGGCAAGCATCGAACAGCAGGAACAATCTTTTGTCATGATCGAAGACGGCAAGGAAGTGGGCAAAGTGACGTACATGCCGCGGGAAAACGGGGTCTGGATGATCGATCATACGTTTGTGGCGGAATCGATGCGCGGACAGCATGCGGGAGAAAAGCTGGTCGGGAAAGTCGTGGAAGCGGCGCGGGAGAACGGGGTCAAGATCGATCCGGTCTGCCCGTTCGCGGCCGCCCTGTTCGAACGCAAGGAAGAGTACAACGACGTCTGGCAGCGGGATTGAGCCGTTAACCCGGTTCGGACCGCAGCATTTTCGGCTTCGACATTCGCGCAGGCGGATGCCGGGGCTTTTTTTATGCGAAAAAAGAAGGAAACAAAAAGACAAAACACGTTGACATCCCTATATAAATAGAATACAATTAGATTGTAAACAATTTAAATCGGAACTCGGCATTACACCAAAATTCGAAACGAAAAAGGAGATCATTCACATGAGCGCATTGTATACCGCAACAGCAACAGCAGTAGGGGGCCGCGACGGCAAAGTCACTTCTTCGGACGGCATCATCGACATCAGCTTGAAGACGCCCAAAGGTCTTGGCGGCCCGGGCGGCGACGGAACCAACCCCGAGCAGCTGTTCGCTGCCGGCTACACGGCCTGCTTCGACAGCGCCCTGAACATGGTCATTCGCATGCAGCGCATGAAAGAAGTGACGGGTACGAGCGTAACCGGCGACGTATCGATCCTCAAAGACGCGGCGGACAACGGCTTCAAGCTCGAAGTTACGCTGAATGTCAGCATCCAGGGCGTCGATTCCGAAACGGCTCACAAGCTCGTGGAAGCGGCTCACCAAGTGTGCCCGTACTCCAAAGCGACTCGCGGCAACATTGATGTGACTCTGAATATCGTTTAATCTATAGGCATCGGTCAGACACGGCTCAAGCTTCGGGCCGAACCGCCGGCGCTCCGGGCATGCAGCGGAGCGCCGGCGCTCATCGAAGCGGAAGCGGGGGACCCGGCAGTCTTGCGGTCCCGCGGGAGGACGAGGCATGCGGCAGAACAAAGTCATCATCCAGCCTTATACCCAGTGGGAGACCGGAATCCGGTCTCCCGCTTCGGCGTGCGGTCCGGCGGCAATCGCGGGTCTGGTCCGCTTCTGGGAAAGCCGCCTGCTCGCGGGCGGCGCGGCTCTCCGGCGCCTGCCTGCCGACCCGGCCGAGGCGGTCAATGGCATGTATGCCGCGTGCTTCGGCACGCCGCTCGGCATGGGCGCGTCGGTGCTCGCGCTCGGCCTGCGCCGGCAGTTGAACGCCAGGCTGCGGGAGAGCGGCCGCCCCGGGCGCGCCGTGACGCGGCGTCTGAGCGGCTTTGCCGCTTACCGGGCGGAGATCGACGCGGGCCGCCCTGTCGCGGTCAAGTTCGACAAGTGGTTTGCGCTGCGCTGGCGGGACCGGCCGCTGTTCGATTACCATTGGACGGTCGGCTGCGGCTACCGCGTCGAAGACGACGGGACGGAGCATCTTATCGTGCACGATGCGGGCACCCGCTACTCGAACGGCACATACGCCGACAGCCGCGAACGGCAGGTTCCTTATGCCGCGCATCGCAAAGTGCTGACGATGGTCGCGCTGGCGATCGAAGGCGGGGAAGAGGCGCAGCGGTAAGCCCGCAGCAAAAAGGGACTGTCCCCGAAGCCGTAAACCCGGCGGGGACAGTCCCTTTTCCATGGTGCCTGATGGTTGGTGCCTTATGTGTGATTCGGCTGCGAAGGCTCCGCGTTCTCCCGCGGGAGAAGCGGGCACCGCATCGGTTATTTACCCGATGTATCCGTCTCTTCGGCAGCGGAGTCCGTCGCGGCATCCGTGCCCGAAGCCGCGGCATCCGCGGTCGCTTCGGCCGGAACGGCGATTTCGCCGACTTCGTTCTGCGCGGAGTACGCGCCGTCCGAATTGGCCACGATATGCAGGTCCTGCTTGTTCACGAGCAGCGTCGTATCGACTTTGACGCTGGACGAAGTCAGCTGGTTCGACTTTTTGTCGACGACCAGGCTGTAGCTGACCGTGCCTTCCGCTCCGCTCTTGAACAGGTCCGCGGTCGGGGCGGACTGTTCGGAGTCGCCGAGCTGGCGTCCGAGCGCCGTTTGCATCAGCGCGCCGGCTTGTTCGCCGCTCGCTTCGAGAGCGAGCGTGTACGAGGCGTCGTCTTCCGTCAGCTTGAGGCTGTCTTTGTACTCGCCCAGTTCTTCGATCAGCGGAGCCGGATCAAGCATTTCCGTCGTTACCGACAGTTCTTCTTCCGAACCTTCGAGCTTCTGGGTGCTCCACGTTCCGGCCGAGTCTTTGGCGTGCAGTTCGCTGCCGGCCGCGTAGATCTCGGTCGTGCCCTGCTGGCCCTGCGACAGGGTGTTGATCTTCAGCCCGTATTGGGTCTCCGGCTTGGCGATCACGTCGCCGGCGATTTCGATAGCCGTCTCGATCGGATCGGGCGCTTTGGCGCCTTCCGCCGCGGTCTGTTCGACCTTGTAGTTCGTCTTGGAATCGACGGTGTAGCTCTCGAGCTCCTGCGCTTGCTTCAACGCCAGGTCGTAGACCGAGGCGGCCGTCTGCGTCGTCTCGCCGGACGGTTTGCTTTCTTTTCCCGGATCGGTCGCTTCGCTGTCCGCCGTGCAGGCTGCCGAGAACAGAAGCAGCGACAAAGCGCTCATTTTCAGCGTGTTGACCAGGTAGTGCCGATTGCGGTTAGGTTTTGCCGAGTACATGATGATCCCCTTTCGACTTGTGCGTTACTTCTTACCTTACCATTTTAGCCTCGTGAAGTAAAAAGTGGATGACTTTTTTGTCGCAAACATTTCAAATTGTTGTCACTTAACATTAAAGCTTTGACGCGATATAATGGTTAACGACAAATCCGAAGGAGAATGCAACCTTATGAGCTCACCCAAGGAAAACGAGAAATACCGTCCGACCACGAATCGCAGCTTTGCCGGACTGATCATTACCGTTTCCGTCGTTGCGAACATCATCATCCTGCTGCTGTTCTTTTCACCGATCGGCTACCAGGGAAGCGTACACTTCGACATCTCCATTTTCCCGCGCCTGAATGCCATCTTCAACAGCTTTACGTTTATCTTCCTGGTGTCGGCGCTGATCGCCATCATCCGCAAGAACGTGCCGATTCACAAAGCTTTTATTCTCGCCGCTTTTGCCTCGACGCTGCTGTTCCTCGTGACTTATCTCACGTTCCACTATATTTCCCCGGAGACGGCGAAATACGGCGGAGAAGGCATCCTGCGTCCGATTTACTTCTTCATTCTCATCTCGCACAGTATTCTGGCGGCGCTGATCGTACCTCTGGCGCTGTTCACGCTCGTGTTCGGCTGGACGATGCAGGTGGAGAAACACCGCAAAATCGCCCGCTGGACGATGCCGATCTGGCTGTACGTCAGCTCGACGGGCGTGATCGTGTATCTGTTCATGGCTCCGTATTATTGACGCACAAGGTCCGCCGGGACCGCAGCAAGGCGTATCCGCTTCTCGCGGGTGCGCCTTTTTGTTAAACAGTCAAAAATTCGTCACAGGTCCGTTGGGGCGAACAGACGGGCGGTTTTCTTTTGCGAAAAAAAGGGAGTTGCCGATGTCAGCTTCGTTATGATATAAAACATGACAATATCTTTGACTTCATTCTACCGCCGACCCTGCATAACCATCCAAAGCGCCGAACCGAAAAGGAGGAATTGTCATGCTGCACAACCGATTGCCGGAACAACTCCGTCAGCTGCCGAAAGTCGATCTGCACCTGCATTTGGACGGAAGCATCAAAGAATCCACGTTATGGGAAATCGCTTCGGAACAAGGCATCCCGCTGCCTGTCGCCGGTTTTGAACAACTGACTCCTTTCATGAAAGTGACGGGAGAATGCGGAAGTTTGCTTGAATATTTGGAAAAATTCGATTTTGTGGCAGGTTTTCTCCATAAAGCGGACGTGTTGGAACGGATTGCCTACGAAGTGGTCGAACAGGCCGCCGGGCAGAACTGCCGTTATATCGAAGTGCGGTTCGGCCCCCAGCTGCACCGTTCGGAAGGGTTGAGCTGCGGGGACGTGATCGCGGCGGTGCTGCGCGGGCTCCGGCGCGGCGAAGCCGAATTCGGCGTCGTCTCGCGCGGGATCGCGGCCTGCCTGCGCCATCATTCGCCGCACGTCAACCTGGAAGTGATCGAAGCGGCGGCCGCTTTTAAGGACGAGGGACTGGTGGCCGTCGATCTGGCCGGGCCGGAAGCGGCGTTCCCCGCCCATCTGCACCGGGCCGTATTCGAATACGCGCAGCTGCTGGACGTGCCGGTGACGATCCATGCGGGCGAAGCGGGCGGCGCGGACAATATCCGCGAAGCGATCCTGCGGCTCGGCGCCAAGCGGATCGGGCACGGCGTGCGGCTGCGGGAAGACGCCGCGCTGCTGGAGCGCGTACGCGAGCTCGGGATCGTGCTGGAGATGTGCCCGGTCAGCAATTATCAGACCAAAGCGATGGAGAGCTGGGAGACTTACCCGATCCGCGACTATTTCGACGCCGGGCTGAAGCTGACGATCAACACGGACAACCTGACCGTCTCTGATACGTCGCTCGTCAAGGAATATACGGTGCTGATCGAGAAGTTCGGCTTCACGCTGCCGGAGATCGCCGCGCTTATCCTGAACGGGGTCGATGCGGCGTTCCTGCCGCCCGAAGAGAAAGCCCGCCTGCGCGCGGACGTCCTCGACGGCTTCGCGGAGCTTGGCATAGAGCCGTCGCAGGCGTCGTCGTCCGTCTCGGCGGCCGGTTGATCCGGCGGGTGCGCGGCGGACAGCGGCTGCCGCTTCCGCCAAAGCGCCCGCCAAACGCCGCGAGAGCCGATGTCTTGCTCCCCAAGCCGACGTCCTGCGCTGCAAGCACCGGCCAAGGCCGCGCAAAAAAAGAACCGGAATCTCCCGCGGGAGGTTCCGGTTCTTCGCGATGCGGGGCATGGGTCCGCTTCTTGGGGTGCTGCTTATTAGGCTTTCGCCGCTTCAAAACGCATGATGCGTTCAAGTTTGCGCGTGATTTCTTTCTGCCATTTCTTGTCGCCCACCTGAACGGCCACATTGAGCAGAACGAGGTAATCGTCTAGGGTAAGATTCATTCTGGAAGTCGATGGTTGCATCCGATTGTGTGCTCCTTTGAAGTCAAGTCGCCGTGCAGGAATGATAATCATTATCACGTCTTCTACTCCCTATTATCCATACTTTTTAACAAAATGCAACGAGCGATCTAGCAAAAAAAAGAGAAAAACGACAGAGATCGTTCAAATTTGACGAAAATGCGTCGGAGTAAGGCGGAGCGTGACGGACTGGCGCAGATCGAAGCGAAGGACCGGAGTCAGCCGAAAAGAGTCGCAGCGAACCAAAGCGACGCTGCCGCTGCCCGACTCGCTGCCCGACGACCCGGAACGCGTAACGAACCGCCGCCCCGGCGCGTTTACAGGGAGAACAGAGGGAAGCGGAGCTTCCGGAGAGGAGAATTTCTTGCTGCGCAATCGCACAACGTTTTATTGGATATTTGCCGGGCTTGCTGTGGCTTTGACGGCCTGTTGGGTATTCAACCTCGCGTATTACCGGGCAGGACAGCTGGAGAAGCCGGTGTTTCTCACGCACCATATCGAAGCGGAGAACCGGGAAGGAGCGATTCTCCATCTGTACGCGCTGCAAAACCGGCAGGAGGACGATCCGGGCCGTATCGTCGAGGTGAGCCTGCCGGGGCTGGAGCAGGCGGAGGTCAGCGTCTCGTGGAGCGACACGTACCGGAATCAGGAACTGGTCCAGTACGCGGTCCGGTTGGAACGGGAATCGGCCGGCGATATTCGGTTCGGGGCATGGGCCGAAGACGATAAGCCGATCAAGTTCGACACGGTCGAGGTGAGGCATCTGGACGGAAGCCGCTCGACCGAACCGATCGGAGAGCTATATGTGTATCCGTACACGGAGGCGACCGAGGCTTTGTCGGTGCCGGAGACGCGCGGATCGGGCGAACGTTCCGGGCAGACGACGATCCGGGCCGAGACCGACCTGCGCGTCACAGGCGTCGATCGCGCCGCCCAGGCGGCAGGCGACGGACAGCTGCAGCTGTATTGGAGCACGGGAAGCGCGGCGCGTCAGCCGGCAGCGTCCGAAGGCGCGTCGGCAAACGGCGTTCCTCTCGAACAGGCGAAATTTCCGGCGGTGCTGCGGACAGGGGAGCAGGCCGTGCTGAGTTATGCCCGGCTTGAACGCGGCGACGAAGATTGGGCGACGGTGTACTCGATCATGCCGCGCGTCGAAATCGAAATGGAAGCCCAAGCCGGGACCCGAATCGGGCCCGGGACTTCGGAATCGGCCGGAACCGAATCCGCGACCGAAACGGCTTCCGGCGTCGGACCCGGAACGTCCGGCTCCCTGCCGCTGTTCACGGAAATCATGCCGCGGCCCGACGAACGTCAGGTACGCCAGTTCGTGCTCGCAAGGAGGGATCGCCCGTGAAACCGGCTTTTCGCAATATTTTTGTCGGCCTTTTGATCGTGCTGATGGATATCGAGATCGGCTTCGATCTGCTGCTGGACCCGGTCGGCTATCTGTTCATCGCTTACGGGTTGTCCAGACTGGACAAGGCGATGCCGCTGTTTGGCTTCGGTAAATGGGTGGCTCTGCTGCTGGCGCTGCTGGCGATTCCCGCCGTGCTTGATCCGGCGGCGAACGGTCTGGGTATCCGGGTGCTGCTCGAACAGGGCCGTCTCCCTATGGAAGTCTCCTGGTCAAAGATCGGAATTCCGGGCATTCTCGAAGACTTCGGTCTGCTCCTTCTTTTCTATACGCTGAGCGAAGGAACATGCCGTCTGGCGAAAAGGCACGGCGAAGCGGCTCTGGCCGAGCATATGCGCGGAGGCTGGTGGTTGTATTTCGTCTCGACGGCTCCGATGCTGCTGCTGTCTCCGTTTCTGCTGAATTTCGACGTTCCGGGCCTGTTCACCCTCATCGTGATCTTCGGGGGAGGCAGCCTGATTGGCCAACTGCTCCTCGCGTTGGGCCTGCTCCGGGCCGGCCGCGATTTGAACGGAATCGATCCGCAGCGTCGGCTGGACGTCCGGGCGTGACCGGGCTTTAGGCGGGAAAAGAAAGCGCAAAGACCGGCGGCGCGAGAGCGCGAAAGTTCGAAACTGCGAAAACGCAAAAAAAGCCCCGAACTTGTCCATCCGGACTCGTTCGGGGCTTTTTCGCGTGCCGCGCGCGGGAACTTGCGATGCCGTTTCCCGTCCCGCGTTCGCGCCGCTATCGTCAGGCGCGCAGCTCGATCGCGAACGTGCGGATCTCGTACGGCTCCAGCGTGAAGCCGATCGTCGTGCTCTCCTGCCGGTCGCCTTCCGGCCGCTCCATCAGGTCGCACGCCTGCCAGGCCGCGATCGTCAGATCGCTGCGAAGCGTCAGGCGCCGGCGGCTGCCGGAGAAGTCGTGCACGCGCACGACGACGGAACCGCCGTCCTCGGAGCGCTTGACGGCCGAGACCATCGCCGTCGGCCGCGAAGCGAAGCCGCCGTGCGCCGGCGAAGCGGCGCCTGCCTCGGCGCCGTCTGCGCGCTCCGCCGCGTCCGCCAGGCGGAACATCGACAGGGCCGCCCGATCCGGCGCGCCCGCGGAGACGCGCAGCGGATTGTTGAGCGCCCAGGCGCTCGGAACCGTGCCGCCGGCCAGCCAGTCGCCGCGGTGCGGCAGCAGCGAATACGTGAATGCGTGCGCGCCCTGGTCGGCTTCGGTGTCCGGGTGCTGCGCGCATTTGATCAGCGACAGCCGCATGACGTTGTCCTTGATGTCGTAGCCGTATTTGCAGTCGTTGAGCAGGCTGACGCCGTAGCCTTTGTCCGACAGGTCGGCCCATTGGTGGCCGACCGTCTCGAAGCGGGCCATATCCCAGCTCGTGTTCCAGTGCGTCGGCCGCGTGACGTTGCCGTACTGCACGTCGTACGTCGCTTCGGTCGCGCGGACCTGCACGGGGAACGCCGCTTTGAGCAGGACGCGGCGCTCGTGCCAGTCCGCCGTCGTCTTGAAGTCGATACGGCGGTCATGCGCGTAGAGCGTCAGATGCTGCTCGACGCGCGAAGCTGCGGTCTCCCAGACGAAGCGGATCACGCAGCGCAGCGGACCGTTCTCGACCACCGAGCCGTCCGTCAGTTTATCCAGTTCCCATGACTTCTGCTGGTAAAAGAGGTCGACGTCCCACGCTTCGTGCGCCAGCGGCTTGTCTTCGAACAGCTGCAGGACGTTGCCGCGCTGCCCGGCGGCCAGCACTTCGCGGTCTTCGTCGCGGTCGTAGAGGCGCGTCAGTTGGCCGCGTTCGTTCCAGTCCAGTTCGTAGAACGGCGTCGAGACGCCGCCGCCGCGCGGCGCGAACGGCCCGGCCGGTTCCGCCGATGCCGGATTCGCCGGTCCGCCCGGCTCGAACGTCAGCTCCGCGTAGCCGAGCGCGGGCACCGCCGAAGCTTCGACGAGCCAGCTTCCGCCCGCCTGCTGCGCGTTCAGCGTCTCGCCGAGATGGTTTTTCCAAGTGCCGGACGTCAGCTTCTCAAGGCTGCCCGGCTGGGCGCCGTCTCCGTCCGCCGCCGCAATCTCGATCAGCCCGTTCTCCGTCCACGGCGAAGAGTTCCAGACCGTGTAGCGGCGAGCCTGCGCGTCTTCGCTGTCTGCGCCGCCGGGGCCGGCTGCGTCCGCAAGCAGGCCGCGTTCGGCGGCGCTGCGCGCCTGCAGCCCGAGCCGCTGCGCTTCCGCGTATTCGACCGTGCTGTCTTCGTACACTTCGCGGATCGACGAGCCCGGAATGATATCGTGGAACTGGTTGCGCAGGATAATTTTCCAGCCTTCGTCCAGCTCTTTTTTGGCATACAGATTCCAGTCTTCGTTCGTCACGGCGTGCAGCGCGCTCAACCATTCGCTGTCCCGGTACAGCAGCTCAAGCTTGCGGTTCATGCGCTTGTTGTACGCCTGGCTCGTGTACGTGCCGCGGTGGTATTCCAGATACAGTTCGCCGTCCCACGTATGCACATAGCTGTCGGTCTGCTCGACCGTCTCGCGCAGCTCCCGGAAATAGTCGCCGGCGGAGCCGGTCTTCATCTTCGGCAGGCCCGGCATCCGGTCGATGCGGCGGCGCATCTCCAGCATGTTCCGGTTCACCCCGCCGCCTCCGTCGCCGTATCCGTAGGAGAACAGCAGCTTCTGGTTCATCTCTTTGTCGCGGTAGGCGTCCCAGCTGCCTTTGACCGTCTTGGGCATGATGTTGCCGTTGTACGTATAGAACCACGAGCCCGGACCGGACCACGGTTCCGTCGTCGTGATAAAGTGCGTGAGGATCTCCGTGCCGTCCATCCCGCGCCACATGAACGTGTCGTGCGGCATGCGGTTGTATTGGTTCCAGCTGATCTTCGTCGTCATGAACGTATGGATACCGGATTTTTTGAGGATTTGCGGGAGCGCCCAGCTGTAGCCGAACACGTCGGGCAGCCACAAATAATCCGACTCGACGCCGAATTCTTCCCGGTAAAATTTCGTCCCGACCAGAATCTGCCGCACCAAAGACTCGCCCGAAGTCAGGTTGCAGTCCGCTTCCAGCCACATGGCGCCGCCGGCTTCCCAACGTCCTTCCGCCGCGCGCGCTTTGATGTCCGCGTACAGCTCGGGATAATCGGTTTTGACATAATCATAGAGCTGGGGCTGCGTCTGAAGAAACGTATACTCGGGGAACAGCTCCATCAGGCGCATGACCGTCGAGAACGAACGGGCCGTTTTTTCCCGCGTATGCTTGAGCCGCCACAGCCACGCCACGTCGATATGGGTATGGCCGACCGCCGTGACCTCCACCGCCGAATGTTTGTCCATGCCGTCGATCGCACCGGACAGTTCGTCGCGCGCTTCGCGCAGCGACTCGTAGAAAGCGTCGGAGCCCGGCGCGTTCCAGTCGATCCGCAGCAGCGAACGGTCCGCCGCCTTGAGCAGCTGCGCACGTTCCGGCAGGTTCTCGTCGAGCACCGCCACCGTCTCGGAGACGGCCAGCAGCGTGTAATAGTAGTCGTCCGCCGCTTCGTCGAGCCAGCACACTTCCGCGATGCGGATGCCGTGCGTCTGGTCGCGCCGGACGCCGCCGCCTTCGAGGCCGGACCACAGGCGCAGCGTCAGGGGCAGCGCGGTGCCGGCCGTCTCTTCGTTGAAGAAGACTTCCAAATGGTTGGAATCGACTCCCTGATACGGCTTGCCGTGCAGGTAGAAAAGCGATTCGAACCCGGAGTTGTTGCCCCCGCCGGTCTCGCCCAGATCGAAGCGTCCGAGCACGCGGCGTCCGGCCCAGTCGCCCGGTACGTCCACTTCGGCGTGGAGCCACAGGTACAGATCGCGTCCGCTCCACGTCTCGCCGGTCTTGAGCGTGCCGTCGTAGTCGGAGAGAGCGGGAATGTCGGGATTGATCTCTTTGCGCGTGTCTTCCATGCAGTGGAAGGCCGGGATCGGCATCCGGTCGCGGTAGCGGTAATCGGCCAGTTCATGCAGGCGGGAACGCAGTTTGGCTTCGGTTAGAAACATGGGATAAATACCTCCTCGGGATGTCTGGACCGGACTCGTCGGCGGATCGGGCGGCGGTGAACACGAGCTTGAAGTGCCATCCGGCGGCGAGCCGGGATGCACAAAAAGCCGGGGAGACTCGCCGCTTGCGTGGAAGAGCTGCCGGGTCGTACGGAAGGTGTGGCGATCCTGGGGGATCAATAAGGCCATTATAAGCAGAGGGGGCGTTTTTTCAAAGGGTGATTCGCGACAAAAAAAGTGCAATATGACGACATCCGCATCCTGAAGCAAGCACTTGGAACGATCCGCGCCCGCTTCGGCGCTGCCGTACGCAAAAGCCGGTGGTACACTGTGCGCAGCAAAGCGCGACCCGGCCGGGGCGGCCCGGAGTCGGCGGAAAGGGGCAAAGCATGCGAACGCTTCGAAGCTTCTACCTCAACCATCTGAAGCGAAAAATGTTCAACCGGATCGTGCTGCTCTATTCGATGGCGGCCGTCGTGCTGTTCGCTTTCGCGTCGGGGCTTATGTACCCATACCCGTACCAGCGCGCGATTCCGCTGACGACGGCCCGCTGCGTGCAGCTCGTCGTGGACAAGCCGACGCAGGGCGGCGATACGGCGGCGCGGATCTACGGGCTTGAAGTCATGGGGCTGAACGCGGCCGATTGAAAAGATTCAACGACGATTTTATGCGAAAAACCGCTGACCCGGATTGCACCGGTTCAGCGGTTTTTTTGGCTCTGACTAGTTAAATTCCCGTTCCGTTCTCAATTCCCGTTTCCCGTCGGTTAAGCGGCCGTCAGCTCGACAGCCAGACGCGCATCATCGAGAACAGCTTCTCGATATCGAGCGGCTTGCTGATATAGTCCGAAGCGCCGGCGGCGAGGCACATTTCGCGTTCGTCCTTCATCGCTTTGGCCGACAGGACGATGATCGGCAGATCGCCGAACTGCGGCTTGGCCCGGATTGCTTTCATCGTCTCGTAGCCGTCCATGACCGGCATCATGATGTCCATGAGCACCAGGTCGTACGTAGGGTCCGACTCGAGGATGTCCAGCGCTTCGCGGCCGTTCTCGGCGATGCCGACGTCGGCGCCCTTGTTCTCCAGCGCGACGGAGATCGCGTAGATGTTGCGCGCGTCGTCGTCGACCAGCAGCAGCTTCCGGTCCCGGAACAGCTCCAGGTCGCCTTCCTGATCGGAAGGCATCGGCAGCTTCGAGATGCCGGGCGCGATGACCGGCCGGGCATACCCGGACTTGAACAGGTCTTCGGTCTCCGTTTGCTGCTCGTCGCGCAGGTCGAGCGGCAGGATCACGGTGAACGTGCTGCCTTCCCCGGCGACGCTGTCCACTTCGATGCGTCCGTTCAGCAGCCGCGAGAATTCGCGGCAGATGGACAAGCCGAGCCCCGTGCCGCCGTACACGCGCTCCGTTGTGCTGTCCGCCTGGCGGAACGCTTCGAAGATCAGGCTGCGCTTGTCTTCCGCGATGCCGATGCCCGTGTCCGACACCTGCAGCCGCAGCGTCCGCTCTCCGGTCTCGCCTTCGGAATCGGCCGTGCCGATTCTCAGCGATACCGATCCTTGCGGCGTGAACTTGATCGCGTTGGACAGCAGATTTTTGACGATCTGCTCAAGGCGCCGGCCGTCGGTCCAGATCAGTTCCGGCGCTTCCGGTTCGACGATCATGTCGAGCCCGACGCCTTTGCGCTTGGCGACTTCGCCGAACAGCCCTTCCATCGAATGCGGAAGTTCCGTGACGTTGTACGGTTCGATCGTCACTTCCATCTGGCCGGCTTCCGCTTTGGCCAGATCGAGAATGTCGTCGATCAGGGCGAGCAGGTCTTTGCCCGAGCGATAGATCGTGGACGCGTAGTCTTTTTCCTGCCCCGTCAATGGCTTCTCGTCTTTTTCGGACAGGATCTGCGACAGGATCAGGATGCTGTTGAGCGGCGTCCGCAGTTCGTGCGACATGTTCGCGAGGAACTCGGACTGGAATTCGGAATTGCGCACCAGTTCGCGCTGCACGACTTCGAGCAGCCGGTTCTTCTCTTCCACTTGAAGATTCGTCCGCTCCAGCAGCGAGTTGGCGCCGCGCAGCGTGTCCTGCTGGCTTCGCAGCTCTTCCGATTGGGCCTGAAGCTCTTCGGACTGCGCCTGCAGTTCTTCGGTCTGGGTCTGAAGCTCTTCGGACAGCATCTGCGATTCCCGCAGCAGCCGGTCCACTTCCATACGGCCCGACACGCTGTTGAGCGCGATGCCGAGCGTATTCATGAGCTGCTCGACGAGGTGCTTCTGGGCCGGCGTGAACGCGGCGAGCGAAGCGAATTCGACCACGGCCTCGACGCGCTGCTCGAACCGGACCGGCACGATCAGCAGGCTGGCCGGAGGCATCTCGCCGATCCCGGAAGCGATGCGCAGATAATGGTTCGGCAGATCGTCGACCGACAGCGTCTCGCCGCTCTCGGCGGCGCGGCCGACAAGCCCTTCGCCCATACGGAACGTCTCCGCGGGCTCGCCGGCCGGATAACCGGCGTAGGAAGCGATCCGCTTCAGTTCTTCGTCTTCCCGGCGGATGTAGAACACGCCGTAAGCCGAGCCGGTCAGCGGCACGATCTTGCGCAGGAACGTGCTTGCGAGCTGTTCCAGCGAGTTGATGTTCTGATACAGCGCCGAAGATTCGGCCAGCGCCGTCTGAATCCAGTTATGTTCTTCCAGTTCTTCGTTCAATTCGCGCGTATTGCGGTTATGCGTCTCCAGCGACTCGGCCATCTCGTTGAACGACAGCGCGATATTGCCGATCTCGTCGTTCGTATCGGTGCGCAGCCGCGGCAGCGATTCGGAACGGTTGAAGTCGACGCCGCGCATGACGTCGGTCACGTCCCGAAGGCTGCGCGTCGTGCCGCGGATCGTCCACAGCATGAGCAGCGCCGAGAGCAGGATCAGCAGCGGAACCGCGATGGCGATCGCCCACAGCATGAACTGCGTCATTTCGCTCGTGCGGTTGCGGGACTGCTCCAGCGCTTTTTCCTGGGCTGCCTGGAAAGCGTCGAGGTTCTCGATCAGCTGAGCCCGGCCTTCTTCCGCGGTCTGGGCCAGCGCTTCGGTCGCAGCGGGGGCCGCGCCGCCCGCGATCTCTTCGGTCAGTGACCGGGCCGCGTTCAAATAGTCTTCGTAATCCAGCCTTATGGCCGCAAGCCGGGCTTTGCCCTGGGCGCTGACGTTGAGGCTTTCCGCGAACATCAGCCGTTCCAGCGACTGCCGGCGGTATTCTTCGATTCGTTCGAGCCGCGCCGCTATGCGGGCGTCGTCGTCCTCGTTGACGAGGCGTCCGAGCTCGCTGTCCAGCGCGTAGAAAGCGCTGCGCAGATCGGACGCGGCTTTCATTTTTCCATAACGGGATTCCATATCGACGTTGACCGATTCGTTGTTGAAGTAGAGGAAACCGGCAGCGGCCGCCAGCACCGAGAGCAAAATGGCCAGCATGCCGCCAAAACCTAAAACCTGTCGTTTCTTGTAGTTCAAGTGGGGTGTCCTCCAGATTGGATGTGGGTCGTCGAATGCGTCGAATAAGTTGTGCTCAACTATTATAAACCATTTTGGACACCCTTGTCCTACAGGTCGTCGTAGAATTGGAAAATGTTTAAGAGCCGCGCTGCCGATTCCGGGAATGGGAAAAAATGCACGCGCACCAAAAAGACCCGGGCTGCGGAAAGCTCGGGCCGGGTCTGTTAAGGAGAGGCGACGTTTGCTCCTGTTTACGTGGAGGAAGATTGTGCGGCGGGAGCGGGTTTGCGGGCGATCAGCTTGCTCATGGCATGTTGATGCGGAACGCAGGAAGACATACAGTCAAAGATCACTTCCGAACTGTCCTCGATGCGCCAATCGCGGTAAAGCGCGAGCAGTTCGCCGGAGTGCCAGGCGTGGGCGTTCGCTTCGTTTTCCGGCGGCGGCGCGATAAACGGTTTGTCCACGAACACGTTCAACACGTGCAGGCCGCCGGGAGAGGTGAAGCGTCTGTAATTGCCGAACAGCTCTTCGCGCAGATCCGCCCGGACGTAATGCAGGACTCCGCTGGAGAACAGGATATCGAACGGCCGGTCGAGCCGGTAATCCTGCACGTCCGCCTTGAACAGTTCGATCTCGACGCCAACCTTGTCGGCGAGCCGCTTCGCTTTTTCCAGACCCGCGTCCGCAATATCGAAAGCCGTCACGTCATACCCGTTGCGGGCCAGAAACACGGCATCCTTGCCTTCGCCGCAGCCGATGTCCAGCACGGACAGCCGACGAACCGGCGGCATGCGCTTCAGAATCTCGTAACAGGCCGAATTGGGTTCGGTGCCCCAATAGTAGGCGCTGTCCAGATATTCTTTTTCGTAGAGGGTGACAGGGGCGTCGAACGCCGCATAACCGAGCAGCCGGTCGATACCGGTATTCAGCGCCCGGGCCAACTGCGGCAGCAGGGCGATATCCGGCAGGCTTTGGGCGTTTTCCCATTTGGATACGGCCTGGTAGGAGATGCCCACGGCCTGCGCCAGCTCTTCCTGGGTCATTTTTTGGGCTTTGCGGTAGTTATGGATATTTCTTGCCACTTGTTCTTTCATCGGTCGTCGCTCCTCCGGAAATAGGTCTATGGCTCAAGCTTACAGAGGAAGACGGCGACCGACAATAGAGAGACATTCGAGTTTGGCGCGCTTTCTACCTGCGGTTGAGCGCCGGGTGTTACGGCCGCGCGCCGAGGTGTGTTGTCGGGTTCTTTTTTTTCGGAAGAGGGTCAAAAACCGCGCGCGGCGTCGACTTCGAATACAGGAACGGAAACAGCCAGCGGCGCGGGAAGAGAACCGGAACCGCCGGGATCGGTCTCCGGGGAAGCTGCTTCGTCGGCCATGCCGTTGCCCGACGGAGCATCGCTCCCTGTCGGCTCCGCCGCCTCAGCCGCTTCCGGCCACGCGATAATTTCATAGTTCCCTTCGAAGACGCCGGTCACCTCGTACGTGCCGGGTTCGAAATTTACGCTGCCGCGCAGCAGCAGGCGGGAGCCGTCTTCGGCCTGCGCCCGGGCCTGTCCGTAGCCGGATTCCAACACCGTCAGACGGGCGCTGACTTTCTGCCCCGGATAGGACGCCGGATTGCCGCCGCCGATGTCGAGCGTGCCGCCTTCCAGTTCGACGAAGGAGAAAACGTCGCCCGAACGTTCGTACACCGCCGTCTGGCCGTCTTCGTCGGCATCGATCGGATGGTTCGCGCGCAGCGTCTGCTCGCCGTTTTCGATCGTATAGCCGTCCGCTTCGATCCGAAACATCAGGTCGAGCGAATCGCTTCGCGCGAGCAGGGCCGTGTAGACCGCCCGGCGCGACGTTGATTCCGATTCCGCCACGAACACCGGGGCTTCGCCGCCGGACAGGCTCTCCTCCAGCGCCAATCCGCGCGCGCCGGCGACAGCAAGCTCCTGCGGAGCGCTGCGCACCGTCGCGCGGCCGCCGCTCTCGGTGCCGTAGTGCAGGACGCCGCTCTCGTCCAGCGCCGCCGCGTACACGTCCGCGCCGAATCGGTCCTGCCCCGTTACGGCAAACGAATACGTATGCGACGAATCCCACCGCTCAAGGATGCGCAGCGGTTCGGCCCGGGTCCACGCGCTTTCGGCCCGCGCAACGGCGTCGCCCGTGTCGGCATAGCCACCCAGCGCTTCGTACAGGGCAATCGCTTCGCGGAACCGCCGATCCGCGACCTGGGCGTCGGCGCGAGCCGCCAATTCGCCGACCCGGGCCTCGATCCAGACGCTCAGGTCGCTGCGCAGGCCGGCCGCCGAAGCAAAGTCCGCAAAGCTGCGGCCATGACCGGCGAACGCGGCGAACGACGAACCGTCCAGCTCTTTGCGCAGCACTCTTCCGGCGGTCTCTTCCGCCTGCTCCTGCACCCACGGGGCGTCGAAGCCGTGCTGCGCATAGCTGCCGAGCGTAGCTGCGGCTTCGTCCAGCATGCGGTCGTATTGTCCGGCCGCCGCCAGTTTCTTGAGCTTGCGCCTATCGTAATCGCCGAGCAGGGCGTTAAGCGACTCCGACTTGGACGTTTCCGCTTCGGCGGAAGGGACGTCGGCCGAAGCGGGAGAAGCAGGGGGCGACGCCGAGGCATGATCGGCAAAAAAAGGCGCCGGAATCCGCAGCAGCGCCCACTTGGCGGATTCGTCGCCGTAATCGCCGGCCTCCAGATTGGCCGCAAGTTCCGCGGCATAATCTGCGCGGAACGCCGAAAAAGCGGCGCCGACCGTCGAAGCCAGCTCGTACCGCTCATTCAGTTCCGTATATTCGGCCGCCCACTCGCCTTCGAGCGACAGCCGTCCGAACAGGCCGTACGTCTCGTACGCGGTCAGAAAAGCGTCGAAGTCGCCGCGGCCCGCGGCGCTGAGCAGTTCGCTTTTGGACTTCAGGATCTCTTCGCGCAGGCGGGTGACCGGAGCGAGCCCGGCGAGCCGCTCGCGAATATGGGCTTCGCGGTAGCGGATCGCGCCGTTCGCAAGCGCCGCCGCATACGCTTCCTCGGCCGGAATGCGCAGGTTTTGCGCATACAAAGCGTCCGCCTGCCGCACCTGGCCGATCTTCGCTTCGATGCGGAATCCTTTGACGATGACCGCCAGCAGCGCGAGCGCGCACAGAAAAGCCAGCAAATTGCGCAGGGTCAGCGCGCCGCGGATCGTCATAAAGATATTGCGGAGCTTTTTCGTCATGCCCGGTTCCCGCCTCGCGGGCTTCGTCCGCCGAAGCGGACCCGGTACACTTCGTCCGCTTCAAGCTTGAGCGGCTCCAGACTGCCGGGATGCTGCGACAGCGCTTCGCGCAGCCGCTCCAGCCGGTCTTCGGGCAGTTTGTGCGCATAGCGCCGGATAAATTCCGGGTACAGTTCGATATACCGCTTCATCCGCACGGCCGCGCCCGCGACCGAAGCGAGAATCTCTTCGCCGCGGGGCAGGCTGCGGATCTGCGGCTCGTACCGCAGGCAGTAGCGGATCGAACTTTCCTTGATCAGTTCGCGGTTCAGCCGCGCCACCTCGCCGATATAGCCGGCCAGATGCGGAGAGAAGCCGTCCATGAGCAGCGGCTCCACGAGCAGGTCCATGTCGCGACGCAGCACGAACGTCTGCAGCAGTTCCGCCTGCAGGCCGCGGATCGGATCGTTGCGCAGCAGTGTGTTCACTTCGCGCAGCATCTCGTAGGCGCGCGCCGGCTCCGTGTCGAGCCTCGCCTCGGCGGCGCGGATGTCCTGGATCAGCCCGTGGCGGATCCGGTCCCGGTCGCGGGCGAACAGGCGGTCGGTCCGGATGCGCAGCTGCGGCTCGAACGCCCGGTACTGGGCGAAGCCGAGCAGGGCGATCAGCAGCACGCCGGCCGCGGCCGAGATGCCGATCCACGGCATCGACCCGGCGAAGAACATCGCCAGCAGCGTCAGCAGCGCGGCGAACAGCAGCTCCGACTGCATGGAACGCCGGGTCTCGCGCCGGGCCGCGGCCGGCACGTCCGACAGCGCCCGGCGTCCGCAGGACGGACATACGTCCGGGGACAGCACGGTATAACTGCCGCATCTGCGGCAGACTCGAAGTTTGTCGTAGGCATACGGGGTGCGTTCGTACGGCTTGAACGTTACGGCCAGTTTTTTGCTCATTCCGGTTCACGCCGATCGTTCAGCGTATTGAGCAGCCGCTCGTCGAGTTCCGCCCGTTCGGGCGCCCTTCTCGGGCTGCGCATATAAATAAAGGATTTAATGACCGTAAAAAGAAACAAAATCCCGAGTATCCCGTATGTGAGATAGATCAAAAAAGCGGACAATGTCTGCACGTTCCTTTCCGGGCTCGATTTCGGGGCGGAATAGCGAAAAACCGCGTCCTCCGGCTTCGGAAGATACGGACTCGTGAACCGCCGCACGTTTTGCGTTATAATTCGAAGCAGGTCTTTCGGCGCATGTTCTGCTGTCGGCCGCCCGCTTGGCGCGCTTCGCGGCCCCGCAGATCCGAACGACCTTACCTGCTTAACGATAGCCGGAAAAGGCGCCGCGTGCAACAATTCGATTGCGGAGCGGAAGCAGGCAGGCGGGACGTAAGCCCCTGAACAAAAGAGAGTAAAAAATGGTTTTCCTCGGATTTTATTGAAATATCGGCCTTAAAATGTGTTTTTAGCAGGAAAGTTACAACCTATTCAGAAGTTATTAACGAAATATTAAGGATTTTCACAGAAAACAGGCCTATGATAGTTTCGTTGGCGTCCGCCCCGAACCGGGCGGCCCTGCCGAAACGGCGCAAGCCTGAATGAAGAACGCATTTACACATAAAGGGGTTTTGTCGAAATGGTGCACACAATCAAAAAGTGGGTCTACCCGCTGCTGGCGGCGCTGCTGCTGAGCACGGCGCTGCTCCCGGCCGGCGCGTCTTCCGCTCTGGCCACGGGAACCGCGACCCCGCAAAGCGTGGCTTCTTCCGCCGGCTCCGCCCCGATCGACGCGGTGCTCGTGCTCGATGCCAGCAACTCGATGGCGACGAGCGATCCGCAGAAGATCGGCAACGAAGCGATGCGGCTGTTTATCGACATGCTGCCCGTGCAGGGCGACCGCGTCGGCATCGTGTCGTACACGGACGTCGTCCAGCGCGAGAAAGCGCTGCTGGAGATCCAGGGCCAGAGCGACAAAGACGAGCTGAAGACGTTTATCGGCCAGCTCGGCCGCGGCGCCTATACCGATACGGCGGTCGGCGTCACCGAAGCGGTCAACATGCTGCAGCGCAGCGCGCAGACCGGCCGCGAACCGATGATCGTGCTGCTGGCCGACGGCAATACGCAGCTCAACACGACGAAGGCCAAGACGCTCGACCAGTCGAAGCAGGAGCTGGCCGCCTCCGTGCAAAAAGCGACGGACGCCGGCATTCCGGTCTATACGATCGGGCTCAACGCCGACGGCAAGCTGAACCAGGCCGAGCTTGAGAAGATCGCGTCGGACACGAACGGCAAATCGTTCGTCACGGATTCTGCGGACGAGCTGCCGGGCATCCTGAGCGAGATTTTTGCCAGCCATCAGGAACTTAACGTCGTGCCGCTCGATCCGCTGACCGGCAGCGGCGCGTTCCAGGACGTCACCGTCAGCGTGCCGAACGCGAACGTGCTGGAAGCGAACGTGTCCATTACCTCCGGCCAAACAGTCGAGCTCAAGCTCAAAGACCCGAGCGGCGCCGAAGTCGCGATTCCGTCGGACGCCGTGACGTTGTCCACGTCCAAGACGTATTCGCTGCTCAAGCTGATCAAGCCGCAGGAAGGCGACTGGACGCTCAGCGTCAAGGGCGCGGATCAGGATCAGATCGACATCAGTCTGGTCTTCAACTACGACCTTGAACTGGCGGTCGCTCCGCTGAGCGGTTCTTCCTACGGCAAAGGCGATACGGTCGACGTCTCCGCCTACCTGACCAGCGCCGGCCAGAAGCTGGACACGCCGGAACTGTACGAGACGATGACAGGAACGCTTGTCGTCAAGGACGAGGACACCGGCATCGAGACGAACGTGCCGATGTCGCTCGCGGGCACGCAGTTCGACGGCAGCTACCCGCTGCCGGAAGCGCATAAATATACGCTTTTGGTCCGGGCCGAAGCCGACAGCTTCTACCGCGAATCCGCTCCGCTGAGCATCGATGCCGCTTCCGGCGCCGTGTCCGGCGGTTCGGGAACCGAAGCGGACAAGCCGTTCCCGCTCGTTCCGGTCATTCTCGGCGCTTTGGGGCTGCTTGCTCTTGCCGCGCTTGTCTTTTTCCTGATGCGTTATCTCAAAAAAGCGAACAAAGGCTTCGTCGGCCAAATGGTGATCGAGATCCGCGACGAAAACACCGGCGAACGTTCTTATCCGCAGTATAAGAAACTAAATACGTATAAAGGGCGTCTTAACCTGCATCAGCTGCTTCAGCTCGCACCCGAACTCAAAGACGCCGAGAACATCGTCTTCACTCCGGGTTCGAACGACCGCATCCTGCTGCGCAGCAGCGCCGAAGGCGTCCCGATCGAGAAATCCGGCCGCGTCGTCGATACGTCGAAAGGCCTGGAACTGAAAAGCGGCGACCGCATTACCGTTCCGATGGCCCAAGCCGGGAAGACGATCAATTTGGAATATCTGGTCTAAAAGGTTTGTCCGAATCATCAAGCGATTTTAATCAAAAAATTCGAAGCAAGAACGGTTCAACTTGCTTCGAATTTTATCCAGTGAGCGATTCCAATCGACTCGGACAAACCCGCTTCGGAACGCAAAAAGGTTTGCCCGATTTCTCAAGCAATCCCAATCAATTCACGCAAACCCGCTTCGGAACGCAAAGGTTTGTCCGATTTCTCAAGCAATCCCAATTGACTCGGACAAACCTGCTCCAAAACGCAAAAAGGTTTGCCCGATTTCTCAAGAAATCCCAATCGACTCACGCAAACCCGCTCCAAAACGCAAAGGTTCGCCCGAATCCCGACTTCACCCGATTCCCGGCAGCCACCTACACAAAATGCTGCCTTTACGGCAACATTTTCGCCTCAAACCGGTCCGAAAATCGAAAATGTTGCTGTTAAGACAACATTTTCGCCAAATACGAAGCAAATGAGCGCAATCATGCCGAAAATGCTGCCTTTTTGATCACATTATTCGTCTAAACGTTTTTTTTCGCTCAAAATGCTGACCTAATGACAACATTCTTTCCGGCGAACGTCCGACGCCGACACACGACACACATACCGACATCGCCTCCCGTCATCCTATTCGCCATTGCACCGAATCGGCTTTCCGCGAAGCAGCACAAGCGCGAAAGCCGCATCCCGAAAGGAGCTTTTCATGAAACCGATCGTAAGAGAACATATCCAGCAGCTCGACGTCTCGCTCGGAGGCGGGATCGTCAGCGAGAAGATCCGCGTCGATACCATCGACAATCCGATGCTGATCATCGGACTCGGCGGCACGGGCATCGATGCCCTGCTGCGCCTCAAGTACCAGATCAACCGCCGCTTCAAGCTGCCGGCCGATCCGGTCTCCAAGAAGAAGATGGAGAAGCCGTCCAACGTCGAATTCCTCGCGTTCGAGACGAACGAGCAGGACCGCGGCAAGCGCTACAAAGGCATCGGGCTCGACCCGATCAACGAATTCGTGCTGCTCGCCAACGCCGAGATCGGCGGACTGCTGCAGAACCGCAGCATTCTGGAGCCGTATATCACCGAATGGCTGTCGCCGGAACTCAGCATCACCGACGGCATGAACGGCGCGGCTGGTGTACGCCAGGCAGGCCGCCTGCTGCTGTTCACGAAGATCAACCAGGTCGTGCAGGCGATCGACAAGAAGATCAAGACGCTGTCCGTCGGCACGAACAAGAAGCTCACCGTGTTCCTGCTGACCGGACTGTCCGGCGGTACGGGCAGCGGCTCGTTCCTCGACATTTCGTACATCATCCGCGGGCTGGTCGAACGCGACCACGGCGCGGCCGGCGTCGACCGCCTCAACATGCTGGGCTACCTGTTCACGCCGGACGTCAACCTGTCGAACAAAAGCCTCAGCGAGCACACGCGCGAATACGTCCGCAAAAACGGCTACGCCGCGCTCAAAGAACTGGATTACTGGATGAACGTCGATGCGCGCGGGGAGCGGTTCAAGCAGCAGTACGGCAGCATCCTGACCGTCAACTCGCCGCTGCCGCCTTTTAACCTGTGCCATCTGATCTCCGCGACCAACACCGAAGGCAAACTGCTGGAGAACGCGTACGATTACTGCATGAACGTGACGGCCGAGAATATCACCAACTTTATGGCCAGCGAGGAAAAAGCGTCGGGCGAAGAGTTCGCGATCCACGATTACATCAGCAACATCCGGACGAATATCGCGCAGATGACCAAAGCCTATCCGGCCAACTACGATTACAACATCATCGGCGCCTCGTCGGCGGTGCTTCCGATTGAAGAGATGACGACGTACCTGGCGTACCGCCTGTTCCAGAAGATGGAGAAAATGTTCCAGCACGCGCCGAACCAGGAAGAGATCGAGCGGTTTGCGCAGAAGCTTGCGCTTGACCCGGATTCGATGCTCAAAACATTCGAGTCGAGAGTGCCGGAACCGATTCCGGGCTACCAGAACAGCGAACGTCTCAGCTACGCCAACGTGATCAAAATGCAAAGCGTGAGCATGGACGCCGAGCTGGAGCAGACGTTCCTGACGCGGGCGCGCGAAGAATACATCAAGATGAAGAAACAGCTGCCGGGCGAGATGCTGGAACGTTTTTCCGAACAGATCCGCCGTGCTTTCCTGAGCCCGGAACAGGGTCCGTTCTACGTGTCGCGCCTCATTTATACGGAAAAAGGCTTCTCCCTGCTCAAAATGCTTCAGGCGTATATCGAGAACCTGCGCGAGTCGCTGCTGCGTATTCCGCGCGATATCGAAGCGGCCGAAGAGCAGGCGAACGAGCGTCTGGGCGACGCGAAGAGCGCTCTCATTTCCCGGGACAAGAAGAAGAATGCCTATATCGAAGCCAAAATGAACGAATACTGGCTGCGGGCCGACATCGAGCGCACCGAGCAGATGATCGAGTTCTACGAAGATTTCTACGAGCTGCTGAACCGGGAAAACAACCGCATCTACGGCGTGTTTACCGAGATTCTGAACGCGCTGAGCTCCATCTTCGAACGCAACGGCGAGATTCTGACGCGCGGCGACGAGCAGGTGGACCACAAAGGCAACAAAACGTATTACTGGAACGTGGTCAGCGTGCCGGACATCTCCAAAGTCGTGGGCAATATTATGGAAAAACGCGACGTGGACGACCTCATCCGCGATTTCTCGCAGGAACTGGTCGACCACTCGGACCGCTGGATCAAAGAGCAGGAAGTCGATATCGTCGGTTCGATCTCGGACTTCCTGACGAGCAAATTCGGCGATCTGATCACGCAGTCGATGGAAGATTTTCTGCGCATGAAGTTCGGCGAAGACGAGTCGATCGAGAAGTTCGTCGAGCGCAACATCGCGGGCAAGCTGGACGAGGAAGCGATCCCGGTCTTCCATTTGAGCAACAGCTCCGGCAATCTGCATTTCCCTTCGTGGGGCTTCGTGTCCGTGCCGGTTCAGGCGCCGGGCATCCTCAAGGGCATTCGCAACTACCAGGAGAACGCGATCGGCAAATCGAACTTTACGGTCAAGGAAAGCCAGGTGAAGAACCGGATTTTCTGGCTCAACACGCGCAACGGGGTGCCGCTGTTCGTCTATACGCCGCTCAAGGTATATGAAGAAAACTACGAACGGACCATTCTCGGCAAAGAAGGCGTCGGACGCCATCTGGTGCAGACGGAACGCGACAACTGGACGTATCTGCCGTCGCCGATTCCGCAGCAGTCGTGGGGAGACGTGTACGATAACGGCCGGGTCAAAGATTATAACGGACGCGTTCGCAGCGAGTTCGACCGGGCGCGCCAGTACGGAGTCATCGTGGAAAAAGACGCCGATCAGACGACCAGCAGCCGCTATTCCGTCGTCACGACGGTGTCGTTCGATCTGTTCGCGTCGCTCGCCGGCTTCGATATGCAGCTGCAAAGCGCCAAGCCGAACCTCGGCGAAGTGAAGCGCGCGCACGCCGAACTCAAGCGCCTGCTGAGCGAAGGCATCGGCCGGGAGTCGGTCAAGGACATTTTCGGCAGCATCAACGAAGACCTGGCCAAAGAAAACCTGATCCGTTCGCCGGAGCAGATCCGCCGCGTGCGCGAAGAACTGGCGAAGTACGAGACGATCCAGGCCAAATTGTCCGAACTGGAATCGCTGCTGTCGCAGCATGCCGGCGAAGAGAAACTGCTGGATCAATACATCGAAGCGCTCTACACCGAGACGATCGTCAAAAAAGGCGCGCTGTACGTCTACGACCGCGAAGAGGACGAAGAGAGCTGGGAGCCGTTCGTGAATCTGATGAAGAGCCGCAGCTATCCGCATTTCGAGATCTACGACGGATTCCGTTCGCTCGGCGACCGGCAGCGGCAGACGCTGCTGCGCAAAGCGTCCCGCCGCTCGAACGAGCTGACCGCTTCGGAAGACGTCTCGCTGCTGGTCGGCAAGCTGGACGAGCTGTATACGACGTTCATCGAAGCGCGGCAGCAGCTGGAATACGAGAAAATGGAACTCGTGAACGGCGAAGAAGCGTACCGCTTCTATCAAGAGACCGCGGCCAAGCTGAACGAGCTGCGCAAAAGGTTGAGATAACATGAACGAGCTGCTGGAGCAATTCGCCGCCGCGTACGCGGCGCGGGAAGAAGGGCTTCCGGGCTTCGCGGAAGGGAGGAGCGGCCTGCATTATCCGGCCGCTTTCCTGTTTGTCGGGGACCGGGCGGCCGAAGCGGCGTCGGTCTTGACCGAGCTGAACGGCGGCAAATACGACAACGCGGCGGGCATCGCCTATTTCCACGTCGCTTCGGCCGCGCTGCCGGAAGACGGACTGGACCGCCACCGCCAGGCGGTGCGTTTTCGCTGGGACGCTTTCGGCGGGCGCGGCGCGGAAGAGAACACGCTGCGCCGCGACACGCACCGGGCCTTCGTCAATTCGAAGGCGGACCATCTGTACGAACTGAATCGCGCGCTGCGCCGCTCAAGCCGCATGCTGTCCGAGAGCGGCCGGCTGTTCGCTTCGTTCGACCGGCTGCATCTGTCGGTCGTGACGCATGCCGACGACGCCATGAACGTGCTGACGCCGGAGATCTCGCTGCTGGCCGGCGCGGTGTTCGGGCAGTCGTTCAAGTCCGTGCAGACGGATCTGTACGTGCTCGTCAGCGATCAGGAGCAGTCCGATTCTTTCGGCTATTCCAGTTCGGTCGGCGTGTCGTTCCTGCGGGAACTGGATTACGTCCAGCGTCCGGAATACGCGTTCTCCGCGCCGCTGCAAGTGACCGAGAACCGGCTGACGATCGACGTGAACCACGCGCCGTCGCCGCTGTTCGATCTCGTCTACCTGCTGTCGGACAAAAACGAGCGCGGCATCGCCGCGCCGGGCGGCCTGCGCGGCGGATACGAGATTATCTGCCACGCGCATCTGCTCAAGAACCGCCGCCGCGACCACGGCGCGCCGGGCAGCGCCGCGGCTCTGGAAGAGCAGCCGCTGGAAGGGCTGAAGACCGGCGCCGGCCAGTACAACAATTCGTCGTTCAAAAGCGGCTTGTCGGACGAGTCCGGCCGCCGCGGCCTCGCTTCCGGCGGCTTCGCCCGGGTGACCCGGCCGGACCGCTCGATCGCGCTGGCCGTGCTGTACCATTTCGCGCGCGGCCTGAACCGCCGCATGCGGGAGATTCCCGAGACGCCGGCGGGCGAGCAGCTGTCGCGCCTCGAACTGGACCGCCCGCATATGCGCGAGCGGGCGGAACGCCTCGCGCCGGACGAAGGCCGGCTTGAGGACATGAACGGCATCATGAGTTCGTCCGCGTCGTATTCGTCGATTCGGCGCCTGACGCTGGCGGAAGCGGAAGAGACGCTGTTCGGCTCGGCCGCGGAGAGCTTTTTCCGCGGCAATTTCGAGGCGGAAGCGCAGCGGCGCCTGGCCGAAGCCGATATCGGCCGGGGCCTGCGGCAGTATGCCGAGCGGGCCGCGGCGGAAGACGCGCGGCACGGGCTGTACCGGATCGCCGCCTGGAGCGATTCGTCGGAATCCGCGAACGCCGCGCCGACGGCGCTGCTTGCGCAGATGCGCGAAGCGATGCTGGAGCGCGAAGGCGCCCGCGAAGAGCTGGACCGGCTCTACGGCGGTCTCGTCGAAGAGCAGCCGCACAAAAAGGCGCTGCTGCGCGACAGTCAGAACGTGCGCAACTTCGTCCGCTACTTCTTCGAGCACGTCTACGGACTCAAGCTGCGCATCCTGCGCCTGGAGATGGAGATCGAGCTGTACCGGCGCTACGAAGACGCGCTGTCCGAGCTGCATGTGCGCTATAAGGCGATGATTCGCCGCGTGGAGCAGCTGGAAGAGCGGCTGCGCCGCGCCGCGGAATACAGCGCCCGCAGCGCCGACGACTACATCGGCCAGAACCTGATGCCGTATTACGAGCGCGTCGTCGACGGCCTGATGCGCGACGCGGAAGACCGCCGCGGCCGCGACCATTACTTCGAGGAGCGCCGCCTCGGCGACCTCGCCGCGCTGATCGCGGACCGTCCGGAGGACGGGGGCGGGGCGGCCGGAACGGGTGCGGGGCCGGACGCGGGAATGAGCGCGGGCGAGCACCGGCTGCTTCAGCGGCTGGCGGAGCTGTGCACCCGCGAGCTGCTGGGCGCGGAACCGCTCGTACAGACGTACGAGCAGGAACTGCTGCGCCGCGCGAACGTCGCCGTCGAATACGAGAACCGCGAGACGATGACCAAGGAAGATTTGTTCCGCATCCTCTACCGGAAGCTGGAAGAACGCGCGGCGATCAACCTGCGGCTGTTCGACTACACCCAGGAACACCGCCACGAAGAAAAGTATTTTTTCGGCGACGGCAACGGCGAATTTATGCGCTATGCGCTGAACGAGGAAGAGACGTCGCGGATCTACCGCGTCGGCTATGTCCACGAACGCCGCAGCGACGGCGTCGAGAAGCTGAATCTGATGGGCGGCTTCCATATCGAAGACTTGATGTACTACCGTAACGGCCGCGTCTATTACGACGCCTATGTAAAAGCAGGCTACCTGTTCCACGCGATCGATTCCGAACGCCTGCCGGAGATTTGAGCGGAGGTTTAGGGTCGGTTAGGGTCGGTTAGGGTCGGTCTGGGGCGGAAAAGCCGTGCCTAGAGCCGAATGATTACCGCTTATCGATTGTCGTCGTTCGGTCTGCTTTATAATGGGACATTCTACGCCGTGAAGTCGCTATATGTGTAGAGGAAGGCGCAAAATAAGTGCAGGAAAGCAGTTATTTTGCGCCTTTCGGCTGTTTGAAGCCAAATAGCTGCGCTGCGACATTTAATTTGCCGGATAGAAGTCTTTTTCGGCGGATCTGAAGGAAATAGTTGTCGTGTCGCAGCTATTTTCATGCAGGCGCCAGGTTGATTTTCATACAGGCGTCCGGTTAGAAAGGCAAGCAGCTGGCTTATAGACCTGCCGGGTTTTAACAGCCGTTTCTTCGCAGGTCGCCGCAAGAAAACAAATAGCTGCACAAATCCAGCTAATCTACTCCTTTTAGCCGACTAAACTCGATTAGCTGCTTAAATCCAGCTAATTGGGCGGATTTGAGCTTTTTTCGGCAAATGAGAGCGAAATAGCTGGATTCTCGCAGTTATTCGCGCTTGTGAGACGTAGAGGAAGTGAATAGCTTGATTTGAGCAGCTATTTCCCACCTGACCGAACGCAAGACGCCGTTTCACGGCGCTGCAAAGAGTAGAGAAAAAGAGAAAAAGGGAAAAAGAGAAAAAGGGCAAGCGACAAAGCGCAAAGGGCAAAGCGCAAAGGGCAAAGCCTATGTGGCTGCGCCAGCCGGAACTTATCCATTCGCCCGAAGGGGTATTGGATGAAGTTGCGAGGGGAGCCGCTGTGTAAGCGGCCTGAATGTGGCTGCGCCAGCCGGAACTTATCCATTCGCCCCAAGGGGTATTGGATAAAGTTGCGGCATATTGGATGAAGTTGCGGGAGAGTTTGCGGCATAAGAAGGGAGTGGAAAAGATGCAGCGAAAAATCAATTGGCTTCTGCTGCTGTTGGCACTGGTCGGAGGGGGAGTCGGCTTCGCGATCGGGGAATGGCTGCTGAGCCGGTACGAAGGGGAAATGTCCAGTATTTTGCTGGTCGGCATTTATTTTGCGATCCTTGCTTTTTGCATAGGGCTTGGCTGTCTGGTCGCGGAGATGATCTCGCCGAAGCTGAACGGACGTTCGTGGAGGGAGCGCTACGCGGGCTTGTCGTGGAAAATGCTCGTTCCGGTGACGCTGGCGGCTTTTCTGGCGCTGGGTTCGCTGTTCGAGTTCGTGTACGAACTGGATCTGGGCGGAGCGAAGCGTATCAACGATATCGTGCTGGTGATCGACAATTCGGGCAGCATGGAAGGGGACGCGGAAAATCAGGGCAACGACCCCGAGAATAAGCGATTTGCGGCGGCCAAGGATCTGATCGGTCGCATGGACGCGGAGAAGCGAGTAGCCGTATTTACTTTTGACGAAGTACCGCAGCTCATTCAGCCTTTGACTCCGACTGCGACGGATGCGGAGAAACAGCAGATTTATGCCAAGATCGACGCGATCGAACCGACGACTTACAAAACGAACATCGATGAGGCGCTTACGGGTACGATGGAGCATATCGACGATCAGGGAAGTCCGGACAGCGGCGCAATGGTCATCCTGCTCTCGGACGGCATGACCGACGTTGACCTGAACGCCGTAGTCTCGGACTATCGCGACCGCAGAATTCCTATCAATGCGATCGGGCTCGGCAACAAAGACAATCAACAGCTCAACGAACAAGATCGCAAAGATTTGGAAGAAGGCTTCCGCCTGCTGCAAAATGTCGCGGAAGACACCGGCGGCACCTACACCGACGTCGCCAACGCCAACCAGATCTCGCTGGCTTTTCAGGACATTTACCGCAATCTCGACGACCATACGCTGCTGACCGAACGCACGGGGGCTCCGGCGGGCAGCACGTATTTGCAGGTGCTGCATATCGCGCTGATTCTGCTGATCGGGGCGGCGCTGGGGCTTGCGCTCGGCATCCTGTTCGACAACCGTTTTCTGGCCAAAAGCTTCGGGATCGGCGGCGCCGTGGCAGGTCTGGTCGCGGGTCTGATTCTGGAGTTCGGCCTGCAGGGCGATACGCTCGGCCATTCGTCCGTGCGGCTGCTGGCGGTGCTGGCTTTGGCGACGATCATCGCGCTGTTCACGCTGGTCGTGCCGGTCAGCGAACCGCAGCGCCGCGAACGCGGCCGCAAAGGTCTGGGCACGACGAACCCTTCCGCGGGCCTGGGCAAACGTCCGGGCGATCGCAGCAGCGGTTTTTAAAAAAAAGAAAGCCGGCAGAGGGACGAACACACTTAGGCGCGAACGCCCGGCGGTTGACGGTAGGGTTGGACGGGTAAATATATTTCGAGTGATTCAATAGTATACGACCGAAATCATATACCCCAACCGGAGAGGAAGTAAAAATCATGACTCAATCCCCGACCCAATCGTTCGACATTTTGTTTATCGGCAGCGGCCAGGCGGCCTGGAACGCGGCGCTGCCGCTCGCCGCGATGGGACGCAAAATCGCCGTGGTCGAGCGCCACAAAATCGCGGGCGTCTGCACGAGCTACGGCTGCAACCCGAAGATCATTCTGGACAGCCCGATCAAAGTGATGGAAGATGCGCAGCTGTACGGCGGAAACGGTCTGGAAAGTTCGTTTACCCTCGACTGGTCCAAGCTGATGGCGCACAAAAATTCGATTCTCGATCCGCTGCCGGACAAGGTGGAAGAGATGCTGACGGGTGCGGGCGTGACGATCTTGCACGGCGAAGCGAAGTTTGCCGATTCGCGTACGGTCGAAGTCGACGGCGTGCCTTACTCGGCGGAGACGATCGTGATCGCGGCCGGCCAGCGCCCCGCGGAGTTGGACATTCCGGGCAGCGAACTGCTGAAGACGAGCGACGATTTCCTGTACCTGCCGGAGCTGCCGAAGCGCATCGTGCTGATCGGGGCGGGCTACGTGGCGATGGAGCTGGCGTCGATCGCGTCCAAAGCGGGCGCGCACGTCGAAGTCGTGCAGACGTCGAACCGCGCGCTTGACGGATTCCATCAGCCGTATGCAAGCCGCCTGATCGAGAAAATGCAGGGCGACGGCGTCGTGTTCCATTTCGAAGACCGGGCGTCGGGCCTTGCGCGTCAGGGCGAAGAGTACGTGCTCACCACGGAAAAAGGACTTGCGCTGCCTGCCGATCTCGTCATTAACGCGACAGGCCGCATTCCGAACACGGATCTGTTGGGACTGGAAGCGGCAGGCGTCAATTATACGCAAAAAGGCATCGTCGTCGACCGCTACCTGCGCACGTCGCAGCCGAACATTTACGCAAGCGGCGACGTGCTCGACAAAAAGCAGCCGCGCCTGACGCCGACTTCCGTATTCGAAGCGAAGTATCTGGGCGCTCTGCTGTCGGGCACGATCGACGCGCCGATCGAGTATCCGCCGATCGCCACGATCGCTTTTACATTGCCAAGAATTTCGCAGATCGGCGTCTCGCCGGAAGAAGCGGAGCAGTCCGGGCAGTACACCGTGAAGCCGGTCGAACTCGGCAAGCAGTGGGACTTCCAGGGACGCGGCGATACCGACGCGCACCTGACGCTGGTGTTCGACCGGGACGGAAAGCTTGCCGGAGCGGCCGCTTACAGCCGCGAAGCGCTGGACATCGTCAATGCGCTGACCCCGGTCATCGCGCTGAAGCTGTCCGCCGAGCAGGCCGACCAGTTGGTCTACGCGTTCCCTTCGTTCGAATCGACGATTCCGGGACTGCTGCGTCAGGGACAGGCGAAGTAACGGACGAAGGTTCAAGGAAGATTCAAGGAAGATTCAAGCAAGGTCCAAGCAGAAAAGGATTCAAGACAGACAGCAATCCAAGAGTCATCAAGCAGGCGGCCGAGTCATCCGAAAGGGGTGCGGGCCGCCTGTTTGCTTCGATCGCGCCGCCCGATGACGCGTATTCCCCGGCTGTGGACGGGGGCCGCGGGCAGGCGGCTGTGTTATACTGGGAGAAGCTGTGAAGAATGAGAAAAAAGTCGGGACGGCGCCGGGATTCCGGTCGCCTCAAACGGCTTATTCGGTCAAGAAAGGGGGAATCCGGGATGCGCTTTATCGAAGCGGGTCCGGACTCGCCGGTCATCCGCGAATTGACGCGCCGCGTCAGCGGCGACGTCTGCACGCTGCAATGGCAGTGGCCGTCCGGTACGGATTCGGTCTATATCGGGCGCCGGGCGCTCGATGCAGAACAGGCGGGCGGCGGCTCGCCGGCGGACTTCGGGCCGGGCGGAGGCTTCGACGCGTCGGGACTGAAGCTGTACACGCGCGAAGAATACAAAGCCGCGGCCGGGTACCGGGATCGTCTGGACGGCATCGGGCGTTTTGTGTATATGGTGTATGCCGCGCTTCCGGGCTCCGGCGAGCCGGTGCTGGTCCGTCAACCGGACGGCTCGAACCTCGTCGAGACACCGGCCGGGCGCGCGAAGATTCGATACTCCGTCCGGGAGAGAAAGGCGCTGTTCCGCGCTTACAAAACGGTCCGGATCGAGATCTCCTGCGAAGTGCCGCTGGATGAGAACGTGCTCTGCTACGTCAAGAAAAGCGGCGGCTATCCGGTCGGTCCGCAGGACGGCACGGTCTATCCGTTCAGCGCGCCGTTTCCGGCCGGGCGCACCGGCCTGCCGGAGATCGAAGTGGGCAAAAACGATTTTGTCCGCGTATTTTTTACCGATGGAAAAAGGTACGGCCAGCTGTACGAGTTGGTGCCGGAGTAAGTGGGCTGCGCCAGCCGGAAATTGGACATTCATTTCATAAGCAAAGGGGAAACGGGATGAGCTTTTTTAGCCGATTCAAAAGAAAGCCGCAGGAGCAGCCGAGACCGCTCTTTTACGACATCGTCTGTCCGTACTGCTTCAGCAAATTTTCGCCGGAGGAAGTCGTCTTCCGCGCTTCGCACCATCGCGAAGACGACGAAGATTTCGCGCTGCGCGAAGACGCGCCGCTGAACCGGTACCGGGAGCGCTTCGGCCTCGATACGGTGTACGATATGGAAGCGATCCTGAATCCGCAAGATATTTTGCCGGAACATCGCACGTACACGGACAACGTCCTCACTTCGCTGACGGACCGCTACGGCGAGACGACGCGCAGACGGCTCTGTCCGCACTGCCACAACGAACTGCCGGTAACGGCGGGCAAAGTGCCGAGCAACATCATCTCGATCGTCGGCGCGTCGCAGGTCGGCAAATCCGTCTATATGACGTCGCTGATCCATACGCTCCAGCAGACGACGGCCGACCGGTTCGACGCCGCCTGCATGCCGCTGAACGCGGAGATCAGCCGCAAGTTCCGCATGAACTACGAAGAACCGCTGTTCGAACGCGGCGACCTGCTGGCGTCCACGCAAAAAGAGCGGATGCAGGAACCGTTCATTTTCCAATTCGTGTTCAAGGACGAGAAAAAACCTCCGCTGACGCTCGTCTTTTTCGACGTGGCGGGCGAGGGTATGGTGGACGAAGAATACATGAACCTGCACGGGCGGCATATCCGCAACTCCGCCGGCATCCTGTTCATGGTCGATCCGCTGCAGATCCGTTCGATCCGCGAGCGGATCCGGATCATGCTGGGCGACAAGCCGGGCGAGTGGACGAACCGCTACGACGAGCCGCGCGACGTGGTCTTGACGATGTTCAGCGACTTCATCTCGCATCAGGAAAAAGGCAAAACGGACATTCCGACAGCGGTCGTGCTCACCAAAAGCGATATGCTGCGCGCGCTGGCGGACGAAGACGGCGACTACATACGTCCCAACAGCAATGTGTTCAACAACATGGAGCACCATGACTATTTCGATCTGACCGAATTCGGCAATATCGACGGCGAAGTGCGGCGCTTTATCGAAAAAGTGGACCGTCCGTTCAAAGGCACGATGGACGTCTACTTCAACGAGACCGGGTATTTCGCGGTATCGGCGCTCGGCAGCAATCCGGTGGACCAGAAGATTCAGGGCGTCGTCAGCCCGATCCGGGTCGACGAACCGTTTATCTGGCTGCTGCACAAGCTGAATTATATCGAGGGGAGAGAATAAACGTTGAGCCCATTCTCCTCCAAAAAAATCGGCCAGCAGCTCTATACGCGCGCGCGGAGCGGCATTTTCCGGGATACGGAAGGCTACGACACGATCGCGCGGACGGAAGGCCTGGATGATTCGTTCGTCAAAAAAACGCTGCACCCGCTCTGCGCCTACGACGCGCCGGCCGAACTGAACGCTTCCGGCGTCAAGGAAGAGTCCGCCTACCCGGATTCCGTGCATCTGGTGCAGCTTGAGAACGGCGATGTCGTGCTGGGACGCAGCCTGTACAAATCCGCGGATTTTACAGGACTGCGCAGCACTTTTTTCACCCATAACTATGTCATTCCGTCGGAACGGGCGGACGCGCTGGCGTCGGACTACATGAATTTTCTGTACGCCGATTACGTGTCCGCCGCCGAAGAACCGGCCGAAGAAGGACAGCGCGGCGCGGAGCTGGCGGAACTTGACGCCCTGCCGATGCGGGCCGACCGGCCGCAGCCGAAGACCGGACCGGACAAGCTGGGCGAGATCGGCCTCGATCCGTCGTCGTTCAAGCGCCTGCTGCTCGCCGTGATGGAATCGGTCGGCGGACGGCGCAAAACGTACGTGACGCTGAACGCGCCGGTCTCCGAACTGAGCGCCCGCGCGCTGCGGCTGCTCGAAGTGCTGTACGCCGCGCTGCCGCCGGAATTCCGCCGGGCGCTCGGCTTCGTGACGTATTCGCGCGAGCCGCACAGCCGCAAAGGCGTCCATCTGACGTTCGTGGAACAAGGCTCGATGCGTCCGGGCGACCGGAATATCGAGAAAGACTTCCTGTTCGACTTTTCGCGCGGGCGTATCGTCAACGCGGCCGAAGGCGGAAGCTTGCAGGAACTGGCGGAATTTCTGCATGACGGCCTGCGCGATCCGCAGCGGCTGGAGAGGTTCTACTCGTTCGCGGACGAAGCGCTCGGCAGCACGCCGGATGCGCTGAATCCCGAACGGTATCTGGAATTGTCCCGGCTGTTCCGGATCGAGGAAGGCGATGAGACGCCGTACGAGCAGGATCGGCGGGGCATTCTGAACCTGCTGCTCGGCTGGGTTCGCCGCCCCGGCGAATCGCGCCTGCACGCGCGGATGTTCGACCTGCTGGGCAGCCGGCTCGACCGCGAGCTGGACGACCTGATGGCCGGGCGCATCCCCGAACCGGAACTGGTGCGCGATATCGTGGCGTATTTCCGGGTCGGCGGCAAAGGCGCGGGCGCGCTCGTGCTGCGGTATCTGCTGACGCTGATGCCGATGGTGACGCGCCAGAAGCGCAAAGACGGCGGCATGGCGTATTACGGCGTGATCGAGAGCGATCCGGAACTTGCGGACACGTTTTTCTCGACGCTGATCGGCAACCGCCAGCTGGCGGCGATGCTGTTCGAGCCGTATCTGGACCGCAAGCTGGAAGCGGCGGCCGATGCGGCGATGGTCGTGCGGATCGTGCAGAAATGGTCCGACGACCATCCGGGCCTGCTGAACAACGAGCATTTCTGCGATTCGTCGCTGCGGGTGCTCGGCAGCAAGCTGCGGCGCTCGGGCGAGCCGGTCTCCGCCGTCGGCGGCGTGATCGAGACGCTGCGCGGCGACGGCAATCCTACCGCCAACCTGATGGACGGCACGGGCGAAGAGCTGATGAAGCATCCGCTCTGTATCGCGCTGGCCGAAGAAGCGATCCAACATCTGCTCGACGAATGGGAATGGGAAAAAGTCACGCTGCAGCAGGTGACCGGACTCGGCTTCCTGTTCGAAGGGGAAAGCGAAGAAGAACGCACCCGGAAAGTGCGCGGTCCGCGCGGAACCGACCGGTATGCCGCGCTGCGCGCCGCTTACCTGTGGTTCACGCTGGAGCGCCCGGATGCCGGCCTGCTGGACGGGCTCAGCATGCGGGAGACCGACGAAGTGCAGAAGCTCGGCCGGCGCCTGCTGCCCGCCGAGATCGCGGCCGGCCGCTACGGCCGCCTCATGCCGGCGTTCTCGCGCAGCCTGAGCGGAGGCGGGGAAGACGTCGATTACCGCCGCCTGGTCGATGCGGTGCGGATCAATTCGTCCGCGTCCGGCGGCCGCGAAGCGGTGTACCGCTTCTTCAAGTGGTCGGCTTCGCAGGAGCCGTACGCCGAAGGGCGCAAGCTGAATCCTGCGTATGAAGCCGCGATCGTGCATTATTTTACCGCGCATGACCGCGAAGCGTTCAAGGACAAGAACAACCGGCGCGATTATTTCGACAATGCGCCGACGCCGCTCGCGGCCGTCTACCGCAAAATCCAGGCACAGCAGGCTTCGCCGCTCGTGCGCTGGATGCGCAAAAACCGCGGCCTCGCGCTCATGCTCATGGGCGTGCTCGCCCTGCTGATCGTCGGCGGCGGAACCGTCGGCGTGCTGTACGCGACCGGCGTATTGGGCGGATCGGAACAAGCCGCCCAGACGCCGGAACAAACGGCGGCGGTGCCGCCGGTCGAGACCGGCACGGACACGCCGGACGCGGGCGATAACGGCGGACCGGCGATGCTGGTCTTTGCGCCGTCCGACGGGCAGTCGGTCGAATTCCGCTTCCGGACGGCGGAAGAACGGGATGCTTTTGCGGCGGCTCCGCCCGGATTTACGCTGAAACTGCGGAACAACGAGAGCGTTCCGGTCGCGGCTCCGAAGCTGGAGCAGGGTCCCGATCCCGATCCGATCGAAGGAGCGACCGGGACGGAAGACCCAGCGGCGGGTGAACCGGCGGACGGGACGGATGGGGCGGGCGGTGCAGACGGCACGGACGGTACGGCCGGTGCAGACGGCGCCGATGGGGCTGCCGCCGGGACAAGCGGCGGCGGCGACGAGAGCGCCGGGACCGCCGGTGATGCGGCCGGCGGTGCAAACGCCGGAAGTTCCGGCACGGCCGGAGACGCCGGTACGACGGCGGGCACGGACGAAGCGGCGGGCGCCGCCGGTGAAGGTTCCGGTACGGAGTCCGGAACCGATTCTGCCGGAGACCCGGACTCCGGCGCCGAACCGGGAACCGGCGCGGATGCCGCCGGTTCGGGCACGGACGCTTCGGCCGGCGAAGAGGCCGAAGCGGGAAGCGGGTCCGCCTACGAAGCGGCGGACCCGGCGGACTATCCGTACACGGCCGTGTACCGGATCGCGAGTCCGCTCGGTTCTCCGGTCGACGGAGTGACCGTCGACGGGCAAAGCTATGATATCCGCACGGATGCCGCGGCGCAATAATACCGATCAAGCCCTCTACGTCAGCAGCGTTTCGCTGCTTGCGTAGAGGGCTTTTTTTGCATGGAAATCCGATGCGTTCCCTTTGCCTAAGAAGTCGGAATTCGGAAAAAATCGGCACGCAAACTTCGCTGTTTCGCCCGTATCTTCCCGAACAGCTGCGTAACGACTTTTATTTCCCTGTATTTGTCCGTCTAAGACGAAATAACTGCGTGACGACCGTTATTTCCCCATATTCGCCCGTCTAATACGCAATAACTGCGAGAGAGCAGTTATTTTCCCATACCTTCACCAAAACCCGCTGTTCTCCGCAAAATAACTGCATCTGCGCAGCTATTTGCCATCCTGTCCCCTTTTTTAGCCGAAATAAGTGTACTCACGCCGTTAATCTCCAATTTTCCATTTCCAATCTTCAATTTCCCACCCGCCGCCGGCCTCGATCCCTCCATCCTCTCGTACAAATACCGAGCCAGCCCTATGCCCCTACAAACCGAGTCCGCTGCGCAAACCGCAAAATGCCACGCACTTCCCACTCTTTTTCCACTGTAAAAATTTGGCGTAATCTTTTGCAAAAATTATGCTAACTCGGTCTTTTACGTTCAATAATATCGGGACTTTTGGTCACTCCCTTACCAAAATGAAATGGAAATAATAAGTTTTATATAAAAATAAAAGGATATTATTCTGTTTAGTCCTGTAACAAATTGTTTATTTATCTCTTGCTTGGCACAATAAACAGTTTAAAGCCGGGTCTTTAGTTTCAAATTTGAAGTAGTTTAGTCTTGGGTCACTAGTCGTAAAGGTCAGTACGTCGCTCGGGTATCCCGGGCAATCAACCGTTTATCGGAATTGGAGGAACATCGCACATGCGCGCAAAACAAAAATGGCTTCTGTCCACCCTGCTCGTCTCCTCGCTTGGAGCGCAGGTCGTGCCTCATTCCGCTCTGGCCGATCCCGAACCGGCCAAGGCGCCGGACGAGACGCAGATCAAGAACGACAAAGCGGCAGCCGCTTTTATCGAAACGCCGGCCGAAGTGGTCAGCGAAGAAACGGCCGACCGTACGCTGTACAGCAAAGAGTATCTCATGAGCGACAACAGCCGGGAGACGGTATTGTCCGCCGCTCCGCTGCATTACCGGGACGACAACGGCGATTATCAGGACATCCGCCTGTCGCTGACGTTGGAAGAGGTTTTGCCGGAAAAAGAAAGCGCGCCGACCGCCGACGTTCCGGCCGCCGCCGACTCGCAGCCGGCCGAATCGACGGAAATCGAATCGACGCCGACCGAAACGACGCCGCAGGCCGACAGCCCAGCCGCAGCGCCGGAAACTGCGCCTGAAGCTGAATCCGATGCAGCCAAGCCGGAAGCGTCTGCACTCCGCTCGCTGTCTTCCGCTTCGCTCGCGGAACCGGCTGCCGAAGCACCGTCCGCCGAGCCGGCGAAGGAAACGCCTGCGCAGCCCGCGCCGTCCGCTGACGAACCGGCCGCCGAGACGCCAGCCGCTCCGCAGCCTGCCGAAGACAAGCCGGCTCCCGCCGCCGAAGAACCGCAGGCTCCGGCAGCCGAACCGTCGTCCGCTCCCGCCGCTCCGTCTGCCGAAGCCGGTTACACCTCGGCGACCGTGCCTTACACGCCGAGCCTACATAACGCTTACGCACAAGGCTTTTCGCTCGGCGCAAACGGCAGCACCGTCGGCCTTGTTCCGGTCGGCGCGCAGGATGCGCAGGCGGACGTATCCCAATCCGCTTCCGGCCAACTGAGCTACGCCAACGTCTGGAACTCTACCGACGCGAACCTGGCGCTTGCCGCTTCCGGCGTTGAACAGACGCTGAACCTGGCTTCCGCCGACGCGCCTGCGACGTTCCGTTTCGAAGTGCAGGGCCCGCTCGGCGCCGATCTGACGAGCGGCAGCCTGGCCGTATCGCCGGCCTGGTTGACCGACGCGAACGGACAGCGCCGCGAAGCGCGGCAGACGCTGCACGAAGACAGCGGAGTCCGCTATCTCGACGTGGAAGCGGATCACCGCGATCTCGCGTACCCGGTAGAACTGCATACCGGCATCATGCTGCAGACGACCGCGCAGACGGCGACCGTCACTGCCGAACCGTCGGAGTCTGCCGAAGCTTCCGCCGAGATGAGAACGTTCGCCCGCTCCGCGCCTAAGCCGTTGGATCGCCGCACGTATCTCCAGTTCGACCTGTCCGGCCTGCCGGAAGACGCGGCCGTTCGCGAAGCGTACCTGACGAGCGCCACAGGCGGCGAAGCCGGCAATCCCGACACGCTGCGCGTGCTGCGCGCCGTGGAACCGTGGAACGAAGCGACGCTGACTTCCGACGAGCAGCCGAGAACGGCGCTGCGCGCCGACGGAGCCAGCTACGGCAAGCTTCGCACCGACGAATCCGGACAGCCGCGCATCGACCTCGATCCCGACCTGATTACGCGTTGGTTGACCGACGAGCAGCCGAACTACGGCGTGCAGATCGACAGCGCCGGCGAGCCGACATCGTTTGCGGAAGCGCCGCAGCTGCATATCCGCCACGGAGGCGACGCGGTCAGCACGCTCAGCGCGGCCGGCACGCCGATGCAGTTCCAGTATTTCTACGACGACCAGAGCCGACTCCAATACATCCTGTTCTCGTCCGGCGAACGGATCAACTTCACGTACGACACCAACGGCAACCTGATCAAAAGAGAATACGTTCAGGGCTTCTGAGTACACCAAACTAGAGAATCGAGGGGAAATCGTTCGTGAAAAAACCATTTTTCAAAGTCCTTAACGCCGCGCTCGTCGCAGCCCTGCTGCTGCCGCCGATCGCCGCTCCCAATCGCGCGCAGGCGGCTCCGGCCGCTCCTGCCGCGTCCCGTGCCGCCGTATCGGCGCTGTCGAACGTCGCTTTCAATAACGGGTTCGCCCCGCAGTCCATGTACGAGATCGCGGCGAACACGCCTTACAGCGGCGCTGCCGAAGGCGAAAACATCTCCGATGCCAGCGGCTCGCTGACCCGCATGGAGACCGACTTTAGCCTGCCGGGCCGCGGCGGGCTGGACTTTACGCTGGGACGGCTGTACGAGAGCAATACCGCCTACATCTGGGAGCCGAAGATCGCGCAGACGACGAACGCTTCCGGCCAGACGGTGTACACGAACGACAACGAATACTATACATACAACGAACGCACGTCGAATCTCGGCGTCGGCTGGACCTGGGCTTTCCCGTCCGTCGAACTGCGGGGCGACCAGCGCTATCTGCACTTTGCCGACGGAACGGTGTATCAGATCGCCGCGGACGGTCAGGGACTGGTCGATTATCCGCTGCAGGACGTGAAGTTCGCGCCTGCGACGACCGTGATCTCCACGCAGGACGCCGCCGGCAAAACGGTAACCGCCACGGCCGCGTACTCGCTGACCGACACGCTCGGCACGCAGTCGCTGTTCAATGCGGAAGGCCGCTGGATCGGCACGAAGGACGCTTACGGCAACGTGATTCTGGTCGAATACGCCAAGATAGCCGTTAACGACCAGAACGCCTACCCGATGATCAGCCGGGTTATCGACACGCTGAACCGCGAGATCAAGTTCTCCTACAAATCCGATTCCGTGACGGTCGGGTATGCAGGCAAATCGCTCGTTTTTAACAAAAGACTGATCAGCGACACGAACAAAAAGCGCAACCTCACTTCCGCGGTCAACGAGAACGGCGAGACGACTTCGTACGGCTACGCCAAGCAGAATGCCGGCTTCGACGCCGACGGACCGGGCGGAGCGAACGCCGCTTCGACGATCTACTCCGGGCTGAACGCCGTCACTTACCCGACCGGCGCCAGCACGATGTACGAATACGACAAAACGACCAAGCGCTTCGGCGAAGCCGGTACGCTCGATTACTACCGGGTGAACAAGCGATATGATGCCTTGAACGAGAGCGGCACGAAGAAAAAGAACNGCACGACGATCAGCAATCCGAACGCTCCTTCGAACGTGCCGTCCACCGAGAAGATTACCGAGACGACCGTCCTGAACGCCGATCATCTCGCGGTTAAGGAAACGCGCGAGAAAACGGGCGAATACAAGAAGCAGATCGACACCGTCTACGATCCGGATCAGCAGTTGGCCGTGCGGATCACCGAGACCGATACGGACTACACGCAGAAGCCGGAGAAGACCGGCAATAAAGTCCATGCGTACACGTACGATCAATACGGCAACGTACTGACCTACACCAATCCGCTGGGCCATATCGGCAGCTATTCGTATTCGGCGACGTACCCGGGACTTGCGCTGAGCGAGCGCAATACCGTATCCGGCGTCATCACCGACGATATCTCGCACACCGCCGATCCGGCGCTGCCGCATATTACGCAGACCGTGCAGAACTACGCCGACGAGAGCGGCCAGGCCAGCCTGCTGCAGATGACGTATCAGCACGATGCCTACGGCAACCTGACGCAGACGGTGCAGCAGTTGGAAAATGACAAAACCCAGCAGACAGATATCGAATACGGCGCAGCCGTCAAAAACGCGTATCCGACTGCCATCAAGCAAAAAGTAACGGAAAACGGCACGCCGAAAACCATCGAAGAACGTTACGAATACGATCTGGCTACGGGCCGCGTAGTCAAGCACTTCGACGGTAACGCGGTAGCCAAAGGCGCTCCGGCCGGTTCCGACGAAGCGTACGAATACGACAACGTGGGCCGAATCAAAAAAGTAACCCGTCCCGCCGCGGCAGACGGCACTCGCGCGACGTCGACCACTGCGTTCTCGTACAGCACCATCGGCCAGATCGGCCAATTCTACACGGTGGACGAAGAAGGCAAAGAAAGCAAAGAGATCTACGACGGTCTCGGCCGCCCTTCCGCGGTTGAACTGAAGCGCAAAGACAACAATAACAACGTCGCATTCTACACGCTTCAGTCCAACCACTACAACGATCTGGGCGAGCTGGATTACACGACCGACGGCGAAGGCCATAAGACGAGCTACACGTACGACGCCAACGGCGAGGTCAAAGAAACGATCTCGGCAGCAGGACGCGTCACGGGCTATGGCTATAACAACGTCCTGAACCAGGCGACGACCACGACCGACTACGGCGCGAAAGTGACCGAAGAGACCGACGCGGCAGGCCGCTCGACCGGCACGACGCGTACGGATGATAAAGGCAACATCATCAAGTCGACCAACCAGTACGAAGTCGGCGGCGATCCGTTCGCCATGAGTTCCACCGACGGCAAAGGTGCCACGACCGGCTTCACGAACGACGGGCTGCACCGCCTGCAGAACGTGACGCAGAGTGCCGGCGGCACGTCGATGAACACGAAATATTCGTACAACAAGCTCGGTGCAATGACCGAAAAAGTGTTCCCGGATCTCACCAAGATCGCATACGGCTATGACGAACTGGGCCGCCGGTTGTCCAAAACGGACTCCGTGCTCGGCAAAGAAAGCTACACGTACGACAACAACAGCAACATCACCGGCGGCACGACGCGCGGCGGCATCAGCGTCGTCAATCAGTACGACGAGCAGAATCGCCTGACTTCGTGGAGCAGCGGCGACAAGAACGGCTCGTTCACGTACTACAAGAACGGTCTGCGCAAGTCGATGACCGACGAGACCGGCACGACCCAGTATTTCTATACGCTGGATAACCGTCTGGAACGGATGACCTACCCGGACGGCAAGCAGATCTCGTACACGTATTACAAAAACGGTCTGCCGAACACCATGACCGACCCGTTCGGCATGACGACAACGTACATCTACAATGCCGACAACCAGTTGTCGCAAGTTCTTACGGACAACACGAAGCAGGCCGAATACACGTACCGCGACGGCCTGACCCAATCCGACGAGAACTATCTCAAGTCGTCCCAGCTGTACCAGACCAAGCTGGGCAACGGACAGATCACGACGACGTACACGAACGACGGATTCGGACGCCTGACGAAGCTGCTGCAGTCGGCTGGCGGCTTGACCAAAGCGTTCACGTACGGCTACGATAATGGCGATAACATCACCAGCCGCAGCGACGGCACGACAAGCGGTACGTTCACGTACGACGAACTGGATCGCATCATCACCAGCTCCGAAGGCACGGAGACGTACACGTACGACGGCAAAGGCAACCGCCTGACGCTGCAATCCAGTATCCAGATGCCGCACCGGGATAACATCGATTACACGTACAACCAGGCCGAACAGCTGAGCGGAATTACGCGCAACCAGACTTCGGTAAGCTACAAGTACAACGGCGACGGCCTGATGACCGAGCGCAGCATCACGAAAAACGGCCAGGCGACCACGACCCGCTACTACTACGACGGCGCGAACATCATCGCCGAAGGCACCGTAGCCGCAGACGGCAGCGTCACGTTCAAAGCCCGCTACGTGCGCGGCGCGCAGCTGATCTACCGCGAAGATGCGAGCAACCAGAAAGCCTACTACCAGCACAACGGCCACGGCGACGTGACCGGACTGGTCAAAGCTGACGGCACCACGCTGAACAGCTATACGTACGATATCTGGGGCAATCCACTGACTGCGGACGTCCAAGTCGAGAATCCGTTCGGCTATTCGGGCGAGTTCTGGGATGAAGATACGGGCCTGCAATACCTGAGAAGCCGTTGGTACGACCCGAGCATCGGGCGGTTTATTCAGGAAGATACGTTTGAAGGGTATGTGAACCGGCCGAGCAGTTTGAATCCGTATACGTATGTGGAGAATAATCCGCTGAAATATGTAGACCCTAACGGTTATGCGCCTCAATGGTTAGAAAACACGTGGAGCGCCGTCAAGACCGGCGTGAAAGAAACCGCTGATTTCCTCGTCATTGACGATATCAAGACGCTGACGAGCTCGCAGTCTTCGACGATCGACAAAGTCATTGCCGGAGCCAGTCTGCTTCCGGTAGGTAAAGTCATCAAGGGCGGCAAATTGTTCGTTGAAGTGGCCCAGGCAGGAGATAAAGCCGCTGGCGCAGCGAAGGCAGTTAAAGCGGTCAATAAAGCCTGCAACTGCTTCACGGCAGAGACCAAAGTCAAGACCGATCAAGGCGAGAAAAATATCGAAGACGTCCAGATCGGCGACAAGGTGTTGTCCAAAGACGAAAACACCGACGAAGTCACCTACAAGCAGGTCACGGCGACCTTTAACCACAAAACGGACGAGATCTACAGCATCCATGTCGGCGATCAGGTAATCGAATCGACGTATAACCATCCGTTCTGGGTCGTAGGTAAAGGCTGGGTGTTTGTCAAAGACCTGAAGCCCGGCGATCTGTTGGAGCAAAGCGATGGGCAGACTTTAGAAGTCGGAACCATCGAAGTCCAGCAGCGTCAGACGACGGTTTACAATATGACGGTGGAAGGATTCCATACGTATTTTGTGAGCGGGTTGGGGATTTGGGTTCATAATGATGAATGTATAACTCCTGTAGCAGCAGCGAATGCAATAGCTTCTGCTGATCGTGTAGGGTCTGCTCTGAACAAATCTGATAAAAACCATCGTGCAGCTAGCTTTTTAACAGAAGCACAGTTGTCTAAGGGTAAAACTTTTAATTCTACAGGAGGAGATGGGGTTAAACGAACGCTACTTCAAGTTAATGGTGAAATGAATGGAAAAAGCGGTATATATGAGTATCTACTACAGCCAGGAGGCACTGTTTCTCACCAATTATTTATCAACGGGGGAGAGATAACCGGAAAAATAAACCAACAAGTTAAAAAATAATGGGGTGAACCGAATTTGAATACTTTAAACATTAAACTCCCTTATTCCTATATTATTGATTACATCGATTTGGATTGGCACGTCCTTTTATTCGCAGTTGAAAATGGATTTGTTGAAAAGGAGTCTGTATTGCGATATGCCGAGAGCCAAATCGAGACAGAAGCAAATCCTTCACAACTACTTCTAGATTTAGCTTGGGAAAAGGATGAAAATTCTGTATATGAATACTTGATAAAGCTTGCAAATTTAAGTTCACCCAAAGATGAAGAGAACTTAAAAGAAAAATTTTTATTTTTATTGCTAAATTGGATTTTCGAAAATCGTGAGAAGTACGGAGATCCACTTGAAATGGTTGAAATCATTTATGCCGATTTTGATTACCCGGAAGAAATATCTGGATTTGTAAGATATATGCCTCCACAATATCCTCTCCATTCTTCTAAACCAGAGAATGTAAAACAGCTGTATGAAAATTGGGAAAAGTTTTGCGAGAAAAAGAAAAAAGAGAATAAGAAAAGTTAGGCATACGACAATCTCTTACATGTACCTATGGACTAAGGAGCCCCCAATTGCGAATCCCTCTGGGAACAGCGAATGGGGGTTCTCTCGTTAAGCAGCATGTGACATAGCGATTTGCTGTTCCTGCGTTAAGCGACCGGCCGCGTACTCAAGCACTTCGACGGCAATGCGGTGTCCGAAGGCAACTGAGCCAACTGCAGCGCAATCAGACTTCGATGAGCTACAAGTACAACGGCGACGGTCTGATGACCGAGCGCAGCATCACGAAAAACGGCCAGGCCACCACGACCCGCTACTACTACGACGGCGCGAATATCATTGCCGAAGGCACCGTAGCCGCAGACGGCAGCGTCACATTCAAAGCCCGCTACGTGCGCGGCGCGCAGCTGATCTATCGCGAAGACGCGAATAACCAGAAAGCGTACTACCAGCACAATGGTCATGGCGACGTAACCGGACTGGTCAAAGCTGACGGGACCGCGCTGAACAGCTACACCTACGACATCTGGGGCAACCCGCTTACCGCGGACGTCCAAGTCGAGAATCCGTTCGGGTATTCGGGCGAGTTCTGGGACGAAGATACGGGCCTGCAATACCTGAGAAGCCGTTGGTATGACCCGAGCATCGGGCGGTTTATTCAGGAGGATACGTTTGAAGGGTACGTGAACCGGCCGAGCAGTTTGAATCCGTATACGTATGTGGAGAATAATCCGCTGAAATATGTGGATCCGAGCGGTCATGAGTTCGAGCCAAGCATAGGAGTAGGCAAAGGTCCAACGCCTCCGACACCACCGACACCACCACCCTTCTTAAAGTGGGATAATCCTGCAAGTAGACCGACTTGGGGGCATACTTGGTCGGATCATGGTCAAGCGCGAACGGAAAGTGCTCTTTATAATAGAGCAAGATCAAAATTAACTCAGCAAGGACGATGGTGGAACAATAAAGCAGCTGCAGCTTTTATTGCTCCAATTGCACAACGGGGTTATGGAGTTTATGATGTTGCGCTGCCTGCAAATAATCCTTCTAGAACTTTTTTTGGGAATAATACAAATCTAAAAGCAGATCGTGCGAAAATTGCTGTGAGAGCAGATGGTAGTGTGCGAACAGCTTATCCATACCATAGTGATTATCGTACTAACAAGTACGATTATAGTCTGCCATTAATGCCTGAATAACGGTTTTTAAGAGTAGATTAAATTTTTAATTTTTTTATAATTATTTAACAATTTTATTGCAAACCAGGCTTAAGTATTGAAGAGAATTTTGACTTTCTATAGTTACTGTATCCACTTAGAACTACCTGCTAAAATCAAGAGAATTAGGAGAGAGCCGGCGGGAGCCGGTTCTTTTCTGTATAAGAGTCTCTTTGTATTCAGTTCGAAATGTTACACTTTATTTTACAATCCTATTTTTTCATATCTTTTAATTACTTAAAGGAGAGTTGAATAATGGATATTGATTACCGAATGGAACGTATGAAGAGGCAGTTGGAAATCACTTTATTTAAAATTGATGTAGCGCTGCGTTTTTCAGAACCTGTAAGAACCTCCGATTTAAAGCTGGCAGAAAACTTGCTTCAAGAACTTTTCATACTGTCAACTTATGCCTCGAAAGAAATACTCAATACGCTATATTATGGTTTTCCCTATTTTTACGAAGCGGATTTGAGTTTTTCTTCTTTTGAAAAAGTAGTGAGAATTCGAGAGCTGTCAGCTACTTTTCAATGTACGGTGCTGAGCACTTTGGAAACCAAAGAAGCTCCAGATGATCAAACCAGACAATGGATAGAGCAGATTGAAGGTTGGACAGAGGATGTACAGAAGAATCAAGCTCATATTGACGAATGGCGGAACCTTTTGGACAGTATCCATCTTGCACATGAAAAATCAGAGTTCCTCCCAAAAGCTTTAGCTTTTCATTTATTCAAACTTATTAGAGCATGCTTAGACAAAGTGCCTGTTTCGATACAAGAGGAAGAGAGGGACTCAGATAGAGATCCAGTTCAAGAATCATATCTGAATTTCTATGCACGAATTGCAAAGATCTATGCTTCAGAAGAGCAGAACAGCAAAAGCCCGAAGTGGGTAACCGCAGAAGCGGAGACAGGGTTGGAAGAAAAAATCGGGTTCCCTGAAGAGTTTGCTGATCTGGGACAAGACTGGGAATTTATCGTCGCTGATGCATCCCGATTGGACGAGTTTTTGAAAGCTTACACGGAATCGAATTTGAATATCGAAGAAAAATTCACTCTAATGATAATCATTGCGGAGTCTTACAACGATCTACTGTGGAAGTACGAAGTAGACCCTGGAGATTTGGAACCGCTACGCAAGTTGTTGATTGAAGATTTCTTTATTCATAAAGAAGGAATCAGATATTGGATAGAAACGCTTGATGAAAACCTGGAGAATCTTGAAGATTCTTTTCCGGTTGCGCTGTTGATGAAAGAGCTTGTAGAATCGCAAGAGATGGAGAGAAAATGGGCTTGGAATCACGGTAAATGAATCTTAAAAAAAGAGAAGAGTAAAGTAATAAAACAGCGCATTTGTTGAACAAAAGCAGCTCGGCTATAATAGAGAAAGAGGCTTTTATAGCGATGTGGAAGGTTTTATGATTAGGAGCGGGACACTTAAATTGAAAATCTTTTCTTGAGAAACCCTCTTTTCGATTTTTTGGAAAAGAGGGTTTTTTGAATCTACTGTATTCAATAGGGGGAATAATTATGGAAGAAACTGAATTCGAATTGGAATTGAATAAAAAACTAGACTATTTATTTGAGGTCGAAGCAGGGAAGGTTCCTGATTTTGAAAGATTAGAATTATACGCAAGTGATCCTTTTGGTCTGGTTCGTGCGGAGACAGCTACTGCTTTAGGAGACTGCTTCAATGAACAAGCTGAAAAAATACTTTTAAAACTCGCTCATGATAAGTACTGGCTTGTACGTGCTGAAGCGGTTGATGTATTAGGGCAAAAAAGTTTTTCGCTGCAAGTATTGAAGAAAATTAAAAGAATGACTCAAAAAGATCGTTCGATGGTTGTACGTGCCTATGCTGTTCTTTCTTTTTATGATGTAGCCGCCGCCTTACAAATGAGAAAAACTGAAATACTATCTATTTTAGAAAAAGGCTTAGAAAACGAAAGATCGAATTATGTTCGTTATCAATATTATCGGGTGATGTATGAGTTAGGGGAAAAAGAATACTTGAATAAATTATTCAAAGGACGTTATGAGAAGACCTATACTTCGAGATGTTCGGTGAGTGGTAAATTGTTTGAGATAGCGGATCAGGAAAATGTTGAAGAAATCAAGGCGTTTGCAATAGATTGGCTGAAGGAAGAAGAGAAAAGGTCAGTACGTTCAGGATTAGAAGAACTTTTAGAACGATGTGAGACACTAATAGCAGAATCAAATACAAACAAACATCTATGAAAAGTTACCGACAGTTGGGCTATTCGTTACGACAAGACAGCGAGCATGTTTAAGTCATTAAGATGAATACATTTCCGGGTGGGTTGAATTATAGAGGAGGAGAATAGAATGTTTACGACTCTTTTGCAAACCAAGGACTACGAAGTAATTGAAGAAATACCTTCGGTCGATGGAGACGAAAAGTATTTAATTCAGGATATGGACGACGAAAATTTCCCTTTTCTCAGTGAGTTGTCTAATTGTGAGTACTTGCTGGTCATAAGTGCGAGGATACCTGATTTAATGCGAGAATTGGAGTTGCTGCTTAATCAAGTACAAGATATTCAATCTTTAGAGCATTTAAAAAAAATCAAAGAATTGGCTAAGAAATGCGAAGATTTAGAGGGGAGCTTCTTATTTATTACTCCTTTTGAGGTGGAATAAATGAAGAGAAGACAACGAAGGAACTCGCCTTCATTGTCTTTGCGACAAAGTCTTGTCCAAAGACGAAAACACCGACGAAGTCACCTACAAGCAGGTTACGGCGACCTTCAACCATGAAACGGACGAGATCTACAGCATCCATGTCGGCGATCAGGTAATCGAATCGACGTACAACCATCCGTTCTGGGTCGTAGGCAAAGGCTGGGTGTTTGTCATAGACCTGAAGCCCGGCGATCTGGTGGAACAAAGCGACGGCAAGACTTTAGAAGTCGGAACCATCGAAGTCCAGCAGCGTCAGACGACGGTTTACAATATGACGGTGGAAGGATTCCATACGTATTTTGTGAGCGGGTTGGGGATTTGGGTTCATAATGATGAATGCTCAGAAGCAGCTCGATATCAAAGATATTGGGAACAAACTTATAATGATCCCTACAAAGGAGAACCGAATACAAGACAAAGACTTTATACCACGCCAGGAAATCGGAGTATACTAGATCAAAAAATCAATACAAAAACGGGAGAGTTATATAAAAGAGAAACTATTTACGATGAATTTGGAAGAAAAATTGGAAATAATGATTATACGGATCATGGAAGACCAGATGTGCCTTCACATACTAATCCACATTATCATGCTAATCCTTATAAGAATCCTAACCAACACGGACCAGGAACTCCAGGATTACATCCTAAAACTCCGAGGTGATTTGTTATCGTTGCAGTTGCACATTTTCTTCTAGCTGCTTCAAGCAGTGGGTACTACGATAAAGAAAAGTGGCAAGAATGGGCAGATGAAAAAATTTTGGAAAAAGATGAATTTCATAATTGGATTATTGAAGTATCTTTGGCTAGAACATTCAATGATCTCAATGAATGTTTAAGCGATATGTTGATCGAAGAGAAACATAAATGCAAAAAAATTAATTTTAGTGAAGCAGTAATTGGACACTACTATATTATGTATCTCGATAATAAATTAAACGTGATAGAATTGCTTTTGAATTCTGCTGAAGAAGCAGAAGAAGGATTGGATATAGGTAGTGAACCTTTTTATGTTATAAAAGACCTGATCGAAGAAAATTCTCAAGGGAATTTAAGCGTAGATATTCAACAAAAGATTGCACATTTGTTTTGCTTCTTTTTTAAGATAGCTAAACAACAAGAAGAATATCTAAAAAACTTCTAAAAATCTATACTCAGACTTACAAATTAAAGATCTTAAAGAATCTATTCAAAAAAAATATAGTTCTCTTGCCTTGAAGGGTTTTATGCCTTTCAAGGTTTTTCTTGTAACGAATTGTAAAATGAAGTGCAAAGCCTTGACCGACGAGACGGGCATGACGCAGTACTTCTACACGCTGGACAACAATCTGGAACGCATGGTGTATCCGGACGGCAAACAGATTTCGTACATATATTATAAAAACGGACTGACGAGCAGCATGACCGATCCGTTCGGTTTGACGACGACGTACAGACGGCCTGATGACCGAGCGCAGCCTGACTAAGGACGGGAAGATCGATACGACGCGCTACTACTACGACGGCGCAAATATCATTGCCGAAGGTACCGTAGCCGCAGACGGCAGCGTGACGTTCAAAGCCCGCTAGGTGCGCGGCGCGCAGCTGATCTACCGCGAAGACGCGAGCCGTCGGTCGAAGCGGAACGCTTTAATCCGCTTCGACAACCAGAAAGCGTACTACCAGCACAACGGCCACGGTGACGTGACGGGATTAGTCAAAGCCGACGGTACCGCGCTGAACAGCTACACGTATGATATCTGGGGCAATCCGCTGACCGCGGACGTCCAAGTCGAGAATCCGTTCGGGTATTCCGGCGAGTTCTGGGACGAAGATACGGGCCTGCAATATCTGAGAAGCCGTTGGTATGATCCAAGCATCGGACGGTTTATTCAGGAGGATACGTTTGAAGGCTATGTGAATCGGCCAAGCAGCTTGAATCCGTATACGTATGTCGAAGCGGATTGGGGCATTCTGCTTCGACCGATGGTGGAGAATAACCCGCTGAAGTTCGTAGACCCTAACGGCTATGCGCCTCAATGGCTGCAGAACACATGGAGCGCCGTCAAGACCGGCGTAAAAGAAACCGCTGATTTCCTCGTCATTGACGATATCAAGACGCTGACGAGCTCGCAGTCTTCGACGATCGACAAGGTAATCGCGGCAGCCAGTTTGATTCCAGCAGGCAAAGTCATCAAGGGCGGCAAATTGTTCGTTGAAGTGGCTCAGGCAGGAGACAAAGCCGCTGGCGCAGTGAAAGCAGCCAACAAAGCCTGCAACTGCTTCACGGCAGAGACCAAAGTCAAGACCGATCAAGGCGAGAAAAACATCGAAGACGTAAAAATTGGCGACAAAGTCTTGTCCAAAGACGAAAACACCGACGAGGTCACCTACAAGCAGGTTACGGCGACCTTCAACCATGAAACGGACGAGATCTACAGCATCCATGTCGGCGATCAGGTGATCGAATCGACGTACAACCATCCGTTCTGGGTCATAGGCAAAGGCTGGGTGTTTGTTAAAGACCTGAAGCCGGGCGATCTGTTGGAGCAAAGCGATGGCAAGACTTTAGAGGTCGGAAGCATCGAAGTTCAGCAGCGTCAGACGACGGTTTAAAATATGACGGTGGAAGGATTCCATACGTATTTTGTGAGCGGGTTGGGGATTTGGGTTCATAATGATAGTTGTTCTATTCTTGATTGGTCAATAACAAACAAAAAAGGACAAACTCGTTGGGAACATACTGAGACTCATACCAAACCTAATATGAATAGAGATACGCATGGTGTATTTTCTCAGAATCCTGTAAGTACTTTGAATCAGGCGTGGAATAAAGTGCAACAAAACAATCTCCAACCTTCTGGTCATAGAGCAGGAGCAGATATTTATCGAGTTCCTTATCCCAATGCAGGAAGAGGCGGAGGAAGGTTAGATAATGGACAAACACTTAATACCATGGAGATAGTTGTTATGGAAGGTACTAATAAATTGCTTACCGGTTATCCTGTTCGTTAAAGGGAGGATGTAATGAATCTAAGACAAAAACAACCTGTAGGAAATTGTTATGTTTGCTCACAAGGTTGGGCTATTATTGTTCAGGAGGTTTCGACTCAAAAATATTTCATTTATTGTGATGAATGTGAAACGGAATGGACAAACCCTCTGGATTTTAAAAATCGCAAAAATGAAACAAGATTCACTTATGGTGAATTTAGAGAACCTACTGATGAAGAAGTAAATTCAATTAAATGGGATGAATATCTTGATATGGATCTAAAAAAAGATCATCGTAATATTTAGTGAAAAACTGTCGATAACGTCGACAGTTTTTTTATAATGGATTTTAAGCTGACATATTGTAAAATGAAGTGCAACAGTGAGTCTTGAAACGATTTTTAGGTGGACTTTTAGCCTACACATTTACGAGGCAATTGTTGATCAAAGAGAGAGCTTGTTCGAGTTCAGTGGCATGTTCTGCTGTTACCGTTTGAATGGCTGACTTCAGATGCTGTCCAGCCAACCTACCAAATGCGGTTTCCATCGACAAGCCTGTTCGATTTGGCCTCTTAATCATTTGGTATAAGCGTGGGTTTTGTGCGATAACTCTTCTCTTTGCCCATTCTTTTTTACGTTATGGTAGTCGTCTGCAAAAGAGGCAAGCACTTGGGAGAAGCAGATCCAATCACAGGAAAGCTACTTCCAGATACTAGAGATCTTCAGAAAAAAATTAATACACGTTAATAATTTATCGGAGCATGATGATATAATCATGCTCTGATTTAATTAGTTATGGAGGTGGACGATGGAAATCGTAAAAATGAAAGAGATAATTGTGCTAAACAATGACATATATATTTTAGAATGTATTCAAGATTTGATTCTTGTGAATGATAATTATAGTGGTGTTATGATATATAATCATAATTTTCATTTTATAAATTATATTAAAATACGAGAAGGGCTTTTAATCCATTCTGTTTTTAAACATCCTTTTACTAAAGAAGTGATTTTGTATTGTCCGGACAATGAATTTTTTATATATTTAGATATTGAAAAAAAATTATTCAAAGAAATAAATTTTTTAGAAGGTATGAGTGAAAGTGGATTGTCTCATGCATCCATTTGGATTAACGAAAAAGAATGGCTTTTTAAGCAAGGGAATAAACAATACATTTTAAATATTGAGAATTTTTTTATTAGGGATGTAAATGCTATAGATATGTTATTTCTCGATTCCACATTTCAGGAGGTAACAAGTGATGTTTCTAGGTACATAATTTGTGAAAGCAATCCAGAGGAATTACTTTATATAGATAAAATGACCAATGAACTTTGCTATGTAAATATGAAGGGAATTCAAGGGGATTTATTGAAAATTATGCAGCCACTCGAATTAGAATTAATACATATTATTTATATTAATGGAATATTTTTGGTCATTAATGAATCATTCATTTACTTGATTAATAATGAGGTAGGAGTAACCGAATTGGAGAAAGATACTCAGAATATATTTTTGTGTTTGAAAAATCAAGAAAGCTTCCCTGGGCATTTTATCATTCTTAAAAGTGATAAATCTAATAATTATAAAAATCAACTTATTAAGTACGTTATAAAGGAATAAATATTGAATATGTTTTTGGTTTTCCATAACAATCTATTTATAAGTTTCTATTCATTTATTCTATTACTCTAGAACAACAAAAATGTTGTTTAAAAAATATAATGAGCCTTATTAATTTGAGGAGTGAGAAATATTACGATTAAAAATATTTCGGATATTGAATTCTTGGAAAACATCGTATGGACAGAAGAAAAGAAGGAGGATAGTTTATCCAATTGGTATACTCATGTAAGAAAAAAGGCCATTTCAGAATTAACGGTTGAAGATATTTGTAGGTTTGTTAGACAAAATCTTTATGTGAGTTATATACTACCGTATGCATTGGAAGCTTTACAGAAAGACCCGACTGCAGGTGAATTATATAATGGAGAACTGTTACGAGCAGTATCTAAAGTTTCAAATGAATTTTGGGTCACCCATAAAGAGCTAAGCGAAAACTGTTGTAAAATTATAATAGAAGCTAAACAAGAATTAAATAGTCATGTTATTATTACAGAGGAAATCTTGAAAAGATTAAACATGGATTGACCCTGTAAGCTTTCGAATTTAAATCAATTTTTGTTGTAAAAGTAATACTTATTTACAGGCCATTTTTTCGAATCTTTGATTTGAACAAGGCTAGTGCTTATCCAAAAGACACACATTGCTGACCTAAGCGAATGTGTCTTTTTTTATTCTATAAATTTTAAAAAGCTGAAGCGTTATGCTTCAGCTTTTCGCATACCCAAACGAGGTTGCTCAGTATAAAATCGTTGTGACAGAAACCATAGAGTTCTCGTCATCGACGATATCAAGACGCTGACGAGCTCGCAGTCTTCGACCATCGACAAAGTCATTGCCGGAGCCAGTCTGCTTCCGGTAGGTAAAGTCATCAAGGGCGGCAAATTGTTCGTTGAAGTGGCCCAGGCAGGAGATAAAGCCGCTGGCGCAGCGAAGGCAGCCAAAGCGGTCAATAAAGCCTGCAACTGTTTCACGGCAGAGACCAAAGTCAAGACCGATCAACGCGAGAAAAATATCGAAGACGTGCAGATCGGCGACAACGTTTTGTCCAAAGACGAAAACACCGACGAAGTCACCTACAAGCAGGTTACGGCGACCTTCAACCACGAGACGGACGAGATCTACAGCATCCATGTCGGCGATCAGGTGATCGAATCGACGTATAACCATCCGTTCTGGGTCGTAGGCAAAGGCGGAGTCTTTGTCAAAGACTTTAGAAGTCGGAACCATCGAAATCCAGCAGCGTCAGACGACGGTTTACAATATGACGGTGGAAAGATTCCATACTTATTTTGTGAGCGGGTTGGGGATTTGGGTTCATAATCTAGGTGGAGAAGAATGTTTACGTCCAGAAGCAAAATATCTTAGAGGGGGAAACACGGAATTAATTGGAAAGAAGGTCCTAACGAAGCTAAGAAGGGTGAGATACCAAAACCCCAAGGGCAGTGGGCTAAGGAGGACCTTGAGTTTGCTGGACAAAAGGCTGCTACTTTAAAACCAAGACAAGGTGAAATGTTTGATTTGCCGTCGGGCTCTAAATCAATTGTTCATATGCCTGATGGCACTACGGTAAAGGCTACTCAAATGTGGGTTCGAAATAATGGTAACGGAACCTTTCATGGACATCCAAGACCCTAATCTTTTTATGAGGTGATGAAATTGAGCTTTTTTATTCAAGCAGGAGCTCCTCGAAATTTTAAAAGTCTAAGCGACGATGGCGATACGCTGTCAGAAGCTATAGAAGCTGTCTTTTCTTCTTCGAACGAATATGTAGTCTTAGTGTGGAATTACATTCCACTTTTATTGGACTACAAATATGATATTAGCTTTATGATTGATGATGTTTTAATGATTATAGAAGAAATGAAGGCTAAGGAATCGGGAGAAATCAAGAACTATTGGGTTTCCAATACTTTTCCTCATATTTGGACTTTTAAGTGGGGAGGGCCAATGTTAAAAATTGAATCGGAATGGGGAGAAATCGGTAATAAAACAGAGCATTTGTTGAACGAAAGCGGCCCAGTTACAATAGAGAAAGAGGCTTTTATAGCCGAGTGGAAAGCTGTTTTTAATATTCTCATCAAACATGTACAAGAAGCTGGATACGATGAGAGCAAGTTTACGGATATGAAGCGTTTGGTTCAGATCGAGCAAAGCATAAAGTCAAAAGGTCGGTTGTATACTTGAATTGAAACCCTTTTCTTGAAAAACTCTATTTTCGCTACTTTGGAAAAGAGGGTTTTTCAATTTACTACGAAAAGTCTTCAAACTTTAAAAGCAGTTTCTAAACAAATTTACGATTGACGGATTGTAAAATGAAGTGCAGCAATGTTATTTGAAATCAAGTTTATGATTTGAATATTTTGTTCGAAGCGCTTTTGCTAAGTAGGGTTGTCTCAAGCCATGGGAATGGATTTTGGGACAACTCTATTTTTTAATTAAATATGCTCCTGTACCAAAGACGCTTACGGCAACGTGATTCTGGTACAGTACGCGGAGGCCGCCGTCAATGACCAGAATGGCTACCCGCTGATCAGCAAAGTGATCGACACGCTGAACCGCGAGATCGTTTTTTCGTATAAAGCCAATGCCGTTACCGTGACGTATGCGGGCAAATCGCTCGTTTACAACAAAACGCTGATCAGCGGCACTAACAAAAAGCGGACGCTGTCTTCCGTCGTAAACGAAAACGGCGAAACGACAAGCTACGGCTATTCCAAGCAGGAAACGAACTACGATGCCGTCACCAACGCCGGAGCGGCCGCGGAAAAAGTCATCTACATGGCTTTGACTCAAACGACTTATCCGACCGGAGCCAGTACGGCTTACGAATACGGGCAGACATCCAAGCGTCTGGGCGACCAAGGGACGCTCGGCTACTACCGGGTAACCAAACGCTACGACGAACTGCGCGAAAGCACGACCAAGAAGAAAAATNGCACGACGATCAGCAATCCGAACGCTCCTTCGAACGTGCCGTCCACCGAGAAGATTACCGAGACGACCGTCCTGAACGCCGATCATCTCGCGGTTAAGGAAACGCGCGAGAAAACGGGCGAATACAAAAAGCAGATCGACACCGTCTACGATCCGGATCAGCAGTTGGCCGTACGGATCACCGAGACCGATACGGACTATACGCAGAAGCCGGAGAAGACCGGCAATAAAGTCCATGCGTACACGTACGATCAATACGGCAACGTGCTGACCTACACGAATCCGCTGGGCCATATCGGCAGCTATTCGTATTCGGCGACATACCCGGGACTTGCGCTGAGCGAGCGTAATACCGTATCGGGCGTCATCACGGACGATATTGCGCACACCGCCGATCCGGCGCTGCCGCATATTACGCAGACCGTGCAGAACTACGCCGACGAGAGCGGCCAAGCCAGCCTACTGCAGATGACCTACCAGCATGATGCCTACGGCAACCTGACGCAGACCGTGCAGCAGCTGGAAAATGACAAAACCCAGCAGACGGATATCGAATACGGCGCAGCCGTCAAAAACGCGTATCCGACTGCGATTAAGCAAAAAGTAACGGAAAACGGCACGCCGAAAACCATCGAAGAACGCTATGAATACGATCTGCCCGGAACCGCAAATCGCGTACCCCTCGGGGCATGGCGATTTGCGGTTCCCGTGTTAAGCGACCGGCCGCGTACTCAAGCGCTTCGACGGCAACGCGGTAGCCAAAGGCGCTCCGGCCGGTTCCGACGAAGCGTACGAATACGACAACGTAGGCCGGATCACCAAAGTCACCCGTCCCGCCGCGGCAGACGGCACGCGCGCGACGTCGACCACTGCGTTCTCGTACAGCACCATCGGCCAGATCGGCCAATTCTACACGGTGGACGAAGAAGGCAAAGAAAGCAAAGAGATCTACGACGGTCTCGGCCGTCCCTCTTCGGTCGAGCTGAAGCGCAAAGACAACAATAACAACGTCGCATTCTATACGCTGCAGTCCAATCATTACAATGATCTGGGCGAGCTGGACTACACGACCGACGGCGAAGGCCATAAGACGAGCTACACGTATGATGCCAACGGCGAGGTCAAAGAAACGATCTCGGCAGCAGGACGCATAACGGGTTACGGATACAACAACGTCCTGAACCAGGCGACGACCACGACCGACTACGGCGCGAAAGTGACCGGCGAGAGCGACGCCATGGGTCGTACAACGGGTACGACGCGTACCGACGATAAGGGCAACATCATCACGACGAGCAACCAGTACGAAGTCGGCGGCGATCCGTTCGCGACTAGTTCGACCAATAGTAAAGGCGCTACGACCGGCTTCACAAACGACGGGCTACATCGCCTGCAGAACGTGACGCAGAGTGCCGGCGGCACGTCGATGAACACCAAATATTCGTACAACAAGCTTGGCTCGATGACCGAAAAAGTATTCCCGGACCTCACCAAGATCGCGTACGGCTACGACGAACTGGGCCGCCGCTTGTCCAAAACGGACTCCGTGCTCGGCAAAGAAAGCTACACGTACGACAACAACAGCAACATCACCGGCGGCACGACACGCGGCGGCATCAGCGTCTTCAATCAGTACGACGAACAGAACCGCCTGACTGAGGAACCGCAAATCGCGTACCCTTTAGGGCATGGCGAATTTTGGTTCCCGCGCCAAGCGACGTACTACAAGAACGGTCTGCGCAAGTCGATGACCGACGAGACCGGCACGATCCAGTATTTCTATACGCTGGACAACAATCTGGAGCGTATGGTGTACCCGGACGGCAAACAGATCTCGTACACGTATTACAAAAACGGCCTGCTAGGAAACCGGAATCGCACATCCCTACGGGCTTGGCGATTCCGGTTTCTCGCGTTGAGCGAGCTTTTTACACCATGACCGACCCGTTCGGCATGACGACGACTTATATCTACAATGCCGACAACCAGTTGTCGCAAGTGCTTACGGACAACACGAAGCAGGCCGAATACACGTACCGCGACGGCCTGACCCAATCGGACGAGAACTATCTCAAGTCGTCCCAGCTGTACCAGACCAAGCTGGGCAACGGACAGATCACGACGACGTACACGAACGACGGATTCGGACGCCTGACAAATCTGCTGCAGTCGGCCGGCGGCTTGACCAAAGCCTTCACGTACGGCTACGATAACGGAGATAATCGCCGATCGAAGCGGGACGTTTTAACCCGCTTCGATATCACCAGCCGCAGCGACGGCACGACGAGCGGTACATTCACGTACGACGAACTGGATCGCATCATCACCAGCTCCGAAGGCGCAGAGACGTATACGTACGACGGCAAAGGCAACCGCCTGACGCTGCAATCCAGCATCCAGATGCCGCATAAAAACAACATCGATTACACGTACAACCAGGCCGAACAGCTAAGCAATGTGACACGCAACCAGACTTCGGTGAGCTACAAGTATAACGGCGACGGCCTGATGACCGAACGCAGCATCGCGAAAAACGGCCAGGCCACCACGACGCGCTACTACTACGACGGTGCGAACATTATCGCCGAAGGCAGCGTAGCCGCAGACGGCAGCGTCACGTTCAAAGCCCGCTACGTGCGCGGCGCGCAGCTGATCTACCGCGAAGACGCGAGCAACCAGAAAGCCTACTACCAGCATAACGGCCACGGCGACGTGACCGGACTCGTCAAAGCCGACGGTACCACGCTGAACAGCTATACGTACGATATTTGGGGTAACCCGCTGACCGCGAACGTCCAAGTCGAGAATCCGTTCGGGTATTCGGGCGAGTTTTGGGACGAAGATACGGGCCTGCAATATCTGAGAAGCCGTTGGTATGACCCGAGTATCGGGCGGTTTATTCAGGAGGATACGTTCGAAGGGTACATGAACCGGCCGAGCACTTTAAATCCCTATGTATATGTGGTTAATAATCCACTTGTTCTTATTGATCCAAGCGGACATGATAATAATCGATCTGCTGGTAGTGGAGGAGGCGGCGGCGGTGGCGGTGGAGGCGCTCGTATAACTCCTTCTTCTCCATCAACAGGTAACCGATCTTCATCTTCAAAACCAAGATCTACTACACGAACAGACAATAGAACGACGATTCGTGAGCAAAATACAGTAAACCAGCCAAACGCTGTTCCTCAAATGGTTCAATCTCGAATAAATTTACGCAATGGGAGCTCTGATGAAACCTCTTCTGGACTTAATTATGCTTTGAAGGGACATAAAGACTTTACAAGAAATAACAAATCACAATTTACTGTGTCTAACGAAGAGCTCACACAACTACTTCAATCTCCAAAAGTAGTAAATACACCAGCGGTATATCAACCTAAAGCCAATAATTATGTAAGACAAGTTTTTTTAGATAAAACAGTAGGGAATTTAGCAATTGATCATGGGGGCACGCCTACAAGATTTTTGACTGTTTTCACGGACAAATTTGGCAATCTGATGAATACGTTCCCAGGTGGAATGAATTTTAGAGGAGAGGAATAAAATGTTTATCACTCTTTTGCAAACCAAGGACTTTGAAGTGATTGAAGAATTATCTTCGGTCACAGGAAATGAAAAATATTTAATCCAAGAGGAGGACAGTGAGAATTTTCCTTTGCTTAGTGAGTTATCTAATTGTGAGTATTTATTAACAAAGAGTGAGCGCATACCTTACTTAATAAGAGAGTTGGATTTGCTGCTTGACCAAGTTCAAGATATCCAATCTTTGGAGCATTTAAGAAACATCAAAGAATTGGCTAAGAAATGCGAAGATTTAAAAGGGAGCGTTTTAATTATTACTCCTGTGTATATAAAGTAAAGAGAATTCAGAAAAAGCAATGAAGAGATTTATTTTCATTGCTTTTTCTTGATTTTACATCCATAAAAGGTAGATCGAATTAAAAAAAATCGTTTCGACAGTGGATAAAGTCATCTCTGGTCGTAGGCAAAGGCTGGGTGTTTGTCAAAGACCTGAAGCCGGGTGATCTGGTGGAGCAGAGTGATGGTAAGACTTTAAAAGTCGGAACCATCGAAATCCAGCAGCGTCAGACGACGGTTTACAATATGACGGTGGAAGGGTTCCATACGTATTTTGTGAGCGGTTTGGGGATTTGGGTTCATAATGACAGTTGTATACCTTGGTCTTCTAAAGGAGTACAAAGTGTTGCTAACCAGTTAGATAAAGGAGCGCGCGAGGTAACGTTTGGTAGTAAATCTCAAGCAGAAAAATATTTTTGAGATTATATCAAGGTCAAGGTTATAAAAACACTACTGGAAAGTCTGCTACAGATGCAAAAAATCTTCATGGCACAAAATATGGAACGTATCACTGGGACACAAATCTTGATTCTAATGTGAGGGTTATGGGGCACGGAAGTAACAATGCACATGGCGATCTTCCACATTTACAAATCCATGATTTCAGTGGGCAAGTTACTAGAGTATTTTATAAATAATTTTTCTTGGAGGTGTTAAAATTAGTAAATTTTCAGAATGGCAAATTAATATGCTCAAGACAGGTAAAAATTTAGCGGTTGAAATTCCTTTTCCACATGATCAATATAGAGCATTTATTGTTACAGGGGGTTATAAGCGCGATAATGCTAACTTTACTTTGCCATTGACAAATGTATTAAATCATAATTTAAAGATTTTTTATCAGTTTAGAAAATATGAAATTTTGAATGAATATCTTGAAAACAATTGGGATGTTTCTGATGATGAGTTAACGAATTCTATTCATGTCCTCGACATATCAGAAATCGAAGAACTTGAGAAAAAATTATCTTTTTATTTAAATGATTTCTCGAAATTTGATGCAGAGTGGAAGTGTGATAATCCTTTATGAATTAGTGACCTTAGGGTTTACCCTAAGGTTTTTTTGTGAAATTAAATACCGTACAAAGACAACATTGATTATACGTACAACCAAGCCGAGCAGCTGAGCCAGGCTCAACGCAATCAGACCTTGGGTCAGCTACAAGCCAACGGCGACGGTCTAATGGCCGAACACAACATTACCAAAGAGGGCAAGGGCGACACGACACGCTACCATTACGACGACGCGAATATAATCGCTGAAGGTATCGTAGCCGCAGACGGCAGCGTGACATTCAAAGCCCGTTACGTACGCGGCGTCCAGCTGATCTAACGCGAAGATGCGAACCGTTATTCGAAGCGGAATGTTTTAATCCGCTTCGACAACCAGAAAGGATACTATCCGCACAACGGTTACGGTGATGTAATGGGACTGGTCACAGCCGGCAGTACCGCGCTGGTTAGCTGCACCTGATAGGTATGGAACAACTCGCTGACTGTCCTTACAGACAAGTTCGGGAATCTAATGAACACATTCCCTGGAGGCTTAAACTTTAGAGGAGATGAATAAGATGTTCACCACCCTTTTGCAAACCAAGGACTACGAAGTGATTGAAGAAATACCTTCAGTCGATGGAGACGAAAAGTATTTAATCCAAGAAGACAATGAAACCTTTCATTTACTGAGTGACTTCTCTAGTGTTGAGTACTTGCTAACAACAAGTGAGGATATGCCTGACTTGATTAAAGAGCTGGATTTGTTACTTGGTCAAGTTCAAAGTATTGAATCCTTAGAGCATTTAAGAAGAATCAAACAATTAGCCAAGAAGTGTAAGAATCTAAAAGGAAGTTTTTTGATTATTACTCCTTTTGAAGTAGAGTGAATGGAATAAAAACAAGGAAACTTGAACTTACGATGAAATAACGGATACTTTCAACGTGCCAATGTCTTACAACGTTTGAAATGAGATCATCGCATTTAAAGGGAGCAGATAAATTGAAAGTGAAGATAGAGGAACTGAAGAGTGAAGATCGGGTTATGTTTTCTTCGGAATTTGGTTCAGCTCAAGCTGCTTGGAGCGGGAGTACTCCTAAAGTGGGAAATGAATATATTGTAGAAGTAGATTTAGAAGGTAGTATCGTTTTCGGAAAGAACCTTGCTTTTTCTAATTAAAATGAATACAAAATCCAAATGGAAGGAAATGAGGTTTGTATACTCGGATTTTTGGAATCCATTGAGAGTGACGGTTATGCTGTCCTTCGTCTCAATGAAAATATAATACCCTTTGAGATTTCTGGGGCCCTCCCGGAAGCAGGGGGATTTGCAGAAATTCATGTTAGCGGGATCACCCTGCATGTAATCGAATAAGTTGAATTTTCTTGTAAACTGAGATGGCTAAGGACCAACTTTTTTTTAAACCAAGAAAAGGAATTATTAAAATCGAAGTACGAAGAGATCAATACATACATGAGCAGTAAGCGTTAAAAGAAAGGTCGGGGTTGGAATTTTTAAAATGAGATTGATTTTTGAAGAGCCCACAGCCGGAAACAAAATTGACGAAAGCCTATTAAATCCTGATTTAGAACTGGATAATGATACGGCCGTTTTCATAAGGATTTGCGAGATTTTTGAAATTTCAGCAAGGGTATCGTTCTTTGTTTCTGGTTTTGGGCAAAAGAGATGGCCTGTAGATTGCAAAACGGATTTGGCTACAGTCATTGAAGAAGTTCCCTACATCTTGGAAAAAGTAAATAACGGGGACTTCTTTTTCGAGCTGGACTTCTATGAACAAGGGATCGAACGAACTCTTATATTTGAAGAAGAAGACAGCAAGGTGAAAATCACTTGTTCAAGCCGCACAGACTGGATACCCGACCCTAGTATTATTCGTATGAATAAAAGTGAAGTTTTAAGGATGTTTGAGAACTTCTACAACAGTTTTTGGGAGTGTAGTTATGTTCTCTGTAGTGACTTGGCCGAACATCCTTTATTAAAGAATTTGAAAAATAATTAAAAGTGACCTTGAGGTTGGGGTTCCTCAAGTCATCCATAAATGTCTCTGCGATGCCCAATATCAATAATGGTAATTATAATTTCCTCATCTTCAATCAGCGCCAGTATTCGGTAATCGCCTACGCGGTAACGCCATTTTCCTCTATGATTCGCGACCAAAGCTTTTCCCAGGGATCTGGGATCGCTGCAGTTCACTAAGTTCTTTTCGATCCAGCCTATCAAAAGAGCAGCCTGGTAACGATCTATTTTCTTCAACTTTTTCAAAGCCGCATCGGAAAATCGAACCGTATACATCATCGTTTATAAACCCAGTTCTTTTTTGACTTCATCCAGAGAATAAGTATGGTCCATATCGGTAAAAGCGCGGTCGAAAGCGTCCAGATCAACTTCGTCTTCGATCTTTTCGATAATCGCATTTCGCATCAAGTCAGAAACGGACATTTTTTTTAATTTGGCGTAATCTCGAATCAGTTTGTTATCCCGATCATCGACTCTTAAAGAAATAGTAACCATGAATAAACCTCCTTCATTTTATGTAATACATTGTATTGCGTTTTATTTGGTTTGTAAATTGAACTTTTTGTATAAAATGATTGAGAAGCTTCTTTTATTTTGACAGGAGAGTGCAATGTTTTCTGGCAGACGCGATCAAGCGGACCCCAAAAACTTTGCGGTAGGAGCTGCCGGACATGACTTTATCGCTCTTTTCGCAAAGCTGCTGCATATTTACAAGGATGAACGCACGCACCGCCTGTATGAACATTGTCCGAGCTGCTTTTTCGCGCAATCCGATCGGCAAATCGAACGGCTGACGGAAGATTGTTTCCCGGCAAATCTGGACATTTTGACTGAAGAAGGTTTTTTGGAGCAAAGCCCTTCCGAATCAAAGAAGTCGATCGCCGAACTCAAGGGGCTGCTGCAATCGCTGAGTACCCAAGAGCAGATGCGGCTGCCGGAAGTTCTGTCGAAGCTTGCGGTAGAGCGGCTGTACCCGATCATGCGGGAACTGGAGCTGGAGCCGGCTTTGCAGGAGCATTTAATCTGGGGCTATTTTCGCGAAAAAATGTCCGGCGTTTTGGTGATTAGCGATGAACTGATGGCAGAGATTTTGTAGCAGCACCGGGATTCTCAACGGATCGTCGCCGAAAGCCTCATCCTTACGGCGATCAAGGAAGAGAAAATTTCGTTGGAGCAGCTGTTGGAAGCGGAAGCATTCTCGACGGTGCTGTTCGCGCTTCAAAAGAATAAGGTCGAAACGGCGGCGCTGAAGCTGATCCAACCGCCTGCGGCGGGCGAGAAGAACCGGAAGCGGAAGCAGGCTGTTTTTGACTGGGCGCAGCGGCAGGCGAAGCACAACTGAGTTTGAGGCAATACCGATTAGGACAGCAAACCTAATCAAGGACGGTCTTTCCGCGTCAAATAAATGCTCCGCTGCGTCTAACGCGACGTGTAGGTGTATTTTTAGTATATATTGGAAAAATCACACGGAAGCGGGGGAAACGAAATGGTGCTGACGATGCGTATGATGATGGAGTGCGAGCAGGCCGGAGAAGCGGAGAAGATCGCCCATGAAGCGCTGCAAGGGGCAGCGGACAAAATGGAACGCTATACGCTATCGGATACCAAGCCGTATTGGAAAATCGACGGTTGGTACGTGACGGTGATCCGGGCGACGTGCAAAGCCGAGCGCAGCCCGGACGGGGCCCGGGAAGTCGCCGAACGGATTACGGACAAAGTGGCGTGGGACGCCGACGGCTTCGACGGCACGGCGGATGCCCGCCCGGAAGTGATGGGCTCAACGTTCGCGCATCCGGCGGTTCGCTTCTGCTGGTTTTATTTTGCCCAGTAGAAAATAAAGTCCGCTCGCCGCTTTCCCGCGGCGGCCGTATCGCCCATAACGACAAAAGCGTAGGTTGACGAGGAGACTCGTCGACCTACGCTTTTTGCTGCCGCTGCTGCCGGCGCGCCGCGTCACGCCTCCGGCGCGAACAGCGGCCGCCGGCGCAGTTCGCCGGGCGGCAAAGCATGCCCGAACAGCGGCCCCTGCAGGCCGAAGCGGGCCATGCCGCGCAGCAGCGCCGCCTGCTCGGCGTTCTCGACGCCGGCGGCCGCGGCGTGAACGTGCAGCGCCCGGGCGAGGCCGGCGAAGGAAGCGGCGACCGACTGCGCCAGGCGGACGCTTCCGATCTGCCGGGTCAGGCCCGGATCGAGCTTGAGGCGGTCGACGGGGAAGTCCGCCAAGCCGGCCAGGGCGGCATAGCCCGCGCCGCATCCGGCGACGGATACCGGCAGGCCGAGCGCTTTGAAGGCTTGAATCTGCCGCACGACAAGTTCCGGCCGGCTTGCGAGCGAAGCTTCGGCGAGCTGCAGTTCCAGCAGGCGCGGATCGGCGCCGGTCTCGGCCAGAAGAAGGCGCAGCCGGTCGGCCAGATCGGCCTGTTCGAGCTGCTGCCGCGACAGGCCGACCGTGATGCGCAGCGGCGCGCCTTCGTCGCTCCACGCCCGGGCCTGGCGGCCGGCTTCGCGCAGCATCCACTCGCCGATCCGCAGGCTCAGGCCGGCTTCTTCGGCGGCCGGCATAAACGCTTCCGGCTCCAGCAGGCCGAAGCCCGGGCGGTTCCAGCGCAGCTGCGCCTCGGCGCCCTCCAGCGCGCCCGTATCGGGATCGAGCTGCGGCTGGTAATGCAGCAGCAGCTCGCCCTGCTTGAGCGCCGCGGCCAGATCGCTCTCCAGCGAGAGCCGGTCGAGCGCTTCCGGCATGCAGTCGCCGAACAGCCGGTAATGGCCTTTGCCGCCGTCTTTGACCTGATACAGGGCAATATCGGCTTTTTTCATCAAGCCGACCGTCGTTGTATCGTCGGCCGGGTAGAGCGAGAGGCCGATGCTCGGCAGGCTGGTCACCTGACGGCCGTCCAGATCGTACGGCAGGCTGAGCGCGTCCAGAATGCGCCGGGCGCAGGCGTGCACGTCTTCCGGCCCGTCGATATCGCGCAGCAGCAGCGTGAACTCGTCCCCGCCCTGCCGTGCGACGGTATCGCCCGCGCGCATGCACGATTGCAGCCGCTGGGAGACGGCGATCAGCAGTTGGTCGCCGACGTCGTGGCCGAGCGTGTCGTTGACCGTTTTGAAGCGGTCCAGATCGATAAAGGCTACGGCCATCCGCTCCTGGCGGTCAGGCGCTTCCTGAACGGCCGAACGCAGCGTTTCTTCGAACGAAGCGCGGTTGGCCAGATCCGTCAGCGGATCGTGGTACGCCAGATGCCGGATTCGGGCTTCGTTCTTCTTGTTGGCCGTGATATCCCGGCCGATGCCGAAGATGCCGACGATTTTGTCGCGCACGCGGATCGGGATGCTCGTGACGCTGACTTCGTGCAGCTGCCCGCTGCGGCTGCGCACGCGGATCTGCTGGCGGACGGATTCGCCCTGGCACAGCCGCTTCAGGTCGTCGGACAATTCGGCCAGCTCCTGCTCTTTGAGAAAAGAAGACGGCGTCAAGCCGATCAGTTCGCCGCTGTCGTAGCCGAGCATGTCGGAACAGGCTTCGTTCGCGCTGTCGAACCGGCCGCTGAGATCGAGCGAATATACGGCGTCGGGATGGTAATCGAACAGAGACTTGTAGCGCTGTTTGCTGATTTCCAATTCTTCCGTTTTGTCGTACAGACTGAGCAGCAGGCGCCGGTTCTCCAGCAGGATGAACAGCTGGCGAACGATGACGAGCAGGATCGAGATGCCGCTGCCGATCGTGAGCGCGCTCACTTTTCCCGAACCCGAGATCATGAAGACGAACAAAGCGATCACGTTCAGGTAAGGCAGAGCCAGCCGCAGCAGATCAAGCTTTTTCCCGCCGTCGTCTTCCTGCACGTCGAACTTCGCGGGCTGTCCGCCCGATTGAAGCACTCCGGCGCCGCCGATCAGCAGCAGGCTGAGGGTGAACACGGGATCGACCAGACTGCCCATGGCGTAATCGCCGACGGAGACCAGATAGAGGTAGAACGAATTGGCCGCGGCATGGACGACGAGCCCGCCGAAGACGAGCAGAATCAGCCGATCCGCCAAAAACTGCCGCGCTCCCCAATACAGGCTGATCGCTCCGAACAGCAGCACCAGATCGCCGACCGGATAAGCGAGCGAAATAGCCAAATGCAAAATATCGGCGTCGCCGGAACGGAGCAGCGGGCCGATCAGGAAGTGCCAGCTGAACGTGGTCGCGACGGTCATGACGATCAGGACGTCGAACAGCAGCTTGAACACCCGGTGGCTGCGCTCGAACCGGGTGAACGGATAGATGAAGGCAGCCAGATAGCAAATCGTCTGCAGCGCATAGAATACGTCGGTCCAGCCGGGGGAAGGCGCGGCGATGCCGAGCACGACTTCGTCGTACAGCCAGATCGCTTCGGCGATCAGGTAGCTGACGCTGCCGAGCATGAGCAGAATCCAGAAAATCCTGCGTTCGCGCGAGCTGCGCCGGGCGGCGCCGAGCAGCCAATAGATCGCGATCAGGTTGCCGAGTCCCGCAAATACGCTGCCGCCGAAGCCGGACAAGTCGGGATTATTTTGCCATATCGTAATCCAAAGGTAATAAGTGAGGGTAAATAGAACAGTGAAGGTACAAAGAGCGATGTTTTTGTTGCGATCTGTCATTCTATTAAGCTCTCCTGTCTGCTTGAAATGGTTCTGAAGTGCTAACTTACTAGTCTATACTACTATAAACCAAAGTTCGTAAGACCTACACATATTATCGGCGCTTTGCGGAATTTTCGGAAGTTACGAAGCGGATCGAGGTTGGCGACGAGGGGAAGAGAGCAAATGAAGCGAACGTTAAACGGCAAACGGATAGATCCTGTCGGACATTTCTGGGAAAGGTTTGGGCAAAAAGAGCGCGAATGGTCGATCCGATGGGAAAGCGAAGACGGCGGGGCGCTCGACGAACTGTCCGCGGCGCTGCGGGACGTCGACGACAATCTCGTATGCGAAGTCGGGGAACGCAGGGAAGACGGCAAAAGGGCGCTGGTTCTGTCCGCCGACGGCGCGCTTGGCTCGTTTGACAGCGTCATCGACCTGTACGAAGCCGCGCCCGCGCTGAACTATTGGAATGTGATTCCTTTTCGTCCGCGGATCGACTCGGAAGAAGGGGTGCGGATCTCGATGGAAGGGCTGGAGCTGGAGTACGACGATATTTATTTCGGCTTTGAGTCGGACGGGGAGACGCTCGACCTGACGGTTCATATCCGGAACTTCGACGCCGAAGACGTCCGGTTCGTCCGCGCTTACTGTATCCTGCTCGATACGCTGATCGGCGAATTCGACGCGGCGATGCGGATCGGGGAGACGAAGTTCGAACGGCTGGACGAAGCGGCGGCGCAAGACCTGCGTCCCCTGACCGAGCTGAGAGAGCTGGTCGACGCGCTGGAGTAAGGCTTGGGCGGCTTCCGTCCGAAGCCCGGAGGTGCGGATCTTGCGAAAAAGCGCACGCAAAAAGCGTATCCGGACCGAAGGCCGAATACGCGATCTGCTGCCGGCTTGAGGAGCTTACGGAAGCGGCGTCCATTCTTCCCGCAGCATGCCCATACGGATCGAATCGTAATACTGTCCGTCGTAAAAGCGCGCTTTGCGAATACGGGCTTCCATTTGCATCCCGAGCTTCTCGCCGACGCGGATCATCCGGTCGTTGCCCGACCACGTGCTGTACCCGATCCGCACGAGCGGCAGCTTCGCGAACAGGTGATCGACCCACAGCCTCAGCGCGCGCGTGCCGAGCCCTTTGTTCCACGAGCCCGATTCGTGCAGCAGAATGCCGACTTCCAGCCAGCGCGAAGGTTCGTGCTCCCAATAATACGACACGCTTCCGCGAACGACGCCGTCGACTTCGATCACCCAGAAGTCGTCGTCGCCGACCCAGTCCCGTACGATCGGAAGAAACTTTTCGTAAGCCATCGGTTCATGCGGATAATAAGGAGCATCCCATTTTTTCCATTCGGGCTGCTCGTCCTTATAGATCAGTTCCCATAACCGGAAGGAATCTCGTTCTTCGACCGGGCGAAGCGTCAGTTCTTGATCCGAATACATAACGTTACGTCCTTTCACTGATGAGATTGATTGGCAGAGTTGTAAAGCTTCCTTAGTGAATTCGACTTTAGGGTGGGCTTTCCTGTTTTTTTGCGGCATACCAATGACTAATCGGAAGAAGAGGAGTGAATACGATGCAGACCGAATCTTCCGAACAACAAGTCCCGAACGCGCTGGATCGTCTGTTCCTGATGCAGCAGAATGAAGAATCGGCAGATTATAATTTTTTGGAAAAAAGTTCGCGGGACTCCGACGAATTCGTCCGTATGGAAGCGGCGGTCGCGCTGGGCTTCCATTACAATGTCCGGGCGGAAGGGATGCTGATCCGGCTGGCTGACGATTCCGATTGGCTCGTGCGTACCGAAGCCTGCGATTCGTTGGGGAGAGGCGAGTCGGAAGCGGTCTTGTCCGTACTTGAGCGGAAGATCCGCCAAGACCGCTCCGCGCTGGTGCGTGCCTACGCGATTCATTCCTATGGGGATGCTGCCGAAGCGCTGCGCTGCGATCCGGAAGACGTCGCTGCTTTTCTCGAAAGCCGGCTGCCGCGCGAAAAGTCGCATTGGACCCGGCTGGCTTTGTTCAAGGTGCTGTATCGCTGCGGCCGCGAGGCATATCTGAACGATCTGTTGGACGGCCTGAAGCTTGCGGCGTTCAACAAGCGCTGCACCGCAGGCAATAATCTGAAGGAAGTCATAAACGCCGCCAATTACAGGACCATCCGGGCAGCTACGCTTGATTGGTTGGGCCGGGAATCGATGCCCGCTCCGGTCGAGATCGCGGTGAAGTTGATCGACCTGACTATAGAAGCGGAGCTTAAAGAGCGGCATAAGAAGGAAGAGGCCGGTGACGCAGGCGTACAGGATCGGAGACTTTGAAAAACAGCGTCAAACAAGCCCGTCCGCCGGAAAAAGTACATCTTCCCCGGCAGCGGGCTTGTTTGGCTTGGGAAGCTGGAATTCATTCCCCGTTCTTACGTTTCCCGTTCGCTTATTGATAGAAATTGCGCGCCCAGCGGTGGGCTTTCAATTTGTGCAGCTGCTCTTGCGGCAGTCCGTGTCCGTCGCCGATCCGCATATTGCGTTCGACGTTGCGGACCGAGCGCATGCCCGGGATGACGGTCGAGACGGCCGGATGGCTCAGCACGTAACGCAGCGCCGTCTCGGCGATCTCGTCGTCCGCGATGCCGAGGTCCTGCGTGATCCGCTGCACCCGCTCGTACACTTCGCGCTTGCGCTCGCCCTGGAAGTAGCGGCTGCGGAAATCGCCTTCGTCGAACTGCGTCTCCGGCGTGATGCTTCCGGTCAGGCCGCCTTCGTCGAGCGCCACGCGCACGATGACGCCGACGTTATGCTCAAGGCAGGCCGGCAGCAGCTCGTCTTCGGGCGTCTGCTCGAAGATGTTGTAGATCACCTGCACCGTGTCTACGATGCCGCTCTCGATCAGCTTGATCGCGTTGGCCGGCTGGTAATCGTTGATCGAGACGCCGAAATGGCGGATTTTGCCCTGCTCTTTGAGCTTCTGCACGCCATCGAGCCAATCGCCCTGCGATACCCATTCGTCCGACCAGACGTGGAACTGCTGGACGTCGAGCGTGTCGAGTCCCAGATTGCGCAGGCTCGTCTCGGTAGATTGAATCACGTGTTCGGCCGTAAACGTCTCGCTCGACGGAACGCCCGCCCGCGCCGGCCATTGTCCGTTGGCGGGCGGGATTTTGGAAGCGACGTAGACGGTCTCGGACCGCTCGCGCACGACCTGTCCGACGAGCCGCTCGCTGTGGCCGTCCCCGTAGCCGAGCGCCGTGTCGATAAAGTTCAGCCCGAGATCGATCGCGCGGTGCAGCGCTTTGACCGATTCGTCGTCCTGCGCCCCGAGCCAGCCCGAGTTGCCGATGCCCCATGCTCCGTACCCGATCTCCGATACGTTCAGTCCCGTTTTGCCCAGCGTTCTGTAGTTCATGCCCATCAGGAATCGCGCCTCCTTGGCTGCTGCCGAATTGGAATGGTATAGGGTGTAAGAAAAGATCGAAACGCTATCCTTTAACCGCGAAGACGCCTGTTGATGCAGCGAAAGCGTGCGTCGGCGGGATTTTTTTGAAAAAGGGCGAAGGACGCTTCGAACGCCTCTTGCGCGGCACCGGGCATCAGCGGCTATACTGGGGCGAGAAGCGCAATGTATCAGGCGCGAAGCCGGAAGGCAAGGAGGAATGGGCATGAACGGAAAATCGGGGGAACACGAAGGAAGAGTGGAGGAAAAAGAAGGACGGGAACGGCGGCCGGAAGAAGGCGGAAACGCGAAGCCCGGGGAAAAAGCGGCGGCCGCGGTGGACGATCCGGCGGGAGAGTCGCCGGGTTGGGGTTCTTTTTGGCGGTTGATCGCGAAGTATCGGCCCAAAGGTTGGCTGATCGCGGTCGCCGTCGTGCTCGGGCTGTTCGAGACGGTGTTCACGCTGGCGATTCCGCTGTTGACGAGCCAGATGGTGGACGGTTTCTCGGCGGCGGACCTGAGCGGACGGACGATCGCGCTGCTGGCGGTCGCTTTTCTCGCCCAGGCGCTCATGTCGGGCCTTGCGATGTATACGATGTCCTACGTGGGGCAGTTTATCGTCTCCGGCCTGCGGCGCGATTTGTGGCGGCGGGTGCTGAAGCTGCCGGTATCGTTCTTCGACCGCAGCACGTCGGGCGAGACGATGAGCCGGGTGACGAACGACACGAATATCGTGCGGGACTTCATTACGGGGCAGGTGATCACGTTCCTGTCCGGCATCGTCTCGATCGTCGGCTCCGTCGTGATCCTGCTGACCATCGATTGGAAAATGACGCTGTTCGCGCTGCTCGCCATTCCCGGCGCGATGCTGCTGCTGTGGCCGGTGGGCCGCCGCATGTACGCAATCTCGCGCGACATGCAAAAAGAGACGGCGGAGTTCCAGGGCGATCTCGGCCGGGTACTGGCCGATATTCGGCTCGTCAAAGCTTCGCTGGCCGAGCCGGCGGAGATCGTGCAGGGCGAGCGGCGCATCTCCGGCCTGCTGCGCTTCGGCCTGCGCGAAGCGCGGATCCAGTCGATCGTATCGCCGCTGATGATGACGATCATGCTGCTGATCCTCGTCGCGCTGATCGGATACGGCGGCGCGCAGGTCGCGCGCGGCGCGCTGACGGCCGGTTCGCTGGTCGCGATCATCCTGTACATGTTCCAGATCGTCGTGCCGTTCACGCAGCTGGCGACGTTCTTCACCCAGTTCCAGAAAGCGCTCGGCGCGACCGAGCGGATTCGCGAGATCATGGAGCTGGCACCGGAAGAAACGGAACCGGAAGAAGGGGCTGCGGACGCGAGAGCGGAACGCGAAGTCGAGGTGTCCGAAGCGTCCAAGGCGTCAGGTGCGTCCAAGGCGGCCGAAGGGGCTTCGGGCGGGGACAATCCCGGCCGGGCCGCCCGGCAGTCGATTGTGTTCGAAGGAGTGAGCTTCGGCTACTCCGAAGACAAGCCGATTCTGCGGGAGCTGAACTTCACCGCGGAAGCGGGGCAGACGACCGCGTTCGTCGGCCCGAGCGGCGCGGGCAAGACGACGATCTTCTCGCTGATCGAGCGGTTCTACGAGCCGACCGCGGGCAGCCTGCGCTGCGGCGAGCAGGACGCCGCCGGCATTGCGCTGCGCGAATGGCGCGGACGGATCGCCTACGTCTCGCAGGAAAGCCCGGTCATGTCGGGCACGATCCGCGAGAACCTGACCTACGGGCTGGAGCTTGCGACCGACGAGGCCGTGGAAGCGGCGGTCCGGCAGGCGAATCTGGCGGACTTCGTCGCTTCGCTGCCGCAGGGGCTGGAGACGCAGGCCGGGGAGCGCGGCGTCAAGCTGTCCGGCGGGCAACGGCAGCGCCTGGCGATCGCCCGCGCCATTTTGCGCGATCCGGACATCCTGCTGCTGGACGAAGCGACGGCGCATCTGGACAGCGCGTCCGAAGGACTCGTGCAGCAGGCGCTCGATTCCCTGATGCGGGGGCGGACCACGCTCGTTATCGCGCATCGGCTGTCCACCGTACGCGGAGCGGACAAACTGATCGTGATCGAAGACGGCCGCGCGACCGGACAGGGGACGCACGACGAACTGCTGGCGTCGCACGCTTTTTACCGGAAGCTGGTGCACGGGCAGTTCGGGAGCGGCTGACCGCGCCGGGATGGACGAAGACGTTCTTTTTCACAAAGGGGCTCGCTGTCGTCTTCTTCCCGCTTGTGGGTAAATAATTAGAATCACCAACGAATCGGCACAGCCCAAAGAAGATCCGGCTGAACGGGAGGACCTATGAACCTAAAAGAATTCAATGCGATCGTCAGCCGTCCGGCGGATCTGCGCTACGAATATTTTGTGAAAAAGACGGCGGACTCCGAAATGCTCTGGGGGCTGTACGAAGAAGGCTGGGCGATGACCACCGACTCTTCCGGCACGGCCCTGCTTCCGCTGTGGCCCAAAAGCGAATTCGCGCTGCACTGCGCCATCGACGAATGGAACGGCTACACGAGCCGCCCGCTGGACCTGCATGCTTTTATCGAGAAAATTTTGCCGCGCCTCGATCAGGACGGCGTCAAAACGGCGATCTTCTACAACAACAGCGATTCGGCGGTCGTGGAAGCGTCCAAGCTGCTGGAAGATCTGCGGGAAGCACTGGGCAAGTATTAAGCGCACGGTTGAGCGCGTAGAGGCGCAGCCGCAAGCGTGCGGCTTCGTGCAGCCGGACTTCGGATGAATCGGACTCCGGCCCGGCTTCTTGCCGCCGAAGAGACGAGGAAAAAGCTTGGCGAGATCCGTTCCCGGATTTCGCCAAGCTTTTTGTTGTGCGCCGATGAAGCGGCGGGAGAAGAGAATGGCGGCCCTGACGGCCGGCCGCTACTTCGCCGTCGCCTTCGCCGGCTCGGCGTTAGGGTCCGCCGGCAGGAAATGCCGGGACAGGTCGCCGACGATCGAATAATAGTCGCCGTTCGTCAGCTGCTGCGGATCTTCGATCGCGTCGAGCGTCTCCTGGCGGAGGTAACCGTCCGCCACGAGCCGCGCCGCCGCGCCGTCCGCGGTCACGGGCACCTGCATCGCGCTCGCGATCAGCATCGCGGCCATATTGACCGACAGCGGCTGCGCCGCCTTGTCGGTCACTTCGACCATGATCTCTTCCATATCGCCGGGGAAGAAGTCCGGGTGCAGCGAGCGCATGACGCGCACGGCATTGAAGAACCGCTGCACGTTGGCTTCGCTGTCGAGGCCCCAGCCGTCGTTCTCGTACCCGCCCGACGTGAGATACATATTGGCCGCGATCAGCATGCCGGGGTAATCTTTGTGCTTCATATATTCCGGTTCCGGGAGCTTCGGCCGGGACAGGTCGACGCCCTGCTTGCGCAGCTGCTGCTTGAGCCGTTCGATCTGTGGTTCCGAACCGGAGAACTCGCGCAGATTCATGTCCGCATTCTGCGCCAGCTTGATCGCCGCGCCGGCCGCTTCACCGGCGGCCATGCCGACCGGGATCGTCCGCGCGCTGCCGTGCGGCACGGTGTCGAAGCCGGCCGAGCGGCCGACGACGAGCAGGCCGTCGACGGTGCGCGGCACGAGCGTGCGGAACGGCACGCCGTATTGGCTCGGCTTCATGAGCACGGTGCCGATCCGCCCGTCGCTCGTGCTCTGGATATCGACCGGATACGAACCGTAGCCGATATCGTCCCAATGCGAACGGTTCTCCATGACGTCGGCGAGCGTCAGCCGGTATTCGGCTTCGAGATGGCGCGATTCCCGCAGGTACAGCTCGCTTGCGACGCCGTCGTATTGCAGCGGGGCCATCTCCGGGAAGCGCTGCTTGAGAAACTCGACGATCTTCGGCGCTTCCGCCGTGCCGATCTCAATGCCTTCGCGGATCGACTTCGGATCGAGCGGATCGATGCCGAACAGCAGCAGCGAATTGATCAGAATCGTGCCGTCGTTCTGGCGCCCGATGTTGAGGCCACGCATTTTCACTTTGGACGGATCGCTCGATTCGTACAGCTGCGCGTCTTTGTAGCCCCAGACGCTCATGCGGTCGATGCCCGTGTCTTCGTGCTTCCCGAGCTTCTCCCAGATCTCCTGGGTCATGCCGCTCATGCGGAACACGAGCGTCGACGCCATGACGCTGTTCAGATCGCCGATGTCTTCGCGGCCGAGCGTGAATGCGGCGCCGGCTTCCGCCGCGATGTCGGCGTTCTGCGTCGCGTCGATGACGGCGTCGGCCCCGACGCGCTTGGCGCTTCCGTCTTGGAGCGTCAGCGCAAGGCCGGTGACGACCTTGCCGCCGTTTTGCGTTTCGGTGATCGGGGACATGCTGCGCGTCTCCATCAGCAGGTCGATGTTCGGTTCGGCCCGGACCATTCTATAGAACAAATTGGCGGCGACGTTCACGTCGAACGAAGATCCGTCGAATTGGTCGTACCATTCCTGGAAAATGCCTTTGTTCAAATAATTCGCTTCGCGCAGCTGCGGGAAGAAAAACGGTTGGTCGGGCGCATAGTTGAGATCGATCATGTTCAGCATGCCGACCGTCATGAGGCCGCCGAGCATCTTGCGGTCATGTCCGTCGACCAGCAGCACCTTCGAGCCGCTTCGGGCGGCAGAGATCGCGGCCGTGATGCCTTCGGGGTCCGTGCCGGCCACGATCACGTCGTAGCGTTCCGCGACTTGCGAGACGGACTCGACCGGCAGCAGCGCCTGCGTCACGCCGTGGTTGACGAGGCGCGAGTGTTCCAGATAGCGGATCAGCATGAATCCGGCCGCGCCCAGAACGAGAACGGCGGCAAGAGACAGAGCAACGACTTTTTTCCAGTTTTTCAGACGCATAGGGTATGTAGAATTCCTTTCTTCGATTCGGCTGGAAAGCCAAATTTGCGTGAGGGTTTTTTCCGGACGCATGTTCTGACTATATCGGTTTTTCCGCGGCCGGACAAGGTTGGGCTCCTCAGAGAAGAGTAATAATTTTGTAACGGTAAGCATAATTTGGATAATAAAAATACGAAAAATAAATCGAAAAGGTCGTTAAGACTTATATATTTAGGTCTAATTGCGTAGTATTATAAGGCTGTCTTAGCAATTTACTCGGCAGGGGGTGTCGAAATGGAAAAAATATCTTTTAGCAAAAGCGATTTGGGGGATTGGAGTGTCGATTATCGGACTTCAAACATCGTGAATCCGGATCTGTTGGACAAGAGACCCAAAAGCGACGGAGCGGTGTCGGAATCGGTTCTGCCAAAAGACGGGGCCGGATCGGCCGATGCGTCCGGCGGAGACAACAACGAGGCCGGACGGGCGGAGCGCAAAAAGCATGACGCGTTAATGGCCCGCAAGCTGGACGAAGAACGCCAAGCCCAGCAGCGCCTGCTGCAAACGTTCTACGCCGAGAAGCTGCGGATCGAGCTGTCGCCGGAGAAATTCAGGGATTCGATGAAATCGATGGCGGAACGTTCGATCGAACAGCTGATGAGCCGCGAAGGCTCGTCGCTGAAGCTGGAATGGAAATCGGAACTGCATCAGTTCAGCCTGGCGATCAGCATGGAGGCGTACGACAAATTGAACGAAGACGTATCCCGCCAGCGGGAACCCGTCGAATCGGCGCCGGGCAGATCCTAAATTGCTTCAACGCGCCATAAGCGCCTTCCCGTTTTGCGGGAGGGCGCTTTTTTTGGCCTGAACAGCGATCCGGAAATAGGAAGTCAGCCACTCGGCTTTTATTTTACATAAATATGAAAAAATTGTATTGCAGTCAATGTTTTGCGAACGCTGTTGAAAAAAGTCGATTAAAAACGAATCCTCGGCAAAGACTCGAACCCGACAAGAAAAAGCCAGCCTTGCTTGCTAAAAAGCCCACCTAAGCCTCCTGCTTTTTGGGAAAAATAGGAACCCACTATTGAGGAGTTCCCTCCCATATCCTTTCTTTTCCAAAAAATAGTAAACTAAGCTTAACGAAACGGACTACACCAATCTGAGGGGGTTGTAAAACATGAGCACCTTGTCGTCCTACCCTGCCGCTTCCACTGCGGACCGCACGAGCAGATACGACTACGCCACGAAATCTTCCGCTGCCGTCAGCAAAGACGCTTCGAAAGTATCGGCTTACGATAAGAAAGACCAGGATTCGAAAACGCTCGGCAAAGACAAAGAGATCCGTACGGATGCCGAGATCAGAAAAGACAAAACGCAGTTCTACGATAAAATCGATCAAAACCGCAAACAGCAGTACGAACTGCTTCAGGCGATCTACGCGCAGAACGGTTTTTCGATCAAGACCGACGATATCAAAAGCACGATGAAAAACCTGGCGGAAAAAGCGATCGATCAAAAAGTGTCCAAAGCGGGCATGAGCTGGAAATCGCAAATGCACCAGCTGCGCATGGACATCAGCTCCAGCTCGTACCAGATGTACAGCAGCAGCCAGTCCGTCAAAGCGCCGACAGACGCTTCGGCACCGGCCGCCGCCGCTTCGACGACTTCCGTCATCCGCCAGACGAACGCGGAACCGGTCAAAGCCGCCGTGTCTTCGGCGGCGTCGACGGTCTCGACGGCAGTCGGCTCGACTTCTGCGACAGCGAGCGCGCCGACTCCTGCGGCAGCGACGCCTACAGTTAGCGCACCAACTCCGGCCGCTACGACGCCGACGGCGAGCACACCGACTCCGGCCGATACGACTCCGGCGCCAACGACGCCTACGGCCAGCACGCCGACTCCGGCGCCAACGACGCCTACGGCCAGCACGCCGACTCCGGCGCCAACGACGCCTACGGCCAGCACGCCGACTCCGGCGCCAACGACGCCTACGGCCAGCACGCCGACTCCGGCGGCAGCGACGCCTACGGCCAGCACGCCGACTCCGGCCGCTACGACGCCGACGGCGAGCACGCCGACCCCGGCGCCAACGACGTCGACAACCAGCACGCCTACTCCGGCGACTGCGACGCCGACAGCCAGCACGCCGACTCCGGCGCCAGCGACGCCAACAACGAGCACGCCGACTTCGGCTCCGACATCGCCGAACCTGATCGAAACGGTCGTGAACGTGGTGAATACGACGGTCAACAATACCGTCAGCACGGTTAATACGACCGTCGGCACGGTCAACAATACCGTGACGGGCCTGACGGGCGCGCTCAGCGGCGCATTAGGCGGCACGACTGCCGCTCCGGCTCCAACTGCCACGGCTCCGGCGACGACCGCTGCGGCACCGACGACCACGACCGCTGCGGCACCGGCCTCCACGACGACGCCAACCAAAACGACGACAACGGCACCGACGACAACGACGGCACCGACAACGACAACAGCATCGACCACGACGACCGTGGGCGCCCTGCTGGGCGGCGTGAACACGAAGCCGCTGCTCGGACTGAAATAAGCAGCGTTTGTGCCCGAATACCGGGCAGGAACCCCTCACTTCGATGCCCGGCTATCCGGGCATCGAAGTTTTTTTCGCGTATTGGGAACTTTTTCGGTATCATGCAGTCTTATTGACGGAGAGCTATGTCAGGGGGGACCGAAAATGAAGCACGAGCACCAAGAAGCACGGTCCGGACAGAAGCGCGAAGCCGTTCCGGGCGACGAACGCGGAGTCCTGTTGAGGCAGCTGATGGAGAGCTACGGCAGCGACGTATGGCATTATGCGTATTTTTTGACGCGCAGCCGCGATTTGGCCGACGATATCGCGCAGGATACGTTCGTCAAAGCTTATGGGGCGCTGGATTCTTTTCGGGGGGAAGCGAAGATCAAGACCTGGCTGCTGTCGATTACGCGCCATACCGCATTCGACTATCGCCGCTCCGCTTTTGTACAGCGCAGCGTGCTGATGGCCGAGCCGCCTGAACGGGAGCAGGCGGAGTCGGCGGAAGCGACCTATATGCGCCGCGTGGATTCGGTGCAGATCTGGTCCGCCATCATGCGGCTGCCGGATCGTTATCGCGAAGTGCTCGTGCTGGATCTCAAGCACGGCCTCAAGCTGGCCGAGATCGCGAAGCTGCTCGGCATCGCCGAAGGAACGGTCAAATCGAGACTGTTCCGGGCGAGAGGCAAAGTGGCAAAACAGTTGAAGGAGGAACGAGGATGAACGAACGGGAGCCGGATTGGTACAAGCGGGCGCAGGCAGGTCCGTTCGAACGCGAACCTTTTACCGAAGAAGACATGCGGCGTATCGAAAGCGCCATTTTGGAGCGGCAGACGGACGAACAGGAGGACAAGCGCAGCCCAAAAAACGGGCGAATCCGCGCGGCTGTGCGCGCGGCGCGCAGGAACGGAATGGCGCGGATATCGGCGGTGGCGGCTGCGGTCCTGCTGTTGGCCGGAGGAGGCGCGTACGCGGCGATGCAGATGTCCGAACGGATGCCGAGCGTGCCGATGGCGTCGGGGCCGAGCGGAGGGGATACGGATCCGTCCACGGCGAGCGTCGCGCCTCCGGCAGGCGTTTCGACCTTTTCGCTCGGCGGGAAGAGTTACTTTTACGACGATTCGAACGCGAGCATTCCCGAGTGGACGCGCGCCGTGCGCACGACCGAAGGCATCGTATGGACGCCGGCTCCGCAGATGACGGGCAGCGCGACCACGATCAAGGACATGCAGCCGGGCGACCATCCGCAGACGCCGTTCCAGCTGTATTTCAGCGATCCGAACAAGCCGCAGCTTACGGAACGGGAATCGTTCATGCTGCCGGGACTGCCGCTGAACGGCCGGGATTCGTCGCGGTATTGGTATATCGACCATTTGTGGGCCGTCGGCGCATACGCGGTCTATACGACCAGCGTGCATGTGGCGGACGATTCGGGTCTGGGCCGCGAAGACGAACAGGCCTGGGTCGTGGACACGCAGGGGCTGCCGACGACGCCAAGCTTCGGAACCGTCATGGACGTGCGCCTGCTGACCAATTTCGATTCGGACGGCGAAAGCCCGTTCGAACTGTCTTACGACGAGACTAACGGACGGCTGATCTACACCGTGGAAGTGCCGCCCGAAGACGGCGGCGTCGAAGGCGAAGAGCTGGTAGTCGCCCAGCAGTTGGACAACGGGAGCAAAGTGTTCGTGGAACGCTATGGGATCGCTTACGGAACGGCGGCGGACGGTTCCCGTACCGTCGATTACGAATTGGACGGCGCCGTCCATACGGCGAAGCTGTTCGATCTGTAGCTGTTCGATCTGTAGGCGCAGGCCGGCAGGCGCGCGGGGCGAAGCGCATAGGGACAAGCGGACGAGACGGTCTTCAAGACCGTTTCGTCCGCTTGTTTGGTTCTGCGCGGCAGTTCGCCGCATCGGTGCGCGGCTTATGGATTCAGCGAGAGCCGAAGCCGAGCGTGCAGGAGGCCAAGTTCGCTGCCCGTTCACGTCGACGGTGCAGGCGGCGTTCGAACGGATTCTCCAGAAGCGTACGCTGCCGGAATCGTGCGCCCACAGCTGCGCGAACGTCTCGCCCGCCGGGCTGCTCCAATCGTTCTCGTTCACGTCGTCCATTATTTTGCTCATATTGTTCAGTTTCATCATGCGTACAGCCACTGCCTTTCGATTTGGGGTCGAAACGACATCGCTTCCCGCAGCGCCTCTTGGACGCAAAACAGCGACAAAAACCCGCGGTATCAAGCTCCTGCGGGTTTAAGGTAGAGAGAAGGTTGTCAATAGCGAGATGCGGCCGCAGGGGCTGCACCGGATGCGTCGGCCGCTTCGGTCCGCCGCTTCATGGGCAGCATGTCTTTGCGCCGGTAAATGCCGAGGATCAACCCGACGATGGCGCAGTGCACGATCGTCGTGCTTCCGCCGTAGCCGATAAACGGCAGCAGCAGGCTCGTCATAGGCAGCAGGCCGAGCGAAGCGCCGATGCCGTAGATCCATTGTCCGGCCAATAGGATCGACAAGCCGGCTGCCATGGAGCGGCCGACCGGTTCCGTGATTTTCCGTACGGTATGCAGCAGCAGCACCATCAGCCAGACGATGGAAGCCACGAGGAGGCCAGCCGTGATCCAACCGAAGCTGTAGGTGAGGTAAGGGAAAATGGCGTCGGCATAAGCATACGTGATCGAATCGCCCGACGAGCCGAAACCCTGACCGAACCAGCCGGCCTCCCGGATCGCGGCCGCCATGACGTTGTTCATGTAGTTGGAGTCCGGGCTTTGCCGTTGAGGAGCGAAAACGGCTTGAACCCGCTCCTGCCACTGCGGATTTCGCACGTACAAACTCACCGCCCAGGCCGCCGCTGCCGCAGGCAGCAGATAGAGATATACCTTTGCGCCTCCTGCCCGCGCATACAATAACGTGGCGGCGACCAGATACAAACCAAGCGCCAGCCAGGCCAGTAAATCAAAATAGACGTACAAAGCGACCGGCAGCAGAATAAAGCCGACCGCGATCAGATGCCGGATATTTTGCCAGGATGCAGGCTGAAGCGATAATCGATCCAGCATGCCCGGCAGAGCCAGGATGAACAACATGAACATGCAGAGAGTCCAGTTAAAAGTAACCGGGCCAAGTCCGACCCACCCGAGCGTTCCGTTGATCTTCACGGAGGCGGCCTGGAAGAAAAATAAGGTAAGTAGAGCCGTGCCTGAATAAAGCGCGACCGCATATTTATTCAGCAGGCGATAGTCGAACAGGCAGCAGGCGATCAGCGCGGCGATGCCCATCGCGTAATAAGGAAGCTGCTGCTGGCCCGGGTTCATGTATTTGAAAACGCCGGAACCCGAAGCCCCCAGCGAGAACAGCGCCAGCAGTCCGATTCCTGCCATCACCCCAAGCGGCACCAGCAGCTTCCAGTTGAACTTCGGCCGGTGGACCTGTCCGAGCGTGCCGCCGATCTCGTCGGCGTCGCCCATCTGCTTCATCGCCCAGAGAGCGGCTTCGAGTGTGGAAGCGCCGGCGTCTTCTTTGTCCGCGATCAGCTCGTCCAGATGCCCGCGCATTTCTTCCCGCAGCTCCGGATGCAGTTCCTTCGCTTTGACGCGGGCGCACAGGCGGTCGAGGTAGGTCCCGATCGAAGCTTCGGCTTCCCGGCGTTCCATTTCCCGGATATAGGCCTCGCGATCCGCGGCCGTATTCGGCTGTTCGGTCTTGCNTGCGGCCGCCGCTTTCTTCCCAATGCGCGGACACCCAATTCTCCGCTTCCATCGCGTGCAGAATCGGGTAAAGCGTTCCTTCCTTGAGCGCGAACACGCCGTCCGAACGGCTGTCCAGTTCCCTGATCAGCTCGTATCCGTACATGCTTTTGCCCGACAGAACAGTCAGGACGAGTGTTCCGGTCGAGCCCTTTAGCAGTTCTTTGCTTACTTTCATCGCACCGATTCTCCTTTGCTTTATATACATAGATTTACTATGCATCGTAAAGCGAGGTTTGTTTTTTGTCAACAGTTTCTTGAAAAAGGGAGAAGCAGGAATCCGCCTGCCGCGGCGCGAATGCTAAGCAGGTCAGACTTGAAGAGGCAATCATGAACATACAACAGGGGGTAAGGATGAAAAAGAGTGGAATTACGCTGTTGATGCTGGTCGTATGGCTGTTGACGCTTGCGCCGGCGGGACGGGCGGAGGCCGCGGAGGCGAACATCGTCGATCCGTTGGTTACGTACACGTACGGCGTACTCACCCGCGACATTCGCGAATTGGCGGCCAAGTACCCGGATCTGATCGAATACAAGTCGATCGGCCGAACGCTGTACGGACGGGACATCTGGGCGGTGGGGCTTGGGAGCGGCAGCTCGACGGTCTTTTTTAACGGATCGCATCATGCCCGCGAATGGCTGACGACGACGCTCAACATGACGATGATCGAGCAGTACGCGGCCGCTTATGCGGACAACCGCAAGTTCGAAGGCTATGACGTGCGCGAGATTTTGGACCGGACGAAGATCTGGTTCGTGCCGATGGTCAACCCGGACGGCGTGACGCTTCAGCAGACAGGCCTGCAGTCTTTTCCGGTCCATGTGCACGACGCGCTGATCAAGATGAACGACGGCAGCCGCAGCTTCAAGCGCTGGAAAGCGAACGCGCAGGGAGTCGATCCGAACCGGCAGTACGACGCCAACTGGGGAGAATTGATTAACAATTACCATTATCCGCATTGGATGGGCCACAAAGGGACGGCTCCGATGACGACGCGGGAAAATAAGGCGATGATCGCGTTCACGTACGAGATCGACCCGGAAATCGCGGTCTCGTACCATTCGGCGGGACGCATCCTGTTCTGGAACTTCCGGACGCCGGCCGCCAACGTCCCGCGGGACAAGCGGCTGGCGAATATTTTCACGCAATTTACGGGCTACGCCCAGGTCAGTCCAAGCTACAATTCGAACGGCGGAGGCGGGTACACGGACTGGTTTATCCAGAAGCTTGGCCGGCCGGCTTTTACGCCGGAGATCGGGATCAAGAACGGGGAGAGCCATCTGCCGCTGTCGGCGTTCGGGGAAGAATGGCGCCGCAACAAAAAGATCGGCCTGTGGATCGCGCAGGAAGGCTATACATTGTGGGCCGCGAAAAACAAAACGACGGTCAAGCCGGTCTCGCTGTTCCTTGACGGCGTGCGGATCGAAGGCGAGCCGGCCGCTTTCAACGAAGACGGCGCGACGTACGTATCGTACAAGCCGCTGCTGACGGCGCTCGGCTACCGCCTGACCTGGGACGGCGCAGCCAAATCGGTGACGGCGAACGGTCCTTCCGGCACGATTCGGTTTGCGCTGGGGCGGAAGACGGCGGAGATCGACGGACAGGCCGTGGAACTTGCGGCGGCGCCGCGGCTGCACGAAGGAACGGTCTACGTACCTGCAAGGCTTGTCAGCCGGGCGGCGAGAGCGGCGTTGACCGTAGACCCCGGCAGCGGGGCGATTTCCCTGAAGAGCCCGGCCAATCGGGCAGGGAACGCTTCGCCCGAGAGTCCGGCCGTGATCGTGAACCCTTGACGCTGAGAGGCTTTCAGTGGTACAACTAAGCCGTTGCGGGTCGGACTTATCGTTCCGACCGACGCCTAACTTGAACGAACAGCAATGACCGGAACCCTGCTTCGCGAGCGCCGACTGACGTCGGGGCACGGCTGTCCGCCGACAGAGAAGAATCCCTTGAGCTGCGAGGATTCCCGGCGGACCCGCGAAGTCCTTCTCCGCGAGCTGCGGCGCTCCAATCGCCGCCGGACGTCCCCGTTACCGGACTTCGAGCCTTTTTGCGCCGCCGCGGCCGCCGAACGGAATCTGCCCCGGGCAGATTCCGGATCGCGATCCGGCGCGCAAAAAGGGAACCAGGGTGGTACCGCGAAGATGCATTCGTCCCTAACGAATGCGTCTTTTTTTTGCGTGTTCCGCCCGTAGGCTTGTCCGTATACCCATTCATTTTTCAGAGGAGCGATATTTTATGAAACAAAGTCAACTGTTGATCCCGACGCTGCGCGAAGCGCCGGCGGACGCCGAGGCGGCCAGCCATAAGCTTATGCTGCGCGCCGGCCTGATCCGCCAGCTCGCTTCCGGCGTCTACACGTACCTGCCGCTCGGATTCCGCGTGCTCAAAAAAGTGCAGGAGATCGTCCGTCAGGAAATGGACCGCGCGGGCGCGCAGGAACTGCTCATGCCGGCCATGCAGCCGGCCGAGCTGTGGCGCGAATCGGGCCGCTACGACGTGTACGGTCCCGAGCTGATCCGGCTCAAAGACCGGCACGACCGCGAATTCGCGCTCGGCCCGACGCATGAAGAGGTCATCACGTCGCTCGTCGCGGGCGAAGTCAGTTCGTACCGGCAGCTGCCGATGACGCTGTACCAGATCCAGACGAAATTCCGCGACGAACGCCGTCCGCGCTTCGGCCTGCTGCGGGGCCGCGAGTTCCTGATGAAAGACGCCTATTCGTTCGGGCGAAGCTGGGAAGAACTGGACGAGACGTACCGCGCGATGTACGACGCGTATACCCGCATCTTCACGCGGGTCGGCCTGAACTTCCGCGCCGTGCAGGCGGATGCAGGGGCGATCGGCGGCGAAGGCGAGACGCACGAGTTCATGGCGCTGGCCGACATCGGGGAAGACACGATCGTCGTGAGCGAACGCGGGACGTATGCGGCCAATCTGGAAAAAGCGGAGATGTTCTGGGAAGAGCCGGCCGCGACGTCTGCCGATACCGACATTCCGCCGCTCGGCCGCGTGCATACGCCGGGCGTGCACACGATCGAGCAGCTGTGCAATCATTTTGCGCTTGAAGCTTCCGCCTTCATGAAGACGCTGCTGTATCTCGTCGACGGCAAGCCTGTCGCGGTCGTTGTTCGCGGAGACCGCGAAGCGAACGAGACGAAAGTGCTGAACGCGCTCGGAGGCGAACGGATCGAGCTGGCGGACGCCGCCGCCGTGGAACGGCTGACCGGAGCGGCGGTCGGCTTCACCGGTCCGGCAGGACTTGCGGGCGTGACGCTGCTCGTCGACCGGGAAGTGCAGGCGATGCCGTCGGGCATCGCGGGAGCCAACGAGACGGACTATCACGTCGAGCACGTCAGACCGGGCCGCGATTTCCGAAGCGACCGGGTCGGCGATTTCCGCAACGCGGCCGAAGGGGACCTGAGTCCCGACGGAAGCGGCCGACTGGAATTTTACCGGGGGATCGAGATCGGGCACGTCTTCAAGCTGGGCACCAAATACAGCGAAGCGCTCGGCGCGAATTATCTGGACGAAGGCGGACGCCGCCAAGCGGCGATTATGGGCTGCTACGGTATCGGCATCTCGCGTATCCTGTCCGCGGTCGTCGAGCAGCATTACGACGAGAACGGCATTCTGTGGCCGGCGGAGATCGCGCCTGCGACGGTGCACATCATTCCGGCTTCGGTCAAAGACGATGTGCAGGTGGCCTTGGCGCTTGAGTTGTACGCGCGATTTGCGGCGGCAGGCATCGAAGCGCTGCTGGACGATCGCGACGAGCGGGCGGGCGTGAAGTTCAAGGATGCCGACTTGATAGGTCTTCCGTACCGGATCGTCGTCGGACGCGACGCGGCCGAAGGCCGGGTCGAGTTCAAGGGCCGCGCCGATGCGGACAAGCAGGCGCTTACGGCGGACGAAGCTTTTGCGCGCGCGGCCGGACTGGCCTGAACGAACGGCTGGGCTTCCGGTATAAAAAAGCCCCCCAAACGCCGGTGTATCAGCGTTTCGGGGCTTTTTTTTATATCAAAAAAAGAGATTGACACAAAATCGCTCCTTCCGGTATACTCGCATTAACCAAATAACCGACTTGATTAGTGAAACGCAAACCGGATGAAAGTTCGGGACGCAAAGTCTGGAATCTACAGCGACTTGTTCGCCACGATCGTCCGACCGCCTCGATACTTGATGGCGGTCTTTTTGTTGTTTGTAGTTCCGGAGTCCCGTTTCCGATCTGCTTCACAATCGCCTCGCAAGCTGCTTTTTCCCCGAGAAACGCAAACCATCCGAAAGGCTGGGACGCAAAGTCTGGAATCTACGTCGAGCGCCCGCTCGCCACGATCGTCCGACCGCCACGAATGGTTTCCATTCATCCATGGCGGTTTTTTTTATACGCTTCTTTGGACTGTTTTCAGATAAAAATCACATAAAATCAAAAAAGAGATACATAAAGGGGACCCCTCATGAGCAAAATCACCAAAGTTTCCGCCGCGATCTTATTGACCTCCACGCTATCGCTGACGCCTTACGCCGCTCTCTCCGCCCAGGCCCATTACGCCAAACCGGTTCCCGCTCCTTCCCAGAACACGCAGCCGACGAAAAAGAACTACGAGCAGGAAATTGCCAACGCTACCTCGGCCGCGCAAAACGCCGACAAGCAGGCAGCAGCGAAGCAGGCCGAAGCCGACCGGTACGCCGCGGCGGCCGCCAACGCGCTTCAGAATGTGACTGCCCTGCAGCAGGCCTACGACAACGCCGTGCAGAACGTTCAGCAGAAAAAAGCGGACGTGCAGTCGAAGCAGCTGGAGTACGATAACGCGTACAATCGACTGGCCCAGGCTTCGGCCGCCGCAGCCAAAGCGCAGCGGGACTACGACAACAGCTGGGGCTGGAGCAGTTCGGCCAAAAAGAAATTGCAGGATGCGACCAATGCCTGGATTTCGGCGAAAGTCGATTGGACCCGTGCAGCAAGCGCTTTGCAAAAAGCGGTCACCGAATATAACAAGGCGCAAAGCACGGCGAGCTTGATCGGATGCGATCTGGGTCCGGCCGAGAAAGCGGCCGATCAGGCCCGGCAAAAAGCCGATAAAGCCCAAAACGCCGCCGATCGCGCCCGGGACAATGCCGCCGACGCCTGGAAAAAAGTCGAAGACTTGAAAAAGCAGCAGGCCGAAGCGGAAACGCCGCCGCCTGTAGAACCAACGACGCCGGTCGTACCGACGCCGCCAACGGAAACGACGCCGCCAACAGAAACGACGCCGCCAACAGAAACGACGCCGCCAACGGAGACGACGCCGCCGACAGAGACGACGCCGCCGACAGAAACGACGCCGCCAACAGAAACGACGCCGCCGACAGAGACGACGCCGCCAATAGAAACGACGCCGCCAACGGAAACGACGCCGCCGACAGAAACGACGCCGCCAACAGAAACGACGCCGCCAACAGAAACGACGCCGCCGACGGAGACGCCGCCGCCGACAGAAACGACGCCGCCAACAGAGACGACGCCGCCGACAGAAACGACGCCGCCAACAGAGACGACGCCGCCGACAGAAACGACGCCGCCAACGGAAACGACGCCGCCGACGGAAACGACGCCGCCGACGGAAACGACGCCGCCGACGGAGACGCCGCCGCCAACAGAAACGACGCCGCCAACGGAGACGACGCCGCCAACAGAAACGACGCCGCCAACGGAGACAACGCCGCCAACAGAAACGACGCCGCCGACAGAGACGACGCCGCCGACAGAAACGACGCCGCCAACGGAGACGACGCCGCCGACAGAAACGACGCCGCCGACATCGAACCCGACGCCGGCTCCAAGCGGCGACACGGTCGTCATTCCGGATAACCCGACGCCGCAGAGCCAGCCGACCTTCATTGTCGAACCTGCGCAGCCGTCGCAATCGACGCCGCCGGCTGTACCGGCCGACGGAACTGCTTCGCCTTCGCCGGATACGGTGACGATTCCCGATAACGAGACGCCGCAGGGCGCTCCCGATACGGGCGGCGTTCCTGCTTCGGACGCCGAAGTGGACGTCCCGGATGACCGGACGCCGCAGGGCGCTCCCGACACGGGCAGCGTTCCCGCACCGGCCGACGAAGTGACCGTGCCAGGCAATGAGACGCCGCAGGGCGCGCCTCAACCGGACGCTCCGTCCGTATCCGCCGACGCCGATCCTGCGCCAAGCGTAGACGTGCCGGATAATGTTACGCCGCTTGGCACGCCGGATGCGATCGAACCGGCAGCCGATGCCGCGCCGCCTGTCGGCAGCCTGCCGGCCGCGCTCCCGCAGACGGGCGAAGCGACTTCCGCTCCCCTGTACGCGCTCGGTCTGGGCTTCTTGGCGATCGCGGCCTGGATGCGCCGCCTCGGCGGCAGCAAAAACTAGTCCCCGATTTTTTGTGAAAAAGGGGCGTACGCTTCATAACCGCAGCGAATTTGACCGAAGTATGGCTTGAACGGACAGCCGTGTTCAGGGGTTCCCCTTGAACACGGCTTCCGCTTTATGCCATACTTTTAAGGTTATAAGGAAATAAAGGGTTGGCTCCAATGATTGGATCACAATTTTCACACCCATAAGGAGGAACGGCATTGAAGAAATGGTCGTACGTCATTATGCTGCTCGGACTCTGCATCATTCTCTACCCCAGCGTGAACACCTGGCTGGACGATCGCGCCCAATCCGAACTGCTGGAAAAAGCCGAAGCGGAGAGCCAAAAGCCGCTGGATCTGACGCGGGTATCGAGCGAGGTAGCGGTGCCGGATTACCAGAAAATTTCGAATCTGCTGGACGAGGGCGACGAAGAAGAAGCTTCGGCCGAGACGGTGGCGCCGCTCGATGCCGATTCGCTGCAGGACGGGGAAGTGCTCGGCATCATCCGCTACGACAAACTCGACATTAAGCTTCCGATCGTCGAAGGCGCGACCAAAGCCAATATGAAAAGCGCAGCCGTGCACGTGACCGGAACGGGACTTGCCGGCATGCAGGACAGCAATATGGCCGTGGCCGCCCACCGCGCGCACAAAACGGGCAGATTGTTCAATCGGCTGAACGAAGCCAAAGTCGGCGACGTGGTCGAGATCGACCAGGGAGGCCAGACCTACAAGTACGAAGTGAACGATATCCAAATCGTCGAACCGACGGACGTCTGGGTACTGGATGCCAAAAAAGGCGAAACCGCCTTGACGCTCATTACGTGCGACCCGCTGATCAATCCGACGCATCGTTTGATCGTGCATGCCGTGTTGAGAAAATAGCGGAGCGAAGTGCGACTAAAGTCACATTGACCTTGGTCCTGCTTTGCCCTTATATTAATTGTAAATTGCTAGATCGATCTATATCTTTTACCCTATACAAAAAGCAAGAACTTTGAGAAACGCAAACCAAGCGAAAGTTTGGGACGCAAAGTCTGGAGTCTACGGTGCCTCTTAGGCACAATGACCGTCCGACCGCCACGAAGAAATTTCTGGCGGTCTTTTTGTGCGTTCCGCGCAGGAGACGCCGCAAATACGGTCAAGCAGCGGAGGAGAAGCAAATGAACAAGATTACTAAAATTTCGGTGACGGCCGTACTGGCTTTTTCGATCGGCTTCGGTCCTGTTCAGGGCACGACGCACGCGTCGAGCAGCTCGATTCTGGGTCCGGCCCAGCTATTCAACGTGTTCGTGCTCGGCGATCTGAGCCAGAAATATACGGACGTCGAAGGACGAATCGCGGCAGGCGGCAACGTCGTCGTCGAAGGCTATTCCGTCGGAAGCAGCCTGGGCAGCGGTTCGAACCAGCCGGTGCTCGTGGTCGGCGGCAACCTGACGTATAACAACGGCCAAGCGAACGGAGGCGTCGCCTACGGCGGAACGCTCAGCCAATCGCCTACGGCCAACTTCATGGGAACGGTCACGTCCGACGCGGGCCAGGTCGTCGATTTCAATTCGGCGGCCGTCTACCTGAACGGACAATCCAGCTCGCTCTCGGCGCAAAAAGCGAACGGGGAATACAAAAATAACTACGGCGAAGTTCAACTGAAGGGCGGAGACAGCGGCCTGAACATTTTCAACCTGGACGGCGCTGCCCTTTCTTCGGCCAACGGCCTGCGCATCAACGTTCCTTCCGGATCGACGGTAGTCGTCAACATTTCGGGCAGCAGCGTGAATATGCGCTATTTCGAGACGTTCCTCGAGAACGGCGTCAACCAGAGCAACATCATCTACAACTTCTATGAAGCGACAAGCCTCAACATCGCGGGAATCGGAATCAAGGGATCGGTCCTTGCGCCAAAAGCGAACGTTCAATTCGATAACGGACAGCTGAACGGTACGCTGATTGCCGCGTCGCTGACCGGCGGAGGCGAGTCGCACAATCATCCGTTCGAAGGCAACGTTCCGACGCCGGAGACCCCGCCGCCGCCGGAAACGCCGCCGCCGCCGGAAACGCCGCCGACGCCGGAAACGCCGCTGACGCCGGAAACGCCGCCGACGCCAGAAACGCCGCCGACGCCGGAAACGCCGCCGACGCCAGAAACGCCGCCGACGCCGGAAACGCCGCCGACGCCGGAGACCCCGCCGACGCCGGAAACGCCGCCGACGCCGGAGACCCCGCCGACGCCGGAGACCCCGCCGACGCCGGAAACGCCGCCGACGCCAGAAACGCCGCCGACGCCGGAAACGCCGCCGACGCCGGAGACCCCGCCGACGCCGGAGACCCCGCCGACGCCGGAAACGCCGCCGACGCCGGAGACCCCGCCGACGCCAGAAACGCCGCCGACGCCGGAAACGCCGCCGACGCCGGAGACCCCGCCGACGACAACGCCGACCGACCCGGCCGTCGTCTTCATCCCCGATGAACCGGTGCCGCAGGGCTCCGTCACGCCGACTCCGACGCCCTCAACTCCAGTAGAGACGCCGTCCGTTCCGACGGAAGAAGTGACAATCCCGGAAGACCCGACGCCGCTCGGCACGCCTGACGTTCCGGCGCCGACGCCGTCGACTCCCGTAGAAGAGACGCCGTCCGTTCCGGCGGAAGAAGTGACGGTCCCGGAAGATCCGACGCCGCTCGGCACGCCTGACGTTCCGGCGCCGACGCCGTCGACTCCCCTAGAGGAGACGCCGTCCGTTCCGACGGAAGAAGTGACGGTCCCGGAAGATCCGACGCCGCTCGGTACACCGACCGTGCCGGGTACGGTTGTACCTGTCGGCGAACGGCCGAACGCGCTGCCGCAGACCGGGGACGCTTCGCCGACGCCTCTCTATATGTGGGGCTTTGCGCTGATCGCGCTCGGAGCGGGCCTGCTCAAGCGCGAACTGCGCAAATAATTTTCGAAGATTCGCACCGAATCCACTCCCGTTTGGCGGGAGTGGATTTTTTTTGCCGACAAATAGTTTGTTCGACTTATAAAGAAAACGTCTATCCATGCCGATAATATAAAGAGTAAGCAATTTTTTGTCCTATTTTCGAGGCGTACGAAAATTAAACTATGTCTTTAGTTGGAAAAATCAAAAAAACCCGTATTGCTAAGTCGCTCTTTAATGATACTATATAACTAATAGAAGCTTTTCACGACAAACGGCAAACCTGCTTCGAAAGACAGGGACGCAAAGCTATAGGGCCTTACCCCCAGGGGATGGCAGCCAGCCGCCGAAAGATAGGGCTTTTTTCTTATTTTCGCTTTTGTGCCCCGGGCACCCGACATTTCCAGATAAGACTAAAACGATAAAGGCAAACCTGATCGAAAGACAGGGACGCAAAGCTAAAGGGCCTTACCCCGCAGGGGTTGGCAGCCAGCCACCGAAAGGAGTTTTATCCATGCGCAAATGGATCCTCAAACTTACGCTCGCACTGAGCTTGACTGCCGGCTTGCTGCCGACGGTCGCCGCACCCGCTTCCGCCGCTTCCGCAGAAACTTCGTGGCTCGATACGTCTTCCCTTCGTCAGGGAACGATCGGCGTCAGCTACAGCGCCAACACTTCCAAAAGAGTCAAAGTCATGATCGCCAAATCCAGCACCGTCTATACGTACGATCTGAACACGTCCAAGAAATCCGAGAACTTCCCGCTGCAATCCGGCGCAGGTTCGTACGAAGTGACGCTGCTCGAGAATACGAGCGGAACGAGCTACAAGAAGATCGGATCGACTTCCGTCGAGCTGAGCGCAGACGACCAAACGAACGTTTTCCTCGGTTCCGTGCAGAACGTCAACTGGAAAGACGCCGCCAACGCTTCCGCCCTGGCTGCCAAACTGACGGCCGGCAAAAAAACGGACAAAGAAAAAGCGCAGGCGATCTACGACTACGTCGTTTCGAACATCAAATACGACACGCAGCTGGCCGCAGCGGTCGGTAACGTATACATCCCTTCGGCAGACAGCACGCTCGTTTCCAAAAAAGGCATCTGCTACGATTACGCTTCCCTCATGGGCGTCATGCTGAGAAGTTCCGGCATCCCGACCAAACTGATGATGGGCAGCACGACTTACGTCAAAGAGTATCACGCCTGGAACGAAATCTACCTGGACGGCAAATGGGTCATCGTGGACGCAACGGTCGACTCCGCGTACAAACAAGCCGGCAAAACGATCCCGTTTGCCAAAGAAGCCAGCAAATACAGCGCCCAAAAAGTGTACTAAAAAAGGTCCGTCCTTCCTGTTATAGGAACATACGCACGAATTTTCAAAGCCCCGTCCAGGAGACGGGGCTTTTTTGCGTTTACATTTTTTGTGCAAATAGGAGCTGAATCTCATGAAGGGGCCGCCGATTTTGCCGTTGTAAAGAGTAGGGACGCAAGTTCATCCGAAGTGCCTCCCGCTACCCGATAAAGGCAAACCCGATTGAAAAACGGGGGCGCAAAGCTATAGGGCCTTACCCGCAGGGGATGGCAGCCAGCTATCGAAAGGAGTCTATTTCATGTATAAATGGATTTTGAAGAGTGCTCTTGCCCTGACCTTGGCAGCCGGCTTGACGGCAGGCACGGGGGCGACCGCGAACGCCGCGGCGGCGCAGGCCCCGTCGTGGGTCGATGCTTCTTACGCCAAACAGGGAACGGTGGGCGTTCATTATGGCGGCGCCGCCTCCAAACGGCATAAAGTGATGATTGCCAAAGCAGGCACCGTCTATACGTACGATCTTAGCCAAGCGAAGCGAGCCGAGATTTTTCCGCTGCAATCCGGGAGCGGTTCTTACGAGGTGACGCTGCTGGAACAAATAAGCGGTACGAGTTACAAAAAGATCGGCAGCACGTCCGTCCAACTTCAGGCTTCCGGCGCCAACCGGGTCTTTCTCGGCTCGGTGCAAAACGTGAACTGGAAAGAGTCCGCAAGCGCCACGGCGTTGGCCAAAAAGCTGACAGCCGGCAAAAAAACAGACCGTGCCAAAGCGGAAGCCGTGCATCGCTACGTCACGGCGCAGATCCGCTACGATTTTGCCAAAGCCAAGTCGCTCGGCGGCGCGTACCTGCCTTGGGTAGACGGCACGCTCGCTTCGAAAAAAGGCATCTGCTACGATTATTCTTCGCTTATGGCCGTCATGCTGAGAAGTTCCGGCATCCCGACCAAGCTCGTTATGGGCAAAACGACTTACGTCAAAGAGTATCATGCGTGGAACGAGATTTACCTGAACGGCAGATGGGTGACCGTAGACGCCACGGTCGATGCGGCCTACAAGCAGGCCGGACAGAAAGTGTCGTTTGCGAAAGACTCCGGCAAGTACAGCGTGCAGAAAGTGTATTGATCCCAAGATGCGCGAACCGGAACTCCGCCTTATAGCGGGGTTCTTTTTTATGGAAAAGAAGGCATGGAAAATAGGAAACAACGAATCCCGCCCGCCACACGTTCAATGAGAGGAAGCGGGGCAAATCGATCGACCCGCAAGACAAGGAGGCCGCATGAAAACACACTACGCGCTCGGACTTATTTTCCTGTTCATGCTGGCGATCTTTCTGGCGGAATATCCGTTCTCCAAAAGTATCGACAAACGGATTCCGGCAATCTTGTCGGTCGCCGATACGCCGTATCCGTATGAAAGTTCCGGTTCCAAAGCGGCCGCCGAGACGCATACGGACACGCCGACCGTGATCCGCGTTCAGGGCGAAGTGTCACATAAACTTTTTCGCCAACCGGAATTCAACGTGACCGTGACCGTCGACGGATTCGGCTGGATGACCGACGGTCGTCATTCCAGCCGAATCATCACAAGCGAACGGATCGAGGATATCAATATGGGGACTTTGCAGCATGCTTATACCCCCGAATATGCCGGCTCGGACTGGACGAAGTATATCAAGACGTCGCTGATCTGGTTCGACGACGATTTTGAACAGGTGCATCTATCGACTTCGACCCTTGAATGGATGGGCGAGCCGCAGCAGGCAGCGCGGAACCTTGAAGTTACCGGGCAGGCGGCAAACGAAGCGCAGGCCGAAGAGGTCCGGCGGAAACTCGGCGAAACGTATCCGGATTGGTTCGGCTTTTGAATGAAGGACCTTTCTCCCTGAAGACGCTGAACGTATAATAGGAAGAAAAAGTACGGGAGGCACACCATTATGTACCGGATCGCCATTTGCGACGACGAGCTGCCGCGCAGGGAAGACGTGCAGCGGATGCTGCTCGGGCTGTCCGTGAAGTCGGGCATCGACTTCGAGACCGGCCTGTTCGCTTCGGGCGAAGAACTGCTGAATCATTACGACGAAGGCGGAGAGCCTTTTCATATTCTCGTGCTCGATATCGAGATGACCGGACTCACGGGCATCGACACGGCGCGGAAACTGCGGGAGAAGCGGCGGCTAAGCGAACAGATCATCTTCCTGACGAGCTACGCCGAATATATGCTGGAGAGCTTCGACGTGATGACGTTCCAGTATTTGCTGAAGCCGGTCGATCCCGCCGTTTTCGAAGAGAAGATGCTCAAGCTGTGCCGTTATTTTGAAGAAAAAGAAAGCGAGATCCTGATCGTCAAGTCGGCGGACGGCGATCTGGTGCTGCATCACGACGAGATCATCTCGATCGAAGCCGCCAACGGACTGACTGTCAAAAACAAGCTGAAGATCACGACGACCCGCGGCGTTCACGACGGCCGGGGATTGATCTCAAGTTATGCCGAAGCGTTGAAAGACGGACGGTTTCTGCAAATCCACCGTTCGATCCTGATCAACCTGTCGCATGTGCACAAATTTTCCGGCAGCCGCGTCGTCATGTCCAATGCGGCGGAACTGCCGATCGGGCGATCCAAAGTCAAGGAAGTCAAAGATGCCTGCACCCGGTTCATGGTTGCGAGGATGGAATGATGGGAGATCTGCCGCTTCTGGTTGCTTTGAATATCGGGACCTCGTTGGTCATGGCCGTTCAAGTGAACTTTTATTTCAATTCCGTATTCGACAGGGAACGCAGCAAACGCAGCAAAAAATATTGGACCGTTGCTTTTTTGCCGTTGATTTTCTTCTATCTGTCCGTCGCGCTGCCCGATCTGCTGTCGTCTTTTTTTGCGGTGGCGGTCATTTTTATGTTTGCGCAGGGCTATGACGTTTCGCAGAAGCTGAAATTGATGTTCGCGATCTTGTATGCGGTGCTGCTGACGTTGATCAACCTGATCTTGATCTATCTGATCCATCCGTCGCTTGAACCGTTCGGGCTAAGGATGCCTTCGGACGAGATTCCGAGTACCCTTTCGCTCGCCGTCACGATGCTGATCGGCTGCACGATCATGTTCGCGGTCATTCAAGTGATTCGCCTCGTGGTGAAAAAACGCCGTTTTCCGCTGGAGCCGCGGTATACGCTGCTGTTTCTGTGCGTTCCGCTGATCAGCATCTATCTGGTGAACGTCTTTACGCTGTACAGCGAAAAAAACATTCATTATTTTCTGTCCATCTTCGGCTTTATCGTGCTTAACATCCTCGTCGTCTATATGCTGGATACGGTCATCGCCCGGTTCCGGCTGACGCTGCAGAACGAACGGCTGCAGAGCCAGATGGATTATCAGGACGCCAATTACGAGAAAACGGTGCACAGCTTCAAAGAGATCAAGCGGATCATCCACGATACGAACAAGCAGCTGCTCGTCGTGGCCGAATATATCGAGCGGGGCCGCGGGGACGAAGCGCGTGAGCATATCCGGGCTACGCTGAGCGAGATCGATAATGCCTACCGGCGGGTCAATACCGGCAACCTGGTCGTCGATGCACTTGTCACGAACGCACTGAACGTCGGCCAGGCCAACGGCATCCGTATCGATACGGAACTGGGCCTGCGCGAGCCGGAGCTGCCGATCGAGCGCTACGACCTGTGCGTCGTGCTCGGCAACATGCTCGACAACGCCGTCGAAGCGTCGAAGCGGATCAAGTTCGCCGAAGACCGGCATATCCGCGTCCATATCCGTTCGAGCGAAGCGGCGCTGTTCATTCGCGTGCGCAACCGGACCGAGCGGGAAGTGACCGACCTGCGAAGCCGCAAAGCCGATCCGGACGACCACGGGTTCGGCCTGACCAATATCGAGCGGATCTGCACCAAATACGGCGGCCATATGGCGATCGAGACGGAAAATCGGACGTTCGACAATATGGTCGTGCTGCCTTTTCCCACCTGATTGTTCAAAAAGGTTTCCCGGCGAATATGCCGTTCGGGAGCCTTTTTTGACGTTTCGGCATTTTTTTGCGCCCAACGAGGACGGTCCGGTTATGCTGGGTCCATAGACAAGGACAGCCCGAATACATGGAGAAAGAAGGCGGAATTATTATGAAGAGAATCAAACGTCCGATGGATAAATGGAAAAAAAGCGGAGCAGCGGCGATGGCAGCCCTGCTGCTGGCGATGCCGGTAGCGCAGGCTCAGACTTTCGCGCAAGGTGCGGACGCTTCGAGTCCGGCAGCTGCTCAAGCGGCGTCGAAAGCGACCGTCACGAAAAACGCGCAGGCCAAAGCGGAAGCGATGACCAAAACGCTGATGGAGGCGTACGGCGTGACCGGCGCCCAGTACGCGATTCGCGATGGCGGCAAAGTCGTCCTGTCCGGAGGCGCGACGCTCGACGACGCGGGCAGCAAGCAGAACATTTCCGCCAACCGCATGTTCGGTATCGGCTCGGTCAGCAAAATGTACGTAACGGCTGCCGCGATGATGCTCGTCGACGACGGCAAAGTGGACATCGACCGTCCGCTGACCGACTACGTGCCCGAGTTCAAAATGGCGGACGAACGCTACAAGCAGATTACCGTTCGCATGCTGATGAACCATTCGTCGGGCCTGTACGGATCGCATTACAAAAATACGATTCTGATGAACGACAACGATACGCAGAACTACGATTCCCTGCTCTCGAACCTGAGCGTGCAGCGTCTCAAGTCCGATCCGGGCGAATATTCCGTGTATGCCAACGACGGCTTCCAACTGCTGGAGCTGCTCGTGGAGCGGGTGAGCGGCATGAGCTACAGCGCGTTCATCAAGCAGCGGATCAGCGATCCGCTGAATCTGACCGGCACGAAGACGCCGATGGACGAGTTCGACCGCACGCAGCTTGAGCCAATCCGGCTGCCGGGCATCCCGAACGCGCTGCCGCCGGAAAATGCGAACATTCTCGGCACCGGAGGTGTCTACGCCACGGCGGAAGAGCTGACGCGGTTCTCCGACGTACTGACCGGCGAAGCTCCGCAGCTGCTGTCCGGGAAGTCGGTCGAAGCGATGCTTCAGCCGGAATATCGCAACGGCGTCTGGGTCAAAGATACGAAAAACGCGTTCGGTTACGGCCTCGGCTGGGATTCGGTCGATCTTGAACCGTTCGGCGATTACGGCATCCGCGCGGTCACCAAAGGCGGAGACACGATCATGTACCATTCCGCTCTGGTCTCGCTGCCCGATTCCGACATCTCGATCGCGTTCCTGACGTCCGGCGGTTCGTCGGTGTTCAACACGACAGCGGCGAGCAGCATCCTGCTGGAGTATCTGGCGGAGAACGGCGAGATTCCGAAAGTACTGCCGGAGCCGACGTTCGCCAAGCCGGTCAAACAGGCGCTTCCGGCCGAACTCGAGAAATATGCCGGCCTGTACGGAACGGTCGGCGAGACGCGCCAGATTGCTTTTAAAAACGGCGAACTTGCCATGCCGGCGCTGATGAGCGACATGATTCCGGCGCAGGCTTACGTCTACACCGGAAACGGAGCGTTTACGAGCGAAGACGGACGGACCGAACTCAGCTTCGACGAGCAGACCAACGGCCACACGTATATTCGCATCAGCAGCCAGATCGAGCTTCCGGGCATCGGCAGCACGCGGATGGCGTTCTACGAAGCGCAGAAGCTTGAAGCCAACAAGGTCGATCCGGCGGCGAAAGCCGCCTGGCAGAAGCGCGACGGCAAATCGTATTACGCGGTGGACGAGAAAATCAATTCCTTCTTCTATATCGCTCCTTCGATCCTGATGAAGAAAATTGCGCTGGACCCGAGCGGCGGCTACGCCAACGGAACCCGGATCGCCGACGCGGACCACGCTATCAACGCCGCCGAGATTCCGGTCATGAACGGCCGCGATACGTTCGATCTGGACTTCTCGCGCCAGGGCGGCGTCGAGTACCTCAAAGCCGACGGCCGCACGTACGTGAGCGAAGACGCGATCGGTCCGATCTATGCCGGCACATCCTCGGTTGTGACCATTCCGGCCGCCGGCAGCGTACGCTGGTTCCACGTTCCGGCAAGCGCGGCAGGCAAGACGCTGACGGCGGAATTCCCGCAGGGCGCGGGCTTCGCGGTGTATGACAAAGACGGCATGCCGGTCGCCCTTTCGGCCGCTACCGGCGCCAAGACGGCAGTGCTGCCGGAAGGCGGAACGGTCTTGTTCGGCGGCAAAGCCGGAGACGTGTTGAAAGTGACGCTGACCCACAAATAAGCCAGGTATCAAGCAGCACAATCTTTGAAGCGGCCGAAAAGCCGTAATCCGGTTTCCTTTTAAGAGGAAGCCGGATTTTTTTGCCTGAAAAGCACGAAAATTGTCTGTTTAAATTGAATTTCAAAAAATAATATCATGCACTATACATATTGGGGCCGTAAATGTCGAAAAATAGATGCGGGCCTATGTGACTAGCGACTCAATTTTTCAAGACGTAAGCCCCGCACTTTGACTAGAGGAGCCTACAACCGACATGAAATTATTACGAAGCCTCACCGAGAGCTTGTTTTTGCGGATTTTGTCTATTGCGGCTTTGTGTATCGTGTTATCCATGATCATCTCGACCGTGGCGATCGGGTATATGACGTCCCGTTCGTACGAGACCATGAATACCGATTCCCTGACACGGGTCGCCGACGAGAAAGTAACCGAACTCCAGATGATGATTACGGCCCAGCAGGACATGGCGAATTCGATTTCCACCGAAGTGTTCAACGTCGACTATTTCAAAAAGTTGATCGCGACCGGGGTGACGGACGCGGCGGCTTTTGCCCGCATCCAAAGCAACCTCGACGCAAAATTGAACAATTCGAACGGCTTGTACGAAAATATCTTCTTCACGTACCAGGACAAATTGTATCTGGACGGCTTGTCCGGCAAATCGCAGGGCACGGATATGCTGTCGACGTCGCCCTGGTACAAGCCGGCCCGCGACAGCGGCAGCCCGCTTGTCGGCGACCTGCAAACTTCCCCGGTGTCCGGCCTGCCGGCGATCGTGATCGCGGCCCCGGTCAAAGATCCCGCCAGCGGGGATCTGCTCAGCGTGTTCGCGCTGCCGATCAACATCAACGTGCTGCTCGGTAAAATTACGGAAAAAGCGGACAGCGAAGTCATCTCGACCGTCGTGACCGACGAAAAAGGTATCGTAATCGCTTCGAACGATGCGGAGCAGGTGCTCAAGACGGACTTTACCCAACTCGGCAACGAAGAAGGCATGCAGCAGATCGCCGCAGCCGGAACCGGTACGGGCTACATCACGATCGACGGCGTGCGCTACCTCGCTTCCTTCATCAAGGACGACGTGCTCAAGATGAACGTCGTGACGTTCCTGCCGGTCAGCAGCTACATGAACAATCTGTACGGCATGCTGACGACGATGGTCGCCATTACGCTCGCCGCGCTGCTGATCGCCCTGACCGTGCTGTTCCTGGTCGTGCGCAGCATCGTTCGCCCGATTCGCGTGGCGTCCGAGCAGTTGGAGATTATGGCCCAGGGCGATTTCTCCGGCGAAATGCAGGCCAAATACGCGAACAGCGTCGGCGAGACGGGCGTGCTGATTCGGTCCATGAACAAAATGCACGAAAACACGAAGCAGGTCATTCAATCGGTCAACGACGAATCCGGCTACCTCAAAGAGGCGTCCAACACCGCGAGCGTCATGTTTGCCGATATGGATCGCGAACTTCAGGATGTATCGGGCACGACGCAGAGCATGTCCGCGGGCATGGAAGCGACGGCCGCCGCCGCGCAGCAGATCAATGCGTCCACGGACGAATTCGAGAAAGCGATCGGCTCGATCTCCAAGGGAGCGCAGGCAGGCGCGCAGGAAGCGGCTGTCATCAGCACGCGCGCGAAAGAGTTGAAGACGGCGCTCGAACAGTCGATCGCCCAGACGACGATCGCTTACGAAGAAGTGAAATCCGGTCTGGAAGAAGCTCTGGAAAAATCGAAATCGGTCGATGCGATCAAAGCGCTGAGCGAAGCGATTTTGCAAATCACCCAACAGACGAACCTGCTCGCGCTCAACGCTTCGATCGAAGCCGCGAGAGCCGGCGAAGCCGGCCTAGGATTCGCCGTCGTGGCGGACGAAATTCGCAAGCTTGCCGACGCTTCCAAAAATACGGTCGGGCAAATTCAGATCATTACCGGCGAAGTGACGGATTCGGTCGGGAATTTGCAGCATTTCACGCAGCATCTCGTCGAAATTCTGACCGGGACGATCGCCAACGATTACGCGATGATGACCCGCACGAGCGAGTCTTACCTGAACGACGCGAACTACATGGACCGGATGGTCTCCGACTTCAGCTCGACCAGCGAGCAGTTGAGCGCATCCGTGCAAAGCCTGGCGCAGGCGATCAACGAAATTTCGGGCTCCAACAACGAATCGGCGGAAAGTACGGAAGAGATCGCGAGCAAAACGGCCAGCGTCGTCGACAAAGCGAACGGCATCGCCGGAGAAGCGCAGAAAACGAACGAAAGCGCGGAACGTCTCAACCGAATGATCGGCCAGTTCAAATTCTAAAAGCGCACGAACCCGCAACCGAAAAAGAAAAGGGCCGCTCCGGCAAATCGGAATGGTCCTTTTTCATGCGCCGATCAAAAAGAAAGCCCGAGGTTCCGCGTTCCGGTCAAACGGTGGTATAATGGACGAATCGAAAATTCAGGCAAGCCCGTGATCGGCGCAGGCACGCAAAAGGGCGGACAGGGGAGTCAGGGGAGTGAAATGAGCGACTTTTTCGCAAGGACGGCGGCGTATTCGTACCATCTATATTTGAATGCGGACAGCGGGGGACAGTTCTGGCTGAGCGCGACGGACGGGGAAGGGCCCGTTCTGCTTCGCGATGCCCTGACGCCGCTGCCGCGCTACATGCTGCCGGAGTATCGGCTGAACCGGGAAGAGACGCCGGTCCGCGCTTCGCGGCTGCTCGTCGTGCGCGATACGCTGCTCAAAGCGATCGGTCGGGGCGACGCCCCGGGCATGCATCTGCATATGGGCGACGAAGTGGAACTTGCGCTTATGGCCGACCCGGACGGCGATCACGGCCTCGCCTTTTTCCTCGACGGGGAGCGGTCTTCGCTGATCGGCCGGCTGCCGGAAGGGGCGCTGTACCTGGAACCGGGCTGGTTCGGCCGCTTTATCGACGACGGCTACGAACTGATCGACCTGCCGGGCTTCGAGGAAGACGACCTGGACTGGATCGGACGCCGCATCGGCGCGGACGAATGGGAAGAACTGCTGGTCCGGGTCATTCCGTCGATGCGCGAGCGCGGCCTTGCCGTGCGCAGCGAGATCGAATATTCGGCGAAGCCGGCAGGCCGGCTGGACATTACGGACTGCGGCGAAGACTATGCGGCGGTCGCGGTATCCGGCGGCGGGAACGTGCTGCGTATGGCAGAACTGGAAGGTTACGTGCTGGAACCGTACGCGCCAAGCGGTCCGGACGGCGAGGAAGCCGGCACTTCGGGCGAAGAACGTGACGGACAAGGCGGCGTGGAAAAAAGAGCGGGCGAACGCGATCGCTTGGTGGAACGTCTGCCCGACGCGTCTGACGCGGTTGAATCGGGCGGCGGTCCGGCGTTTGCGATGCGCCCGGCGCTGCAGGCGGAGAGCGTGCGGCGCCTGTTCGGCTCCGACAGCGGCGGAACGGTCCGCGGCGACGCGCTGGCGGAGTTCGCCCGTCTGGCCGAGCGGGAATGGGGACCGCTGATCGCCGGGCAGGGAGCGGCGAAATTCCGCGACCTGCACCGGCTCTATGACGCGGCGGATTGGAACTGGTCGCTTCGCGGCGGCCCCGTCCCGGAACGGGGCGTCGGCGTCGTGCGCGCCGAGCCGGTGTTGAGCGCGGGCGGGCTGCATTTTGCGGCCGCCGAGCTGATCGACGCCTGGAGCGAAGGGCGTCGGTATTTGCGCCTTGAGGACGGATGGATCGACCTTGAGGCGCCGGAATTTGCCCGAAGCCTGCGCGAGCACGGCGCGGGCGGCGGGTCGGCCGGCCTGATCTCGGCCGGCTTCTCGTACCGGCAGCGGATCGGGCTGCCGGGCGAGGCTGCGGCCGGAGAGCTGCCGCTGGCGCTCGAAGGGCCGAAGCCCGTGCAGGCCGGCGAAGCACGGCCGGCTTATAATCATCTGCGCTACCTGGCCGGCTGGGGCATGAACGGCGGCCTGCACGGCGGAGCCGAGCGGTGGCTGGCGGAGCTTGCGGCTTTTGCGGCGCGGACGATCGCCGAAGCGCCGGACTGCCGGCTGGTCGTCGTCGGGCGGCGCGAACTGCTGACGGCGCTGGCCGAAGCGGCGGGCCGCGATGCGGGCGGCGGGGCGCCGGAAAGCGCCGCTGCCGGGAGCGAAGCCGAGCCTGGCGGCGCGATCGGGCCGCTGCGGCGCTGGGCGGACTCGGAAGCGGAGCCTGCTCGTCCGCACGGCGAAGAGACGGCGGAATCGGCGCCCGGCGCAGGCCGGGGCATGCCGCTGCCTGCGCGAAGAGAACAGGGCGCCGATGATTCGCGGACCGGGAGCGGCTTTGCCGCTTCGGAAGCGGCGCCGGCCGATGCCGGACCGATCGCATCTGGCGGGGCTTATACCGACGCGTCGACGGGACTGATCCTGCTGCCGATCTCGCAGCTGCAAAAAGCCGATTTCGACGAGAAGCTGCAGGCGGATATTTTGCTGCTGCTGGAGCCTGACTCGTCCGTGCGTTCCGACGAGACGCGGCTGTTCAGCCGGATCGACTCGGCCGAAGCGAGAGTGCGGATCGCCGTCTATTCGGACGAAGGGCATATGAACGATGCGCGCGTCCGCGCCGTGCAGATCCGGCTGCTGAAGCTGTACGATTCGCTGACGCGCAGCTTCCTGCTGCTGGACCCCGGCAAAGGCTCCGCCGCGCCGGGAGCGCGCCCTCCGCTGCGCGGCGTGCCGGAGATGCAGCTTCCTTCCTGGCACAAAGACGCGGCCGGCATGGCCGAACTGTTCGTCGACGAGCCTGCGGCGAAGACGGAGCAGCCGGGCCGGGGCCTGGCGATCCCGCCGCGCCCGGGCGCGGCGTCAGGCCCGGCAGCCGCGGACGCCGCGGATCGGGCGGGCGGCGGCATACGGCCGGACCCCCGCGATACGCAGGTCTCGCGGCCGGAGCCACAGCGACCGGCTTCCGCAGCGCGCCGCCGTCCGGCTCCTTACGCCGGCGGCGAAGTCCGTCCGGTGCGGCCGGTACAGCCGCAGTCGGCGGAGCGCGAGTTCGTGCGCCGCGCCCGGGAGATGGAAGGCCGGACAGAGTCCGAAGTGCCGTTCGCACCGTTCTCCAGCTATTGGCCGACGTACGCGGCGATGAAGCCGGAGCAGGAGCAGTGGTATTACTACTGGCGGAGCGAATTCCGCCGGAGCGAAAAGGTCGAGACCGACCTGTCTTATCTGTTCATCTACGTGTACGAATTGATCAACGGGGTCGGGTGGGAGCATCCGCAGGACGGGCTGGACACGCTGGTCCGCGTCTGGGAGACGTACCGCGCGCGCTTCCGCCGCCTGGACGGCTATATGGCCGAATGGGTGCGCGAATTCGCGCTCGTGCATGCGCTCGATCTGCCGGAATCGTCCGCGCTGGAGCAGACTTCGGCGCTGCTGGGCGGCGAACTGCTCGATCTGGAACTGGCGCGGCGTTTTGCCGAAGAGCCGCTCGATTTGACGTGGGAACTGATCGCCCGGCTGTCGGACTACGACGCGACGACGAGCCGTTTCTATAAGGATCAGGGTAAAAAAGTGCTGCCGCGCGTCGTTCCCCACGTGGTGCGGGCGCTTGACGAGCATCTGCTCCGCGCGCGCGGCATCCGGCTGCCGGGACTGTTCCGCGCGGCCGACGACCGGATTACGGAACGCTATCTGTTCCGCAGCGCGGTCTACGATTCCGAATTGTACGGCCGGACGTTTCTCGTGCGCGCGCCCAAGCTCGGCCTGCACGCGCAGCTGCGCGAATTCATGACGCAGGTCGTGCGCCAGAGCGAGAACGAACTGCGGGCCCGCTTCAAGTTCGGCGGCCGGCTGCGCGGGATCAAGCTCGATCCCGAGCTGATGGGCGTGATCGCCGAAGCGGTCGAACGCGAGTTCCTGCCGCCGGAAGAACGCGCCGCGCAGCAGGCGCCCAAGCGGCTCGAAGTTCGCTTCGACCTGGAAGAACTGGAGAAGCTGCGCCGCGATTCCGACGAAGTGCTGCGCATGCTGACCGGCGAATTGATGGCCGGCGGCGGACCGGAAGAGAAGCCGGCCGCACAGGGCGAGGCTGGAGCCGGGCAGCCGAGCGAAGGAATGAGCGGGGAACCAAGCGAAGAACCAAACGGGCAATCGATCAGGGAACCGCTTGGAGAAGCCGGACACACCGGGCAAGCCGATGCTGCCGACAGGGAGCGGGAAGCTGACTTGGATCGCGCTTCTGCCGATGCGGCGGAGCGGCCGTTCGGAGCCGAGCCCGGCGAATACGACGGCTTCGAGATGCTCGAACTGCCGGAGGATGCCGGAGAAGGGTGGAGCGGCGAGGCGGTTCCAGGCGCGCTGTCGTTCGAGCCGGAGAAGTATGCGGGACGCGAGAATCCGCGCGAGGATGCGGCCGAAGCGTCCGGGCCTGCGCCGCATCCGACTGACGCGGCGCACACCCGGGCCGGGGCGAATGCCGAGTCGGAGGCCGAAGCGGCCGAGCCTGTTTCGGCCGCAGGCGCGGCCCCGGCCCCGGTAGAAGACGGCTGGGACGTGTCGGCGCTTGACGCGGACTGGCAGGCTTTCGCGGCTATGCTCGGCCCGGCCGAGCGGGACATGATCCGCGCCGTCCTGCTGGATCTGGGCGACGCGGAGCGGATGGCAATCGCCGGTCTCTCCGGCGAGCTGCCGGAGACGATGATCGACCGGATCAACGAAGCGGCGATGGAAGCGATCGGCGACCTGCTGATCGACGCCGGCGAAGTGCTGGACGAATATTTGCCGAATCTCGATGGGCTGCGCACGCCGTGAAATCGGCGCGCGGCTCTTTTTTAACCGGAACAAAAAGAAAGACTATGGTATAGTTTGGTCGGAACAGATTTGCAGAGCAACATTCGGAGGTGACTGAACGTGAATCAGACGAAGATCCCCAAGCGGATATCGTCGGCGCTGGTGAACTCGCTGAGCGCCGGCGTCGTGCCGCGGATCGGACTTGAATATATAGCGGTCGGACGGAAGCTCGAGATCGAATCGGTGCTCAGGGAGCTGGGCAACGTCGCCGAAGGCGGAGCGGCGTTCAAGCTGATTACGGGCCGGTACGGCAGCGGCAAAAGCTTTTTGATCCAAATTTTGCGCAATTACGCGATGGACCGCGATTTTGTCGTGGCCGACGCGGACCTGTCGCCGGAACGCCGGCTGGTCGGCACGAAAGGACAGGGACTCGGCACGTACCGCGAACTGATGACGCATCTGTCGACGCGCACGCGTCCCGACGGCGGCGCGCTCGAAGCGGTGCTGCAAAAATGGTTCGCCTCGCTGCAGCAGCAGGCGATGGCGGAACTTGCGCTGCGGCCGGACGACGAACAACTGCCGGTCGAAGTGGAACGCCGCATCTTCGAAGTGACGGGCAACATGGAACATATGGTGCACGGCTTCGACTTCGCGCGCGTCCTGTCGGCTTATTGGAACGGCTACAAAATGTCCGACGACGAACTGAAGCAGAACGCGCTGCGCTGGCTGCGGGGCGAGTTCCCGACCAAGACGGAAGCGCGCAAATGCCTCGGCGTCGGCGTCATCATCGACGACGACAACTGGTACGACTACATGAAGCTGTGGGCGGAATTCATGGCAAAGATCGGGTATAAGGGCCTGCTGCTGTTTATCGACGAAGGCGTCAACCTGTACAAGATCACGAACACCGTCTCGCGGCAGAGCAATTACGAGAAGCTGCTGACGATCTTCAACGACACGATGCAGGGCAAAGCGCAGCATCTCGGCATCTTCCTCGGCGGCACGCCGCAGTTCGTGGAAGACCAGCGCCGCGGACTGTTCAGCTACGACGCGCTGCGTTCGCGGCTCGTCGCGGGCCGCTTCGGCGAAGGGGCGGGCATGCTGCATTACGCCGGCCCGATCCTCCGGCTGGAGATGCTCTCGCACGCGGAGATTCTCGTGCTGCTGGAGAAGCTGCGCGATCTGCACGCGTCGCATTACGGCTACGTGTCCGCGCTCGACCAGCATCACCTCACCCGATTCATGGAATCGGAGCTGGGCCGGATGGGCGCGGACGCGCTGCTGACGACGCGCGAAGTCGTGCGCGACTTCATGGATTTGCTCAATACGCTGCATCAATACCCGGACCGCAGCTTCGACGAGCTGCTGCCGGACGTACTGGGCCGCGCGCCGCAGATCGGCGGCCTGGGCGCCCTCGGCACGCTTGGCGCTTCCGAAGGTGCGCGCGGCAGCGGAACGCAGGGCACGGCTGCGTCTGCGGCTGCGGCGAGCGCGCCGTCCGCAAGCGGAACGAACGCCCCGCCTGCGGGGCGGGGCGGCGAGTCCGATCCGCGAGGGTCAAGCGTCGATTACGGCGGCTACGGCGAACCGTCTTCGCCGGCCGGGCCGCTGCGTCCGCGCGGAAGCGGGTTTCAGAGCGGAGAGAACGTCGAAGGCTTGAAAGCGGCGGCGTCCGCCGCTTCGTACGGCGGCGACTCGACCGACTCGGCGCAGCGGGCTTTCCGCGGCGGCTCGGTCGACGTGCTGCCGGAACGCGGCCTGCGCGAGAACGGTTCCCGTGCTTCGGAAGCGGAATCTTCCGATTCGGCGGACTCATCTCCGCGCGACCTGTCCGACGCGGAACGCGCGGCTCGCTCGCTCGAAGAGTCGGCGCCGCAGGGCGAAGAGCCGGACGATATTCTCGCGGAGCTTGATCTGTGAGCGCGGAGCATCCGTTTTACCGGCTTGCCCCGTTTATTCAGGAATACATTTACCGCAGCGGCTGGGAAGAGCTGCGCGAAGTGCAGGTGGAAGCGAGCCGCGTGGTGCTCGATACGAACCATCATATGCTGATCGCTTCCGGGACGGCTTCGGGCAAGACCGAAGCCGCCTTTTTCCCGGCGCTGACGCTGCTTGACCAGGAACCGTCTTCGTCGGTCGGCATCTTGTACATCGGGCCGCTCAAAGCGCTGATCAACGACCAGTTCCAGCGGCTCGAAGGGCTGATGCGCGACGCGCATATCCCGGTCTGGCATTGGCACGGCGACGTGCCGCAGTCCGAGAAGACCAAAGTCATGCGCCATCCGTCGGGCGTGCTCCAGATTACGCCGGAATCGCTGGAAGGACTGCTCATGAACCGCCCCAACGCCATTCCGGCGCTGTTCGGCGACCTGCGCTTTATCGTGATCGACGAAGTGCACGCCTTCATGGGCGCGGACCGCGGCTCCCAGGTGCTCAGCCAGCTCGAACGCCTGTCCCGCATGGCGGGCTGTTCGCCGCGCCGGATCGGCTTGTCCGCGACGCTCGGCGATTACGAAGCCGTGAAGTCGTGGCTGGCCGGCGGCACGCGCATTCCGGTCGAGCTGGTCTCGCCGCCGGGCGGGCGCAAGCTGCGGCTGTCGATCGAGAACTTCGCCATGCCGGACGCCCGCGACGAGCGGCAGAGCGAAGCGCTGGAGAACGCGAAGAAGTCGTATAACAACTTCATTTACGATCATACGCATCTCAAAAAAGCGCTGATCTTCACCAACAGCCGCACCGTCGCCGAGACGACGATTCTGGAGATGCGCCGGATCGCCGCGCTGCGCCAGCAGCCCGACGTGTTCCACGTGCATCACGGCAGCATCTCTTCGATGCTGCGCGAAGAAGCCGAAGCCGCGCTGCGCGAAGGCTGCGGCCCGGCGGTCGCGGCGGCGACGCTGACGCTTGAGCTCGGCATCGATCTCGGCAGCCTCGAGCGCGTCATGCAGCTCGGCGCGCCTTACTCCTGCGCCAGCTTCGTCCAGCGGCTCGGCCGATCGGGCCGGCGCGAAGGCGCGGTGGCGGAGATGATGTTCGTCTGCGCGGAAGAAGACGACGAGGAAGCGCAGCTGCCGGCACGGATGCCGTGGACGCTGCTGCGGGCGATCGCGGTATGCGAACTGTATGTCAAAGAGAAATGGATCGAGCCGCAGACGGTGCGCAAGCTGCCGCTCGGCCTGCTGTACCATCAGACGATGAGCGTGCTGCGCAGCTTCGGCGAAGCCGAAGCGGGCGAACTTGCCCGCGCCGTGCTGACGCTGCCGCCTTTTGCCAACTTTACGACGGAGCAGTACCGCGAGCTGCTGGAGTACTTGCTTGCGACCGACCATCTCGAGCAGACCGAGGACGGCATGCTGATCGTGGGCCTGATGGGCGAGCGCGTATCGGGCCATTACCGCTTCTACGCCGTGTTCCAGGACGAAGAAGAACATTCCGTCTACGACGGGTCCGAAGAGATCGGTTCGATCACGACCGTGCCGCCGGCCGGCTACTGCTTCTCGCTCGCGGGTCGGCTCTGGAAAGTCGAAGAGGTCGACAGCCGGCACAAAGCGGTCTACGTCAAGCATGCCAAAGGCAAAGTCGACACGCTCTGGCTCGGAGCCGGCGGCGACATGCATACGCGGATCGTGCGCAAGATGCGCGATATTTTGCGGGAAAACACGCTCTACCCGTATCTGGCGCCCAACGCGGCGGCCCGGCTCGAACGCGCCCGGCGGCTGTCCCGCGAGACCGGCCTGACCGAACGCCTCGTGCTGCCCGCGGGCGGCGATTCGATGTTCGTCATGCCGTGGATCGGCAGCCGGGAATTCCGGACGCTGGAACGCCTGCTGAAGAACAATTTGTCGCAGCAGCTCTCGCTTCGCTCGATCGTCCCGATGGAACCTCATTACATGGTCGTGGCCGGCCGCACCGACGCGGACGAGCTGCAGCATCTGATCGTTTCCGAGAGCGAGCGCATGGAAGATTCGATCCAGATGCTCGACGAGTTCGAAGCGCCGTACCTCGGCAAATACGACGAGTTCACGCCGCCCGGCCTGATCCGCGCCGCTTTCGCCGCGGACGGGCTGGATCTGGAAGGGCTGCGCCGCGGACTTCGGGGTTCAGATTACGGCGCCTGACCCCGGATTCGGCCGCTTGATCCCGAATCGGGACATGCGCCGCCGGCCGCGGGGACAGGGATCGCGAACGATGTCGGAACGGCATGCGGAGAATGGAAAAAGAAGCCTGTTCGCCTCGTGGAGAGGTGGGAAGGCTTCTTTTTGCTGCGGTGCAGACAATAGCTGCTTAAATCCAGTTATTTGAGCACGAAAAGTCACTTTTGAGAAAATAACTGCGCAGATCCCTTTATTTCGCGGTAAAACAGAGCTTTCGGCGATTTGATCGGCGAATAGATGGATTACTGCATCTATTTGGCGTAGGCAGGACGATTTTGGCAAAATAGATGCTTCTGCGCAGTTATTTTCCTCCGTAACTCTTCCGGGTTGCTTCGCTCCGCCGCCGCCTCCACCTCCACCCACCGTCCCCCGCCTGCAAAGCCGAAAGCCCGGACCTCGGTCCGGGCTGTTCGCGTATGTGCGCTCCTTACTCGACGCTTCGTCCGGACGCTGCCGCCCACGCCAACGCACGGTTTTCCAATTCGCCGACGTAAGCTTTTTTGGCAGGGCTGTAGCCGCTCGTGTCCGCGAAGCGGGCAGCCAGGTCGGCTTTGAGAGCGGCGTAGGCCCGGACTTCGTCCGGCTCGGCCCGCAGGTAATCGCGAACGACCAGATGGCGCGCGATATGCGGATTGCCTGCCTCGTAGAAGTGGATATGGTGCGTGCGAGCCTCGCCGCCTTTGCGGAACAAACGGCGGCCGGGGATGCCCCAGTCGCCCGCGGCGTCGTATCCCAGCTCGATCATGCGCTCGCTGCCGGCGTCGACGACCGTCAGGTCGCGGACGATCGCGATCATGTCGATGACCGGTTTGGCGCTCATGCCGGGCACCGACGTGCTGCCGAAATGCTCGAACCCGACGATTGTATCGCCGAACAAGGTGCGCAGAAACGCGGCTTCCTGTTCAAACTTCGTGACCCACTGCGGATCGTAATCGGTCAGACGGACCTGCATGGCGATTCCTCCTTTGCGATCGGGGCGGACCGGCAGTCGAACCGTCCGTCCCGCGATCTCTTTCGCAAGCTTCGACGGATCGGAGCAAAATTCCTGCCGCATTTGTGCCAAACGGACATATCCGGCAGTCAAGATGCGTCTAATATAAAAAAGGGATAGAAAGGAGGCGGTGTTTTGGCAGAGCGGGCGGGGGACAGGGGCAAGGCGGCGGACGGATCGGACGGAGAGCGCCTGATTGCCGAATGGTTCGAATCTTATTACGAGGACATTTATCAGTACTTGTATTTCATGCTGGGAGATCGGGGCGGTGAAGCGGAAGATATTTTGCAGGAAGTGTTTATCAAGGCGTACCGGAATCTGCATGCGTTCAAAGGACAATCTTCGCCCAAAACGTGGCTGACGGCCATCGCGCGGAACGCCGCTTTGGATGCGATGCGCCGCAGGCGCTGGGCGCTGACCGGTTTCGTATCCCACAAAGAGGACAAGGCGCCGCCGTCGGACGAGCCGGAACGAGCTTTGTTGACGGAAGAACGGCGCGCCCAAGTGCTGGGGCTGCTGGACGCGCTGAAGCCGGCACAGCGGGAAGTGATCTTTTTTCTGTATCAAAAAGAACGGAGTGTCAAAGAAACGGCCGCCCTGCTCGGCTGCAGCGAAGCGAGAGTGCGAACGACCAGCCACCGGGCGCTGCGCGTCCTGCGCAAGAACGGCGAATTTCAACAATGGATCGGGGGAGAAGCGAGCGATGGGGACTAACGGACCGACGGGCGGAAACAGGCAGGAACCGGGCAGGGGGCTGATCGATATTCCGAAGCTGGATCCGCAGCGCAAAGAGCAGATTCGCAGCGGCATTCTGACCGGAATCCGTTCCTGGAAAAAGAGTGCAGAAGATCCGGTGCAGCCGCGCGGAATCCGGCGCCGACGGGTGCTGCTGGGGGGCGGATTGGGCCTGGCAGGGCTCGCGGCGGCGCTGAGCTTCCTGCTGCTTCAGACGACAGGAGATCCCTCTTCCGGATTGAACGTGGCAAGTCGGACGGAAAGCGCGATTGGCGAAGCAAGCAGCGGGGAGACGCCGGCGGCCGGTGCGGCCCGTAACGAAGCGGTTCCGCAAGGGTTGGCGGCGCCGCTGCTGAGCTTGGGCTACGGGGAGTTTCGCGAGCGCTGGGAACAGGGTTCGAGCGCGGCCGGCGGCGAATTAACCGCCGTATCCGGCGAGGCAGAGGCGTATGTCGACAGTCTGCCGCATCTGGATGAATACCGTCAGGCTTTTGGCCGTCCGGAAAAAGGCTACCGGTATGCGGCATGGAGCAATCGCGACGACGGCCGCCTGCGCGAAATCACGTTTTGGCTCGGTCCTTCGACGAGCGGCCGGAACCCGGACCCGTCCGATACGGCTGTAATTCGTTATGTGACGGACGTGCTTCAGCCCGACCTGACGGATACGGAGAGAGAGCGGATACTGAACGAGCTGCGTTTTCGCGACTTCGAGCGAAAAGGCGGATCGCGAATGTCCGGGAACGAAGAGCTGCTCTACACGCTTGATCGAAGCGGCGAGCGCCAATATTTGACCGTCACCTTTTTGCGCGAACCGGAACAGCCGGACGAACTGGGCATCTGGCAGGACAAACTGCTTGATATCGTGCGAGAGGAAAATGGTACGTAGAAGAGAGGTGCGGAAAACGATAGGCATAGCAGGATCATAACCATATGTTCAAAAAATGTATGGACCGGATCTTGAAACGAATAATGTTCGGGAAAAATCGATTAATCCTCTTTTTATAATGGGATAGGTGTAGATTTCGAGTTGAAAAGCGAATGATTTCACGAAATATGCTTGACTCCTTCTCTGCGTTTGGATATGATGGTTTTGTTGAAAAGCGAACAATTCCATTACTTATCATATAATCATTCGTATATTCCCGGAGATAAGGTTCGGGAGTCTCTACCAGGGAACCGTAAAGTCCCGGCTACGGATAGGATGCTTTTCGCATACCTGCCGTCAGCCGGGCTTTTTTGCGCGTTTGGGACCTTGTCCGCTGCCGCCGCCCGCCATGCTGCCGAAATCCGAAGCACGTATGCGTCCACCCGAGGAGGAGACTATCCATCATGACCGATTCCCTGACTTTCGAAAATATCGAACGCAATGCCGCAGAGTCCAATCGATACGACTGCATTATCGTCGGTGCGGGTCCGGCCGGCATTTTTGCCAGCTATGAACTGACGCGCCAGGCGCCCGACTGGAAAGTGCTGCTCGTCGACAAAGGCCACGATATCTACAAACGCCGCTGTCCGATCCTGGAAAATAAAGTCCAGTTCTGTCCGCCTGCCGCGGGGCGCAAAGAGTTTGCGGGCTGCCTGCCGGCCTGCTCGATCACGGCGGGCTTCGGCGGCGCGGGCGCATACAGCGACGGCAAGTTCAATATTACGACGGAATTCGGCGGCTGGATGACCGATTACCTCGCGCCTTCGCAGGTGCTTGACCTGATTCAGTATGTCGATTCCATCAATCTGGAGCACGGCGCGACTGAGTCGATCACCGACCCGACGACCGATACGATCCGCGACATCGAGCAAAAAGCGTATTCGGCCGGGCTCAAGCTGCTGCGCGCGCAGGTTCGCCACCTCGGCACGGAGCAGAATCTGGAGATTCTGAAGTCCATTTTCGAATACCTCAAACCGCGCGTCGAGATGAAATACAAGGCGGAAGTCGACGACCTGATCACGGTAAAAGAAGGCGGAGAGCACACGGTCACGGGTATTCGTCTCAAAAACGGAGAAGAATACCACGCGCCGCGCGTCATGATCGCGCCGGGACGCGACGGTTCGGCCTGGCTGGCGGACGTGTTCAAAAAGCGCCGCCTGAAGCTGACCAACAACCAGGTCGACGTCGGCGTGCGCGTCGAGACGTCCGACGTCGTTATGCGCCAGATCAACGAGCATCTGTACGAAGGCAAATTCGTGTTCAATACGTCGGTCGGCACGCGGGTCCGGACGTTCTGCAGCAACCCGTCCGGCCACGTCGTGGTGGAGAATCACAGCGGCGTCATGGCGGCGAACGGCCACTCGTACAAAGACCCGGCCCTCGGTTCGCGCAACACGAACTTCGCGCTGCTCGTCTCGCACAAGTTTACCGAGCCGTTCGACAAGCCGAACGAATATGCCCGCGAGATCTGCGAACGCGCCAACGATCTGTCGAGCGGCGGCGTCATCGTCCAGAAGTACGGCGATATCCTGCGCGGACGCCGCTCCACGCCGGACCGGATTCGCGAAGGTTTCCTCGAACCGACGCTGAAGGAAGCCGTGCCGGGCGACCTCGGATTGGTGCTGCCCTACAACACGATGAAGAGCCTGATCGAAATGGTGGAAGCTTTGGAAAAAGTAACACCGGGCATCGCGTCCGAACATACGCTGTTCTACGGCGTCGAAGCGAAATTCTACTCCGCCCGTCCGAAGCTGGACGAGACGCTTGAGACCGAGATCCACGGTCTGTACTGCGGCGGCGACGGCGCGGGTATCACGCGCGGCCTTGCCCAGGCCGGCGCGGCGGGCGTACACGTCGCTCGCGGCATGGTGAAAAAAGCCGCAGCGGGCGGCCGTCCGGCTGCGGAGCGGACGCTGGCTTAGGTCGGCCGGGTTGGGCGGGCGGCCGATCGGGCCGCTTGGGCCGGGCAAGCCGGGTCGGGCAAGACCGGGCGAGACCATGTAAGGCCGACCGGCAAGATCCGTTCGGCCCGCCGAAGCGGTCTCGGCAGCCGGAACGAAGGCGAAAAGGCCCGAATCCCTATGTTTTTATAGGGATTCGGGCCTTTTTGTGATGAATTTGTCGTTGGCGCTGGCAAACGGGTTCCCGTGGCTGAACGGATTCCTTCGGCTGAAGGCCAACCGGCAAAAGGAACGGCGAATTCGCAGCCGTTTCCCGCCTTCGCGACCGCTAGCAGAAATAGCTGCGCCAGAGCATCTATTTTCCCTAATTCGCGCCCAAAATCGCAAATAGCTGCGCTACTACATCTATTTGCCCGCTGAAGCCCAAACTTCGGCGAAAACAGGCCAATTAGATGTATTCCTGCACCTATTTGCACAGGGACAAATTTTGCAGGCGAAATAACTGTAGTTTCGCAGTTATTTCGCCGCCGGCATGTCGTCGGCTGCGGGTAAGACGCCCGAGACGCCCGCCTCCACCGGAGCCTCGTACCAGCGACTCGTCACCGCCAAGCCCGCGCCGCCCTAAACCCGTCAATCGCCCGCCAATCCCGCCGTTCCTGCCGGCATCGCCACCCAATGCCCCGGCGATACTTCGACAAGTACGGAGCCTTCGAGCCCGTACTTGTCTTCGCGCGTATCTTCTTCCATCAGGACGCGCTTTTTCTTCGCTTCGATCGCCGGATCGGGGACCGGGATTGCGGCCAGCAGCGACTTCGTGTACGGATGCTGCGGGTTACTGTACAGTTCTTCGCTTTCGGCCAGTTCGACGATTTTGCCGGCGTACATGACGGCAACGCGGTCGCTGATATGCTTGACCATCGACAAATCGTGCGCGATAAACAGGTACGTCAGGCCAAGTTTCTGCTGGAGGTCTTCCAGCAGCGTCACGATCTGCGACTGGATCGACACGTCCAGCGCGGACAGCGGTTCGTCGCAGACGATAAACTTCGGTTCGACCGCGAGCGCGCGGGCGATGCCGATCCGCTGGCGTTGGCCGCCGGAAAATTCGTGCGGGTAACGCAGCGCGAACGCCGGATCGAGGCCGACCATTTCCAGCAGTTCCTCGACGCGGGCGCGGCGCTGGACCGGATTTTGCGACAAGCCGTGCACGTCCATCGCTTCGCCGATAATGTCCAGAATCTTGAGCCGCGGATTGAGCGAAGCATATGGGTCCTGGAAAATCATCTGCATCTCGCGGCGCATCAGCTTCATCTCTTTCGGCGACAGCCGGTTGACGGCCATGCCGCGGTACAGCACGTCGCCGCTCGTCGGCTCGTGCAGGCGCAGAATCGCACGCCCGGTCGTCGATTTGCCGCTGCCGGATTCGCCGACCATGCCGAGCGTCTCGCCTTCGCGGATAAAAAAGCTGATATCGTTGACGGCGCGCAGCGTCCGGCCTTTGCCGAGATTGAAATGCTGCTGCAGCGAGCGGACTTCGAGCAGGGGGCGATCTTCGGGGAGCGCTGGCGTCCCGCCGCCCTGTTCCGTCAGGCGGCTTTCGACGCGTCGTTCGGCTCCGTTCGCCGCCGTTCCTGCCAAGCCGCCGCTTGCCCCGCCGGCTTCTCCAACCGAAGCACCCGCCCGCACCCGCTTGGGCTTTTTCGGTTCGTCCAGCCGCGGCAGCGCGTTGAGCAGCTTTTTCGTGTACGGATGCTGCGGATTCGCGAACAGGTCGGCCGTGCGGCCTTCTTCGACGATCTCGCCGCTTTTCATGACGACGACGCGGTCGCACATGCCGGCGACGACGCCGAGATCGTGCGTGATGAGGACGATCGACGTGCCGAACTTTTCCTGCATCTGCTTCATGACGTTCAGGATCTGCGCCTGGATCGTGACGTCGAGCGCGGTCGTCGGTTCGTCGGCGATCAGCAGCGACGGCCGGCAGGCGAGCGCGATCGCGATCATCGCGCGCTGGCGCATGCCGCCAGAGAACTCGTGCGGATATTGGTTGAAGCGGGTCTGCGGATCGCGGATGCCGACAAGCTTGAGCATTTCGACCGCTTCTTCGCGGGCTTCGCGCTTGGAGATTTTGCGGTGTTTGCGCAGCGTCTCGGCGATTTGCTCGCCGATGCGCAGCGTCGGATTGAGCGACGTCATCGGGTCCTGGAAGATCATGCCGATCTCTTTTCCCCGGATCTGTTCCATTTCTTTTCTCGTTTTCTGCGCCAGGTTTTGTCCCAGAAACAGGATTTCCCCGCTGTTGACGCGCGCGGAAGCTTCCGGCAGCAGCCGCATGATCGCCCGGGCCGTGACGCTTTTGCCGCTGCCCGACTCGCCGACGATGCCGAGCGTTTCCCCTTTGTGCAGGTCGAAGCTGACTCCCCGGACCGCTGCGGTCTCCGTTTCGCGTGCCGCGAACGATACGCGCAAATTGCTGACTTGCAACAGTTTCTCCATTTTTCACAGGCCCCCGTTATGTATTCCAGTATATTCCATGACCAAAAATGTTTTCGGATGTCTTGACTTTAGGAGACAAAAAACTCTAAAATACGACTATAAATACGAGTATATCCATCGGAATTAAATGAGTCATTAAACGGATTATACATTTGCAACGTTTTGGGAGGCAAGTTTTTTATGGATATGGCTCGCAAAAATCAACGTTCGTCGTGGCAGCTGCCCGTCGGACGACTCTATCGCAAAATGCTGGGCATTCCCGGTTACCGGTTCTGGCTGCTGCTGCTCGGGGCTCCCGTCAACCTGATCGTGCTTGCCGTATGGCTTGCGCGGCGCGGCAGCGGGGGATACGCGGCACTTCGGGCTTCGGTGCTTGAAGAACTTCGGCAGTCCGGCTGGGAAAAAGAACTCAAGGAAGACTTCGCGCGGCAGTTGGCGGAGAAGCAGCGCTTTTTCAAGCAGCCCGCGAATGCGAAAGAGACCGAACGCGAAGTTCATCGCCGGGCCGAAGAACGGCTGCAGGCCCGGGCCGACGAGATTACGGCTGAACGGGCGCGCAGCGGCGGCGTGGCACGCAGCGATTACGCGGCGACGTTCGAATCGCTGATCGGCCATCCGGTCTTCGCGGTGCCGGCGGCGATCCTCGGACTGCCGATGGTTGCTTTGATGCTGCTGTACGCCAACGCGTACACGAAATACATATTCGAACGGCTGCTCATGACGCTGTTCGTGGTCGTGGGCGTGTCGGCCCTTGTCTTTAGCATTTTGCATCTGTCCCCGATGAATCCCGCCGCCAACATTCTCGGCGAGACGGCTACCGCCGAGCAGATCGATACGTTTAACCGGATCTACGGACTGGATCGGCCGTACCTGGCCCAGCTCTGGGACAATATCCGCGGCGTGCTGACGCTTGATCTGGGCAAGTCGTTCGCCGGCAACGAAGACGTCGCTTCGACGATCCTGCGCAAATTCCCGGTCACGCTGACGCTCGCGTCGATCTCGCTCGTACTGGCGCTGCTGGTGGCGCTGCCGATCGGCATCCTGTCCGCGGCGCGCCGGGGTTCCTGGCTCGATTACAGCTTCATGTTCATCGCGCTGATCGGCTTGTCCATCCCGAACTTCTGGCAGGGCCTCGTGTTCATACTCGGCTTCTCCATCAAGCTCGGCTGGCTGCCGGCGACGTACACGCCGGGCAATCTGTTATCGTTCATCATGCCGGTCGTCGTGCTCGGCACGGGCCTGACGGCGGCGGTAGCGCGGATGACGCGCTCCTCGACGCTTGAGGTCATGAACGAAGATTACATTCTGACCGCCAAAGCCAAAGGGCTCGGGCGCAGCACCGTATTAATGAAGCATACGGTACGCAACGCGCTCATTCCGATCGTGACCGTGGTCGGCCTTCAGTTCGGCGGAATGCTGGGCGGAGCGGCCATCACGGAGAAAGTGTTCAACATCAGCGGCCTCGGCAGCTACATCGTCGACAAGCAGTTCGTGCCGGACATTCCGGCCGTGATGGGCGGCGTCGTCTATACGGCGATCGCGATCTCGCTCGTCAACGTCATCATCGACGTTATGTACGCGTTCATCGATCCGAGAATCCGGACCAAGATGAAGCAATATTAGACAAAGGGGGACATGCGAAATGTCCGAATTATCGGTTACCGAACCTTCGGCCGCAGGTTCTTCCCCGTCGGGACTGGATGCCGGCGGAGCCAAATCTTCGTCCGAATACGCGCAGGCCGGCTTCGCCTGGGTCGCTTCGCTGCTGCTGACGCTGCTGCTGCTGGCCAATGCGTTCGATTACGCCGCCGGCACGATCAAGCCCGCGGTGCTGACGATCGCCGCCGCTTACGCTTTTTTTACACTCGTGCAGATTCTGATCGCGCTCTTGATCCGTCGCGATCTGGCGACCGCCGGCCGGATCAAGAACCGTACGCGGGCGCTCGGCTGGGTGCAGCTGCTCAGCCTCGCGACCGGCAACGTGTTCGCTGCCGCCGCCGCGTTCCAATTGGTCAAAAAGGCCAAAACGGCGGAGTACGTATTCGCCGGGTACATGGTGCTGACCCAGATCGGCGTTATCGCCGTGTCGGCGCTCAACCTGTTCAAACCGTACGTCGCGGATACGTTCCCGCTCGGCATGCTGGTGCTGCTGATCGTGGCCGGCTTCCATCTGCTGACGATGATCCTGATCGCCGTGTTCGTCAAACGTAACGCCGTGCCGCCCAAAATGACCGGGCTCGCGCTCGCGTTGATCCTGACGGCGGCGACCGGTAATCTGTTCGCGCTGCTGCTCGGCATCGTGCTGCTGGCGAAGATCCGCAGTCAGAAATCGCCGGCTTCCCCAAGATGGGAAGACGCGATCGACCGGTTGTCGAGAGGCACCACGTCGATGCTGGGGATGTTCTTCATCTTCTTCCTGTTCTCGCTATCCGTGTCCAGTCTGTTCACGTTCGATTACGGCATGGCCGTCGAGAACAATTATAGCGCGATCCTCCAGACGCCGAGCCTGGCTTATCCGCTGGGCACCGACAACTTCGGCCGCGATTTGTTCTCGCGGATCGTGTTCGGTGCCCGGATCTCGCTGATCGTCGGCGCCGTGTCCACGCTCATTCCGTTCGTGATCGGGGGAATCCTCGGCGCGGTGTCCGGCTACTACGGACGCCGCACGGACAATATCATCATGCGGGCGCTCGATATCCTGTATTCGATTCCCGGCATCCTGCTTGCGATCGCGATCATCGCGGCGTTCGGCGCGAGCACGGTCAACCTGATTCTCGCGCTCAGCGTGGGGGCCATCCCGACGTACGCCCGAACGATGCGCGCCAACGTCATGATGGTGTCCACCTACGAATTCGTCGATGCGGCGCGGGCGTTCGGTTCCGGCAGCCTGTCGATTATTTTCAAGCATATCGTTCCGAACGCCATGGCTCCGATGATCGTCAAAGCGACGCTGACCATCGGCACGGCCGTCATCTCCACGAGCAGTCTCAGTTATCTGGGGCTCGGCGTGGAACCGCACATTCCCGAATGGGGCAACATTCTGAAGCTTGGCAGCGCGTATCTGGAAACGAATTCTTATCTGGCTGTCTATCCGGGGCTTGCGATTATCGCGCTTGTGCTGTCGTTCAACTTTTTGGGCGACGGGCTGCGCGATGCGCTGGACCCGAAACTGGACTGACTTTATCGGAATCGGCAAAAGAACGCGGCTTGGCTTCGGACAAAAATATACAGTTTCACACTCACGGAGGGGGAGAAAAACATGCGTAATTCTTACAAGTTCACCAAGACGCTGACCGTACTGCTGCTGGCCTTATTGCTGGTGCTGGCGGGCTGCTCGTCGGTGACAACCAAGTCCGACAAGGCCGCTCCGGCCGCGTCCACGGCGGACACGGGCGAACAGCCGGCCGCCGAAGCGACAACTTCGGCTCCGGTCGATATCGAGCTGCTGGCCATGACTTCGCAGGAATCGGACGTCAATATCATCCGCGACCAACTCACCAAGAACGGCTTCAACGTGAAGCTGAACCTGCAGCCGGATTACGGCAGCTTCAAAGCCCAGCAGGACGCCGGCAACTACGACGCCGCGCTGTCGAGCTGGACGACGGTAACCGGCAACCCGGATTACGCCGTGCGCTCGCTGTTCAAGACGGGCGGCGACTACAGCATCCTCGCCGACTCCGAGATCGACAAGCTGATCGACAAAGCGGCGACCGAATCGCCGGAAGATTACGTGGCAACCTACAAAGAACTTGAGCAAAAGCTCGTGTTCGACAACGCGTATATCGCGCCGCTGTACATCTCGCTCAAGAGCCAGGCGATCAACAAGGATATCCTGAATCCGGAATCCGTCCGCCTGTCCAAATCCCGCGCGCTGGCCTGGGAAGACATCGAATTCAAAGATTCCGCCAAAAACAAAACCGAGCCGCTCGTAATGACGCAGGCGATGTCCACGCTGACTTCGCTTGATCCGATCAAAGGCAACGACGGTTCGATCAATACGCTGAACACGAACATGTACGTGCGTCTGATCAACCTGACCGACGACGACAAGATCACGTCCGACGGCTCGCTGTCGCGCAACTTCAGCATCGCCGACGGCAACTCGGATTACTACTTCATCCTGCGCGACGATATCAACTTCGCCAAAGTCGAAGGCGACAAAGCCGTCGATACCGGCGAGCGCGTAGGCGCCGACGACGTCGTGTTCGCGCTGGACCGCGCGAAAAACAAAGACTCCGTGCCGGATCACCGCACGTACTCGCTGCACGAACATATCAAGACGGTCTCGGCGGTCTCCGATCTGTCCGAACTGGATTCCGCCAAGACGGCGGACGGCGGCACGGTCCGCGAAGCGCTGGAGCAGGGGCTCGAAGCGCCGATCTCCGCTCTGGTCGCGGACAAGACGCAGGCCGACAACGCGGCCGGCAAATACCAGGTCATCAAGCTGACGACGACCGAGCCTTTCCCGCAGGTGCTGAACTATCTGGCTCACCAATCGGCGGGCATCGTCTCCAAGAAGCAGGTCGAAAGCATCAACACGTACGACGTGGCCAAGTTCGACGTTACCAAAGACATTCCTTACGGCGACCAGAACACCGTTACGGAAGGCGCCGCTTACGACAACACGCTGTACGCCAGCGGCCCTTACATCCTGACGACCAAAAACGACTATGACGCGAAGTTCGTCAAGAACCCGGCCTACATGCCGGGAACGGAGAACGAACCGAACATCTCCAACATCTCGATCCGCTTCATCGCCGATGCCGACAGCGCGCTGGCGGCTCTGCGCAGCGGCGAAATCTATTCGTACTACGGCGTGCCGGAGACGAAGTTCTCCGTAGTCGAAGGCGATGCCAAGCTGCAGCTCCAGAAGATCGAGAGCAACGCGGTCAGCTACCTGCTGTTCAACACGTCGGACAAGCGTCCGATCGGCAAGAGCGCAGACCTGCGCAAAGCCGTGCTGTACTCGATCAACCAGGACGAGATCCTGCAGTTCTACGAAGGCAACAAGATCAAGGCGGCTTCCACCGTCAGCCCGCTTGTCGATACCGGCAACGTGCTGACCGCCGACCCGGCCAAGGTCAAAGAAGCGCTGGCGGCTTATGAGGCTGCGAAGTAAGAGAATTCATTCGACCACAGACAGGCAAAACGGAGATTTTCCCGAAAGGGAGAGTCTCCGTTTTTCTTTGTGTGCTCGTTTGGGTTCAAAGGGGTCGGCACCTCGCAAAAAAACCGGCAGAAATCTCTGCCGGTTTTTCGAAATATGTGGAAACGGCCGCGAACAAGGGAAGGAACCCGCTTCGCAGGCGGCAGCGCGCCGCCCGAGGCCGAGAAACTTGCGAAGGAGAGAAGCTTACAGACTGAACTTGGTCATTTCCCGCTGTAGATCTTCGGCCAGTTGGGACAGGTGACGGGCGGAGCCGTTGACTTCTTCCATCGTCGACAGCTGCTGCTCGCTCGCCGCGCTCACTTCTTCGAGGCCCGCCGCACCCTGCTCGGTCACGCGGCTGATGCTCTGCATCGCCCGGCCGATTTCGGCCGATTGGCCGGAAGCGGAAGCAATGGAATGCGAGATCTGCCCGATCCGGCCGGATACGTCGGCGATCGACTGCTGGATGACGGAGAACGAGGTGGAGACGCGGCCTGCGCCTTCCACGCCGTGCTTGACGCGGCCGGACGCTTCGTCCATGGAGACGACCGCTTTGCGGCTCTCGACCTGAACGGAACGGACGGTATCGGTAATTTGCGAAGCGGACTCCGCGGCCGACTCGGCCAGTTTGCGAATCTCCTGGGCGACCACGGCGAAGCCTCGGCCGGCGTCGCCGGCTCGGGCCGCTTCGATCGAAGCGTTAAGCGCCAGCAGATTCGTCTGCTTGGCAACCTGTTGAATAGCGGAGACGAGCATATCGATATCGGCGATCCGCTGCTCCAGCGAAACCATGACCGAGCCGGTATGCGAGACGCTGGTGTCGATATCCTGCATCTGGCGCAGAACGTCCTGCACTTCGTTCAGTCCGTCGCGGGCCGACACTTCGGTGCGTCCGGCTAGTTCCGTGATCGATTCGCTGCCGCCGCGGATACTGTCCATATTGTGGGCCAGCTGCTCGGCGGAATGGGTCACTTCCGACACGGTCTGCGTCTGCGCTTCGAATCCGTCGGCCAGAGTGCTGGACGAAGAAGCGATATGGCCGGACGCGACCGCCGTTTGTTCGGCGCTTGCGGTCAACTGCTGCGACGAAGCGGACAGCGTCAGAGCGCTCTCATCCACTTTGCGGATAATGCCGCGCAGCCCGCCGATCATGCCGTTGAACGAGTTGGCCAACTGGCCGATCTCGTCGCGGGATCTGTAATCCGACTGCACGGTCAGGTCTCCTTCTTCGGCGCTCTGCATCAGCTGTTGGATTTTGCGCAGCGGAACAGATACGGCGCGCGCGATCAGGTAGCCGAACGCCAGCGAGAGCACGATGCCGCCGACCAGCAGGGAGAGGATCAAGAACAGGGAGCCGTTCTTGAGCTGTACAGTCGCTTCGCTGCTGGCCTGCGCTTCGCTCGCTTGCAGCGAAGTGATTTCCCCCAGCATGTCGTTCGTCTGCTGGCGCAGCGATTGAACTTTTTCCTTGAATACGGTGTAGGCCCGTGTCTTGTTATCCAGCTTGCTGAGCTCGACCACTTCCTGCAGGGCAGTGCGATAATTCGGAACAACGTTGCGGAATTCGGTGTATTCTTTCTCCATTTGCGCCGACATCGGAATTTGTTCGAGCTTGGTGTACGATTCGTTGTTGGCGGCCTGGCGTTCCTTGAGTTGGGCTTGCAGCTGCGTCGACTGGGCTTGGTCGGTCGACACGATCATTTCCAGCACGATCGACTGCATGGTGACGTTATTGGTCCGGACTTCATCCAGAATCGACATCGCTTTGACGTTCTGGTTATACATGCGTTCGGAAGCGGCGGAGACTTTTTGGGTCGCGTTATATCCGCCTGCACCGATAACGGCAAGCAGGATAGCGGATACGACGGTCAAAATCATGATCTTCCAGCGTACGTTCAAATTTCTCATGGCAGAGCCTCCTAGGTGTCTTTAAATGGATAATATTATCTGAATATTTTCATTTAAAGTTCGAATTTTGTCGAATATAAGTAAGTGTTTTATATATCGGCAGACTACTAACGTTTCAAAAGTGGTTTTTTGAATTTATTGGATACTATTTTGTCGAATTAAGTCTTTGTGCCTAGTTCATAAGTTTTGAATGTTAAAATAACTGATAACAGATAATAAAATATGAAAAAAGACCGTAATCCATGAATGTTAAGTCCATGGATTCCGGTCTGCCGGTACGTTTGATTGGGATGTTCAAGTCGTTTGTTCCAACGCTTGGGAAAGTACCCGCAGGGGGTATACCGAACCTTCCCGCGGACGGCGGCAGATTCCTGGCTTACAGCCTCAGGCGTCGGGATCGATATGCGCGGAATCGACGTATCGGCCGCTGGCCGGTACGGCCAGTTCGTCGAACCGGCTGCTTAACAGCTCCAGCCCTTCGGTCAGCTCGCGGCCGGCCATCGGCTCGCCGTGTCCGGTGACGGCTGCCGCGGGGCGAAGCGCCGCAAGCCGGGCAACCGACGTGCGCGCCGCTTCCCAGTTGGGCGTGAAGTAGGTCGGCGGCCCGTGAATTTCCCGACGCTGCATCAGCACCGCGAGCGCCGATTCCTGCTTGACGGTAATGAATGCGTCGCCTGCGACAAGCGTCCCGTCCGCGCTGCGGAACAGCGAGACATGGCCTTCGGAATGGCCCGGCGTGTGCAGCCAGCGCCAGTCCGGCAGAAACGGCACGCCGCCGTCGGCCGGCAGCGGCTTCACGCGGCCGCCGAGGTCGATGCCTTTGTTCGGGTAGAGCGGAGCCGAAGCGGCCATCAGACCGCCGCCGACCGTCGGATCGCCGGGCGGATAATCCGCCGCTCCGGTCAGGAACGGAATCTCGAATTCGTGGGCGTATACGTCCACGTCGGGGAACAGTTCGAGCAGGTCCTGAATAGAACCGATATGATCGAAATGGCCGTGCGTCAGCAGGATCGCCAGCGGCTTCTCGCTGCCAAAACGCTCGCGCGCTTCCTTCATGATCTTGGACGCCGAGCCGGGCATGCCCGTATCGACGAGCACCCAGCTGCCGCTGCCGGGCATGCCGATCAGGACGACGTTCGAAATTTTCGTGCGCAAATAAGTGACGTCTTCGGGCAGGCGGTCTTCGGGACGGTTCGCATCGGGCGAACCGGAATTCGGATAAGCTTGCATGCGCGTTGCACCTCCGCAAATTTGGAATTGGGAAAAAGATGGAATCAGACGGTTGCCCTGTTTTACCCGTTACAGAGAGCGCTGACACATCCGGCGCGGCAGGCGAAAATGCGAAAAGCCGGTCCTTTCCCGGGAGGGAAAATAACCGGCCGACCCGGCGCCGACACTTCGTCGCGCGGGCGCATATGGGATTACAGCGGCGGATTGGCGTGGCATTTGCGGCAGACGGGGAAGTAGCGGTCGTTGCCGCCGATCTGGATCTGTTCGCCGTCGTAGAGCGGTTTGCGGTTCTCGTCGACGCGGAGCGCCATCGTCGCTTTGCGCTCGCAGAACCAGCAGATCGTTTTCATTTCCTCGATTTTGTCCGCGTACAGCAGCATGTACTGGCTGCCTTCGAACAGCTCGTTGCGGAAGTCGTTTTTGAGACCGAAGCCCATGACCGGGATATTCAGCTCGTCCACGATGCGCGTCATCTGCAGCACTTGTTCCTTCGTCACGAACTGCACTTCGTCGAACAGTACGCAGCTGATCTTTTTCCCCTCGTAAGTGTTCACTTCTTCATACAAATCGGTATCCGCGTAGACCGAGATCGCTTCGCGCTTCATCCCGATCCGGGAAGACACGTGGCCGACTTCGTCGCGGTCGTCGATGCCGGAGGTGAAGATCAGGACGTTTTTGTTTTGTTCTTCGTAATTATGGGCGACTTTGAGAATCTCGATCGATTTCCCGCTGTTCATTGCCCCGTATTTGAAAAAAAGCTGTGCCATCATATTCTCTCCTTAGCTGTAAAGTCCGATCTCCATTGTAGCAGGAATGCGCCTCTGGGAAAAAAAGAATTATTGTCTCTTTACATACCCTATGGGGGTATATTATAATAGACGCATACCGGTACACTATCCATGCAAACGAAAGGAGCGGACCCATGGCGATTCGGAAAAATACGGAGATCGTGCTCGAACCCGAACATTGCGGCGTTCCCGGAGAAGACGGCAAACTGCCGAGAAAGAGCCATCACTCCGAATCCACCAAGAGCAATCTCGTGTCCCGGCTGAACCGCGTCGAAGGCCAGATCCGCGGCATCAAGGGCATGATCGAGAAAGATACGTACTGCGACGACGTGCTGAACCAGATCGCCGCCGCCCAATCCGCGCTGAACAGCGTCGGCCGCCTGCTGCTCGAAGGCCATATGAAGAGCTGCGTGGTCGAACGTATCGAAGCCGGCGAGACCGAAGTGATCGATGAACTTCTGATTACGGTTAATAAATTATTGAAGTAAAAAACTTCCCGGCCGCCCTACCAGCGACCTCAATCAAGGGCTTTGCTAACCGGACGGTCCAACCGGTTAGCAAAGGCTACCCGAGGAGCGATTTCAATGAAGGCCGGGAAGTCCGCGCACGTTCCCAAGTTCACTTCTACAATCCGTGCTTTTACCATAATCTAACCATCCCACCCCCCAAGGAGGAACCACCCATGCAAACCACAACCCTTAACGTCGAAGGCATGTCCTGCAACCACTGCGTCAAAGCCGTCGAAGGAGCCGTTCAGGAAGTCGGAGCCCAAGGCACGGTCGACCTGAACGCCAAAACGGTAGACGTCTCGTACGACGAAGCCGCAGTCAGCCTCGACGTTATCAAATCGGCGATCGAAGAGCAGGGCTACGACGTCGTCTAAGCCGGTCTGCCCGATCCGGACGTTGCTGTTCGCGAGCTTCGTCCGGGCTTTATTTTCAATAAAATATACCCCCCAGGGGTACTAATTAGTAAGAAGGAGGACACTCAGATGCAAAGCGCAACCGAAAACAAACCGGCGTCCGGCAGCGGTCCCACGCAGCAGGCGACGCTCCAGATCAGCGGGATGACCTGCTCCGCCTGCGCGATCCGGATCGAGAAAGGCTTGAACCGGATGCCCGGCGTCGCCGAAGCGAACGTGAACCTGGCGCTGGAGAAAGCGTCGATCGGCTACGATCCCAAAGCGACGAATCCGGCCGAGATCGAACGCAAGATCGAATCGCTCGGCTACGGCACGGTCAAGGAAGCGTCGGACTTCGACATTTCCGGCATGACCTGTGCGGCCTGCTCCACGCGGATCGAAAAAGGCTTGAACCGGATGCCCGGCGTGCTGAGCGCGAGCGTCAATCTGGCGCTGGAGACGGCGCACGTGGAATATTCGCCGGGGGCGATGGCGCCTACGGACATCATGCGCAAAGTGCAGCAGCTCGGCTATGAAGCCAAGCTGAAGCAGGCAGGCGCGGAGCGGGATCGCGGCGGCGAAGAACGCAAGCGCGTGATCCGGCTGCTCGTCGCCGCGCTGCTGTCGCTGCCGCTGCTCTGGGCGATGGTCGGGCACTTCTCGTTCACGTCGTTTCTCTACGTGCCGGACCTGTTCCTCAATCCGTGGTTCCAGCTGGCGCTGGCGACGCCGGTGCAGCTCGTCATCGGTTGGCCGTTCTACGTCGGCGCCTACAAAGCGCTGCGTAACGGCAGCGCCAATATGGACGTATTGGTCGCGCTCGGCACGTCGGCCGCGTATTTCTACAGTGTGTATCTGACGATCAATTGGGCAGCCGGCGGAGGCGCGGTTAGCGGCGCGGCCGGACCGGATATGGCGGGGATGTCCGGCATGGGCGGCCCAGGCACGCCGGCTCTGTATTTCGAGACGAGCGCGGTGCTGATTACGCTGGTGCTCGTCGGCAAATGGTTCGAAGCCCGGGCCAAAGGGCGTTCGTCCGACGCGATCCGCAGCCTGATGGGCCTGCAGGCCAAGACGGCGATCGTGATCCGGGGCGGCGAAGAAGTACAGGTTCCGGTGGAAGAAGTCATGACCGGCGATATCGTGCGCGTTCGGCCGGGCGAGAAAATTCCGGTCGACGGCGTCGTGACGGAAGGTCTCTCTTCCGTCGACGAATCGATGCTGACCGGGGAGAGCCTGCCGGTCGGCAAAGAACCCGGTTCGCAGGTCGCAGGCGCGACGATCAACAAGAACGGCTCGCTGCTGATCAAAGCGACCAAAGTCGGCCGCGATACCGCTTTGGCCCAAATCGTGCGCGTCGTGGAAGAAGCGCAGGGCTCCAAAGCGCCGATCCAGCGCATGGCCGACGTCATCTCCGGCATTTTCGTGCCGATCGTGGTCGGCATCGCGGTCGTGACGTTCGCCTTTTGGTATTTTGCTGTCGATATCGGCAACTTCCCGGGCGCGCTGGAAAAAGCGATCGCGGTTCTGGTCATTGCCTGCCCGTGCGCGCTTGGCCTGGCTACGCCGACTTCGATCATGGCCGGCTCCGGCCGTGCAGCCGAGTTCGGCATCCTGTTCAAAGGCGGCGAACATCTCGAGACGGCGCGCAGCGTCGACACGGTCGTGCTGGACAAGACCGGCACGGTAACCAAAGGCAAGCCGGAACTGACGGACGTTATCGTCTACGGCGACTTCGAAGCCGCGAATTCTGCGGCCGACGCCGGAACTGCGCGCGAGAACGCCCTGCTGGCGCTGGTCGGCGCGGCGGAGAACGCGTCCGAGCATCCGCTGGCCGAAGCGCTCGTCCGCGGAGCGGGCGAACGCGGCGTCGCCATGCCTCAGGCGGAACGGTTCGAATCGCTGCCGGGCTACGGCATCTCTGCCGTCGTCGACGGCCGCGAAGTGCGGGTCGGAACGCGCCGGATGCTGCAGGAACTCGGCATTGAAGCATCCGCGGCGCTGCCGGACATGGAGCGCCTGGAAGGCGACGGCAAGACGGCGATGCTCGTCGCCGTCGAAGGCCGTTTGGCCGGCGTAGTCGCCGTTGCCGACACGCTCAAGGAATCGTCGCCGGAAGCGATTCGCCGTCTGCGCGGCATGGGGCTGCGCGTCATGATGATTACGGGCGACAACCTGGCGACGGCGCGGGCGATCGCGGCGCAGGCCGGTATCGACGAAGCCGACGTGCTGGCGGAAGTGCTGCCGGAAGGCAAAGCGGACGAAGTGAAAAAGCTGCAGCAGGCCGGCCGCAAAGTGGCGATGGTCGGCGACGGCATCAACGATGCGCCGGCGCTGGCAACGGCCGATACCGGCATGGCAATCGGCACGGGCACCGACGTGGCGATGGAAGCCGCGGATATCACGCTGATGCGGGGCGACCTGAACAGCGTGGCGGACGCGATCCTGATGAGCCGCCGCACGATGGACAATATCCGCCAGAACCTGTTCTGGGCGCTCGGCTACAACGTGCTCGGCATTCCGATCGCCGCGATCGGGCTGCTCGCGCCCTGGTTGGCCGGTGCGGCGATGGCGTTCAGCTCCGTGTCGGTCGTGCTGAACGCGCTGCGGCTGCAGCGGGTCAAGCTGTGACCGCCGCGATCTAAGCCGGCGTTCGCAGGCTGCGCGCCTGACGTTTACGGCCGCGATGCGGAGGCGGATTCGGATTTCGCAAAGATCCAGAAGAAAGTGCGCAGCAGCGTCGCAACAGCCGTATGGAGAGCATTAGCGCTCTCCGTACGGCTTTTTCTGTACGTTTTTTCTGGACGCTCCCGCGTCTCCCTACATTAAGAACACATTAATTTTTCGAATTTACGAGTCGTTTCGATCGTTCGTGCGTATATACGCGAAAGGCCATGTATCCGTTTGCAAAAAAAAGCGGCGGAGCGGCATTCGAGGAGGAGAGCGCATGAGCGGAACAAGAAATCGGACAAGCAAGAAAATTCCCGCGCTGGCCGCGATCGCATTGATGACGGCGCTGACCGGTTCGGCGTTTCCGGCGGAACGGGCGGCAGCGGCAAGCGCGGGGCAGGAACCGTCCCCGAGCGGCCGCGAAGCCAAAGCCGCCCAGAACGGATCGAAGCTCCGGCGCGACCACGCGGCTGCGTCCGCCGGAGAGACTTCCGGCGAAGCCGCGGCTGCCGCGTTCGCCAAGCTGTCCGCCCGCAGCGACGTGCCGGGCATGTGGAAGCATATCGAAGCGCAAGCCGCGAAGTCCGCGCCGTCCACGGTCACCGTCTGGCTGCGCCGCCTCGAAGCCGTGCAGGCGAAGCGCCTGACGTCGATGGAAGAACAACTGGGCGCAGAGAAGGTGCAGAGCGCACTGTCGGGAACGAAGCTGTTCGGCTACGCGGACGGCCGCTGGCTGCGCGGCGCGCGTACCGGCAATGCCGCGGCCGACGCGCTGCTTCGGGAGATCGAGACCGAAGGCTACGTGCTGGACGTGACCGAAGGCTACTATTTTCCGAAGATCGATTATGAACGCTATCGCAAACAGGCGGACCGCGTAAGCCGGCGCTACGCCGAATATTTGACGATCCGGGCCGACGAGACGCGAAGCGAAGTGACGAAGGACGCCGGCTTGATCGTCAGCTGGCAGGAACTGCTGGAGCGGGCCGAACGTCAGAGCGTGTACTTGCAGCGTTACCCCGATTCGCCGGAATCGGCAGTCGTGGCGCAGATGTATCGGCAGTCGGTCTATCTCGTGCTGTACGGCACGGACAACGTGCCGCTGTTCGATTCGGCGACGCGGCGGATCGATCCGGACGCCGAAGCCGCTTACGAGCGTCAGGTACGCAAAGGCGGCACGTCCGCGTTTGCCCGGATGCTGCGCGCTTACGTGGGTGTGCTGGAGCAGGGCGGAGGCAAGCTGACGCCGGCGGCGGAGAAGTTCCGCGACGCGCGCAATCCTTCGAAGAGTTAACGCATCCGGTCCAAGACTTCAGCCGTTGAGATTAATGTGAACAAACTATGTCGGGAAAGTTCGAAATCCGCCCTCTTTTTTCCAAATATTTCGAGTCAAAAGAAGACATAAGCGTTAAATATACAAAAAGCTCAGCCGATATGTAGGATAAGATCACGCGAAGGGAGAGAACGGAATGAGCAGAAGCCGCCGGGTCCATCAGCCGAATATTTCGTTTACCGCCGCTTTTGCGCTCATTCAGGCACTGCGCGATCCTCGCCCCGATTCCGATTCCATGCCAGAGCGATTGTCCGTGGAGCGCCGGACAGAAGGTTCCGTGTTCGCCGCCGCGCCGGATGTCGGGCCTTCGCCCTACACCGAGCCGTACGAGCTGTTCCGCCCCGATTTTCTGAATACGCTTTCCGAGCCGCACGCTCCGGTCCGGGCGGACGTTCCCCGCGAAGAACGTTAGCGCCGGGAGCGCGGCCTGACGCAAGGTGCGAGAGACAGACCGTAGCGGGTCCCCGGGCTTTGCCCGAGGGGCTTTTTGCTGCGTCTGCACATGTGGGCCTATCCGCAGGCTTGCGCCGCGTCCGCCGGAGTTCCATAATAGAGACGGAAATCGAAACCGAAAAATCGAAATCGAGCAATCAAAACCGATGGAAAGAAGGCTTGGCTCATGAACGAAACGTTGTCCCTATTAATGAACCACCGCTCCGTGCGCAAATATACCGATCGCCTTGTTTCGCAGGAGCAGCTCGAAGCGATCGTGGCCGCCGGCCAGATGGCTTCCAGTTCCAGCAACGTGCAGGCGTATACCGTCGTGGCCGTTACCGATTCCGCTTTGAAAAACAAACTGTCCGAATATGCCGGCAATCAGGCGTATATCCGCGAATGCCCGGTGTTCCTCGTCTGGTGCGCGGATCTGTCCCGGCTCAAAAAAGCCGCCGATACCCACGCGCCGGAAGCGGCGTCGTATGAAGGTGCGGCAGAGAACTTTATCGTGGCGACGGTGGACGTGGCGCTGGCTTCGCAGAACGCGGCCGTGGCCGCCGAATCGCTCGGACTCGGCATCGTGTACATCGGCGGCATCCGCAACGATATCGAGAGCGTGTCGGACCTGCTTGGCCTGCCGGACTATGTCTACCCGGTATTCGGCATGTGCGTCGGGTATCCCGATCCGCAGCACGGGGCGGGACTGCGTCCGCGCCTGCCGCAGGAAGCGGTGCTGCACATGAACGGCTACAACGCGGAGCAGAGCGAGCGCGGCACGGCTGCCTACGACGAGACGTCGATCCGCTACATGACCGAGCGTACCGGCGGTCAGCGCACGTCGTCTTGGTCGGAGCAGATGGCGGCCAAACTGACGACGCCGTCGCGGATGCAGCTGCGGGCTTTTTTGGCCGGAAAAGGGTTGAACAAAGAGTAGATCGAAGCCGTTGGAAAAAGACGGGCTGCGGACACAAAAGACGACGCCGGGACGTTGAGCCGGCGTTCGCATGAAGGAGCAGGGGATGCTTGAATCCATCAAAGAGTTTATCCGGGCCTGGCGCGATTATCCGCTGCAGCCCGGCGACGTGATCGGCGAACGTTACGAAGTGTCCGAATGGCTCGGCATGGGCAGCTATGGGCTGAGCTACCGCTGCACCGACCGGCAGGGCGGCGGCGAGGTGGCGCTCAAGCAGGCCAAACCGAGCCGACGCCGGCTGGCGGGGCTGCTGCTGGAGCGGGAAAGCCGCGCGCTGCTGGCGATGGACCATCCGTTCATTCCCCGCTGCCAAAGTTTTTTCGTCGATCGCCGCAGCCGGTGGCTCGCCGCCGATTACGTGCGCGGCCGGACGCTGGAAGATCTGATTTTCGAAGAAGGACGCGCGTTCGGCGAAGCCGACTGCCTGAGCTGGGCGCTGGAGCTGCTGGACCGGATCGGGCATGTGCACGATCGCGGCTACGTTCATCTGGATATTCGCATTCCGAACGTGATGATGGACGACGCCGGCATTCACCTGATCGACTTCGGCCTGGCCCGGCGGATCGGCGAGGACGACGCGTCGGCGCCCGACGGTTCGCCGCTGCCGAGCCGCATGCCGGCCCGTATCGTCTCGGATCTGGAAGACGCCGGACATCTGCTGCTGTATATGCTCTACTCCGGCTACACGCCGCCCGGCGAGCTGCCGGACACGGCCCGCGATTCCGAAGCGGCCGCGGCGGCGCGCCTGCGGGCCGGAGTCGGAGATTCCGCCGCTGCGGGCAGTTCCGCGTCCGCAGACGGCGGCTTGCCGGAGGCGGGCGGACCGTCCTGGGAAGAAGAACTGGAGCTGTCCGGGCCGACTTCCGCCCTGCTGCGGCGCCTGCTGCGGCTGGACGAGCCTTATGCGGATACGCGTGCGGCGGCGTACGCGATTCGCGGCAGCCTGGAGCGTCTGCGCGGCGGAAGCGGGGCGGGCGCGGATGGCAGTGGCGGTGGAGATACGCCGCCGGCTTAGTGCGCTCCGCGGCGCGGGTCGGAAGTGCTGCCGCGCCGAGCACCATGTGTGTGCGCGGCGTCCGATCCGAACGTCAAAAGGCCGTTCCCTTCGTCGATATCGACGAGGAGAACGGCCTTTTCGCGCTGCCGTCAGCGTAAGCGTCCCTGCTTGGGATCAACTGGAGCTGCCGGATTTTCTTTTGTAGTAGGAATGGCCGTGACGTCCGTGCCCGCCGTGGCGGTGATCGGAAGACGAAGAACGCGAGTATCTCGGGCGGCTGCTGCTGGACCCGTGATGGCGGCGGCCGCGATGGCTGCTCGATCCGCGCTTGTGGCTGGAGCTGGAAGCGGAATGGACGATCTTGTCGACGATTTTTTTGAACATGGGAATGCCTCCTCGGTTGGGTGCGCCGCGTCCGAAGACGGTTCGGCGATAACGATCGTGCTGAGAGCTATACGGATGCGACTTGCGCAGCGTTTCAATCGGGCTGCGGCCCGGATCGACCGGACCGGCGGCGTCGGATCGGCACTCTTTTCGCCAAAGAGGTCCTTGCTCTGAAGTTACCCGTTTCGGTGGGTCGCTAACATTAGAAGTTCATGAGAAAAAGCGGCGCTGCGGCCTGCGCGGACGGGGACGGTTTACACGCGGGCGCTTCTCCCGGTACACTGGTCTAGGCACGCGGTACGCCAGAGGGAAAAACGGCTTCGCCGGACCTGCCGCAGCCGCGGAATATGTTCGGGAAGCGACCATTCGAGGAGGATTCATTATGCAAAAAACGCAGGAAATCATGGAAGCGCGCGACTTTATCGCCGCCAAGACGGAGCAGCGGCCGACGATCGGCCTGATTCTGGGATCGGGTCTGGGCACGCTCGCCGACGAGATCGAAAACGCGGTCGTCATTCCGTACGCCGACATTCCGTATTTCGCCAAATCGGAAGCGATCGGCCACGCCAACGAGCTGGTCATCGGACAGCTGAACGGCAAAACGGTCGTAGCGATGAAAGGGCGTTTCCATTACTATGAAGGCTATTCGCTCAAGGAAGTGACGTTCCCGGTGCGGGTCATGAAAGCGCTGGGCGTCGAGACGGTCATCGTCACGAATGCCTGCGGAGCGGTCAACACGGACTTCAAGCCGGGCGACCTGATGCTGATCAGCGACCATATCAACCTCGTCGGCGCCAATCCGCTGATCGGGCCGAACAACAGCGAGCTGGGCGTTCGGTTCCCGGACGTGTCGCAGGTCTACAATCGCGAACTGCGCGATCTGGCGCTCGAAGTGGCGTCTGAGCAGGGCACGACGCTCCGGCAGGGCGTCTACGCCTGGTGGAGCGGTCCGGCTTACGAGACGCCTGCGGAGATTCGCATGATCCGCACGCTCGGCGGCGACGCGGTCGGCATGTCCACCGTTCCGGAGACGATCGTGGCCGTGCACGGCGGCATGAAAGTGCTCGGCATCTCCTGCCTGACGAATATGGCCTGCGGCATTCTGGATCAGCCGCTCAGCCACGACGAAGTGATCGAAGTCGCGGCGCAGGTGCGGGAGAAGTTCATGGGCTTGGTCAAAGGCATTCTGGACCGGGCGTAAAAAGCGGAAACCCGCGGAGCGGCGAGACATTTCGGCGTCGCGGCAGGAATTGGGGATGGAAAAAGAGCCAGAAAACCGGATGACGGTTTTTGGGCTCTTTTTTTGGGTTGTTTTTGGGCGGGAGCGACTATTCGGGACGCGGGGGGCGAAAAAGGAGAGGCTAACGAATCCTGAGCGCGCTAAATCGTCTTTTTGGCGTGTTTTTCGAATCTAACGAATCGAGAGCACGCTAATCGGGCAAAAAGCCGGTTTTGGCCGGGAAGTCGGACGAATAGCGACATGACGATTCGTTGGATTTGCAAAAAGGCCGGAAAATCGAAAATAGCGATAGGAGGGTTCGTTGGAGTTTGGGCCGGGCGGCAGATGGACGGACAGGCGCGAAGCTGTGCAGACAGGCGGCGTATTTACCAGCAAATCTACGCACTAGCAAACGTATGCACCGGTGAACGCCCGCATCCGCGGACTCACGTACCGGCAAACACCCGCAACCGCCCGACCATCCCGCGTCCGGCTATCCGGCCCTGAACCCGCCTACCGCAGCGCGTAGAAACGCCGGGCGTTATCCAGCAGGATATCGCGGGCGGCAGATTCGTCGAGCCCGCGGAGCTGCGCCCATTCGCGGCAGACGTCGGCGGTCATGGACGGATGGGTATCGCGTCCGGCAAAAGGACCTTCGAACGGCCACGGGCCGTCGGTTTCGCTCATGACGAGCGTTTCCGGGTAGAGCCGGGCCAGGTCGCGGATTTCTTTTTCATAGAGCAGGTCCGGGGTAAAAGAAATCCGGTAGCCGCTCGCGATCATGCGCCGGACGGTGGCCTCGGAGCCTTTGAACCAGTGGAAATGCGCGCGTTCGACGCCGTATCGCTCCAACAGGTCGCACGCGGTATCCGCGTCTTCGTACACGGCGTGCAGGGCGATCGGCAGATCGTACCGGGCGGCAAAAGCGACGAAGCGTTCGAGCAGCCGGACATATCCGTCTTCGTCGAGACTTTCGCCGCGTTCGGACGCTTCGAGCCGGCTGTAGTAAGGCAGGCCGACTTCGCCGACCGCCGTCATGCGCGGCGGCGAAACGTGTTCCCCCGTCGGCGCATCTGCAGGCCGGTCCCCGGCAGCGATCGCGGCCCGGGCTTCCATCCAGGCGAACAGCTCTTCTTCTTCCTCGGGAGTCGGCAGCGGCTGCTCGGGGTGGAAGCCGTAAGCCGGGCGCACGACGCCCGGATATTGTATCGCCAGCGCTTCGGTCCGGCGCGCGGATTCCAGGTTCATCGAGACGGCGACGACAAACGCTCCGCCTTCGTCCTGGAATTCGCTCAGCATGCGCGCCGCCTGCTGCGGATCGTACTGCTCCAGATGAATATGCGTATCGGCCAATTTGGCGCTCATGGCGGACGAACCTCCTGTCGTTTTTTTATATGAAAAAAGCGGTTGTGCGAAGAGGGCGGCTCGAAAAAGGCAGTTCGGAAAAGGGTCGGCCGTCTGGAGACGTTAAAACCCAAATTAAAATGTGTGCAAAAGGACAACATTTTATACCGAAACAAGCCGATTTTGCGAAAAAGTGTTCATTATGCTCACATTTTCCGCGAAAATCGGCCGAAAGCGTACTTAAAGCTCGGATTTGTTGTCATTTTGATCACTTTCCGCTAAAAAATCGGATTTCCGCGGGGAAATGTTGACGAAAGGTCAACATTCCCCCAGCCTACGCTGCGACTGCGACTGCGACTGCGACTGCGACTGCGACTGCGACTGCGACTGCGACTGCGACTGCGACTGCGACTGCGACTGCGAGGCCGCAAGCCGTCTACCCTCTCGCCGCCGCGTTGCGGCTTTTGCGCTGCTCTTCCTTCATCAGTCCTGTCAGTTCGCGGCGCAGCGCCAGAAATTCCGGAGTTTCCGCAATCTCTTCGCGGCGCGGGCGCGGGAACGGGACTTCGATCCGCCGAAGCACGGCGGAAGGGCGGCCGGACAGCACGTAGATCGTGTCCGACAGCAGCAGCGCTTCCTCGATATGGTGCGTGACGAACAGCACGGAGCGCCGCGTCTCTTCCCAAATATCGAGCAGCCACGCTTGCATCTCGCTGCGGGTAAAAGCGTCGAGCGCGCTGAACGGCTCGTCGAGGCACATAAGTTCGTGCGGACTGAGCAGCGCGCGCACAAAGGCCGCGCGCTGCTGCATGCCGCCCGACAGCATATGCGGATACGCCTGCTCGAAGCCGGCGAGACCGGCGCGCGCCATCCAGCGGCGGGCTTCTTCGAGCGTCTCCCGGCGCGAGGCGCCGTTGATCTCACGGTCGAGGATCACGTTGCTTTCGATCGTGCGCCAGGGAAGCAGCGCCGGCTGCTGTGGCATGTAGGCGATATGGCCGCGCTCGCCGGTAATGGCCCGGCCGTCCAGCGCGATCTCGCCGGCGTCCGGCTGGAGCAGTCCGCCGATGAGGTGGAACAGCGTGCTTTTGCCGGAACCGGACGGTCCGATCAGGCTGACGAACTCGCCCTCGCGCACTTCAAGCGAGACGCCGCCGATAACGGGCAGCGGCTTGCGTCGGCTGCCGAACGATTTGCTTACGCCGGACAGCGCCAGCTTGACCGGCACCGTACTCCCTCCGCCGGATTCAAGCCGGCGGCCCGCGTCCGCTCCGGCCGCGCTCCCGTTCCCTATCCCGCGGCCCGTATCCGCGCCGGCCGAGCTCCCGTCCCCGGAAGCCGAACGCGCCTCCGCTCCGTTCCCTACCCCGCGGCCCGCCTCCGCGCTGGCCGCGCCTCCGCCGCTCTCCACCCCGCGACGCGCACTGCTCCCGAGCCTACCGTCGTCTCCGACTCTTTTAACCGGCAGGCCGTTCTCTTCGATTCCGCTCATCCCGCTTCGCCTCCTTCCGCGTTCCCGCTTCGGCGTCCGCCGCGCACGACGAGCCGTTCGATCAGCGTGACCAGCAGGAACAGCAGCAGGCTGAGCGCGACGATGATCACGATGGCGGCGAAGATGCGGTCGGTGCGAAACGCCGATTTTTGCAAAATCATGTAATAGCCGATTCCTTTTTGCGCGCCGATCCATTCCGCGATAACGGCGCCCATGACGCTGTACGTCGCGGCGATGCGCAGTCCCGAGAACAGGGAGGGCAGGGCGTGGGGGAACTCCAGTTTACGGAAAATTTGCACCCGTTTCGCCCCGATCATGCGCATGTAGTTCAGCATCGTCCGGTCGGTCTGCGCGAATCCGTCCATCGCCGAGACGGCAACGGGGAAAAAGCACACGAGCGTAATGACGATAATTTTCGGCAGCAGGCCGAACCCGAACCAGATCATGAGCAGCGGCGCGAGCGCGATCGTCGGCACGTTCTGGCTCAGAATCAGCAGCGGATAGAGCGCCGATTTGAGCAGGGGCACCAGATGCAGCAGGCAGGCGACCAGCAGGCCGACCGTCGAGCCGATCGCGAATCCGATCAGCGTCAGCCGCAGCGTGGACAGCGTGTGCATCCAGAGCGAGTCCGCGCTGCGCGAAGCTTCGCCGGCAATCAGCGAAGGAGACGGCAGAATCCACGCTTCGATCGCGAAGAAGCGGACCGCCGTCTCCCACAACACCAAAAACAAGAGGACCGCCACGAAGGGCGGCCACGCGGAGCGGAACCATCGGCCGAGCGTCAAGCGCAGGCTCATGGACGGTATTTGGCGGTCAGACGTTCGATGCTGATCCCGTCCGGACTCGGATAATGCGCGATTTTGATCTGGGAGATGACGCTCGGCGCGCCGGCTTCGGTCAGCGCTTCATGCATCTGCCGCACGATCTCGAGCAGTTCCGGCAGTTCGCCTTCCATGGTCGTCTCCAGCGCGTGCACCTCGTATTTGACGCCGGAGCGTTGGATCACTTCGATCGCTTTGTCCACGTAGGGGATGGAGTCTTCGCCGTTCGGCGTCTTCGGGATAACCTGAATGCTGAGCAGGGTCGCTGCCATAATCCATCTTCCTCTCTGGGCTGAATTTTATCTCGGTTCTATCTGGGTCTTATCTGAATTCTATCCGGATTCTATCCGAATCTTGTCCGCATCGGACCCGACCCGGAGTGTTTCTATTTCGCTGCCGCCGGCAGATAGTCGTTGGTGAACGCCTTCGTGGAATCGAATTCGCCTTCGAGCAAGTTCTGCGAACTCATCCACTTGCCGTAATTTTCCCACACTTCCGGCTTCTGCATGCCCCATTGGTCCGCGTCGTCGCGGTATTTCGGGCTGAGCCATTCCTGGCTCGCTTTGACCAGTTCGGGATCGAGGTCCGGCACGGCCCGGATCAGGATGTCCGCCGCTTCGGCCGGATGGTCGATCGCGTATTCGTAGCCTTCGCTCGTCGCTTTCATGAACGCTTTGACCAGTTCCGGGTCGTCCGCGAGCTGCTTCTCGTTCGTTGCGATGACCGGCGTATAATAGTCGAGGCTGTCGGAATAATCCTTGACGTACAGCATGTCGATCGGTTCGCCGCGCAGTTTCGCTTCGATGCCTGTCCAAGCGTAGAAGATCCAGGCGAAGTCGATATCGCGTTTGACCGCGGTGAAGAAGTCGGCGTCGCCCATGTTGATGTTTTCCACTTTGGACACATCCGCGCCTTCCTGGTCCATGATCGATTTCATGACCGCTTCTTCGACCGGGGAACCCCAGCCGCCGTAACGTTTGCCTTCGAAGTCTTTGGGCGATTTGATGTTCCGGTCGGTCGGAGCCGCGAAGCCGGACGTATTATGCTGGATGACCGCGGCGAGCGAGACGAGCGGAACGCCCTGGACGCGCGCCTGCGTGATGCTCTCCTGGTAGCTGATACCGAACGGCACTTCGCCCGAAGCGACCATCTGGTCCGCGCCGCCGGCGCCCGGCTGCAGAATCGTGACCTTCAACCCTTCCTGTTCGTAAAAACCTTGATCCACCGCGGCATACAGGCCGGTGTGGTTCGTATTCGGCGTCCAGTCCAGCACCACGCTTACGTCGCGCAGCGTCTGCGCGTCGCCGCTATCCGCCGCTTTCGGCTCGCCGGTCGCCGCAGGCGTACCGCCGCCGGCACCGCCCGAGCAGGCGGTCAGCGCCAGCAGCAGCGCCGCGAGCGGAGCCGTCCATTTTATTCTTTTGCCGATCCCCTTGTGCGTGCTTCTCATTTCTCTGTCTCCTTCAACCGTATTGCCCGCTGCTTCATGCCCGCCGGAACGCCAAAAAAGCGCCCCGGATTCCGGGACGCGTCACGTCGATGCAAGCTGCGGGTCCCGATCGAGAAGCTCGATGGGGCAAACACGCTTAAACGTTCCTACGCTGGCATTACCCAGATCAGGTATAAGGGTCAGTATCTGCTTGGGATACACTCTCAGCCGGCCTTGCTTCCGGCACCCCCCGGGGGTTATGAATTTGTCGGGTTTGCTTCGGAGTCATTATAGCCTTTAAAAGAAAAGCTGTCCAGCGAACGAATCGATTCGGTAAGCATCCGGTTCACTTTCGTCTATTCGGGTACTTACTAATAGAGAGACGAACCACTGTAGCTCGAATACACCCATCTTGCTTAGGAGGCTTTATACCATGGACCAACAACAATTGGAACAAAAAATTACGGAAACTTTGGAACGTAACCGTTTCGGATCTTTCGCCACGGTCGAAGGCGGCCGTCCGAAAGTACGTTACATGACCGTATTCAATGAAGGCATGACCATCTATCTGGTCACCAGCTCCCAGACGCACAAAGTCGAAGAATTGGAGAAGAACCCAAACGTGGCGTTGCTGCTCGGCTTCGAACAAGGCGGAACGCAGGACGAAGTCCAGGTCGAAGGTACGGCCGAAATTACGCGTGACGAAGAGCTGCGCAAAAAGCTGTGGCACGATTCGTTCGAGCAGTGGCTCGAAGGACCGGAAGATCCGAATTACGTCGTGATCAAAATCACGCCTTCGCGTGCGGAATACGCCAAAAGCAAACACGAAGTGGAAGTTTGGGAAGGCTAAACTTCTTCTGAACGCATAAGTCAATTGTTGTATAAAAAGCTCCGAATCGGCCCAACGGCGCCGGTCGGAGCTTTTTTGTGTGAAAATTGTGTAAAATTGTTTTGAAAATCAGCTAAAAGGTCTAAAAAATAAGTCGAAAGAACCCGATTCTAAAAGAGGGGCACTGGGTAATAGGTGAAGATTGAATCGCTTGCTGTCTAGGTTAAAGGAACCGGTTTTTTAGTCGGAGTGGATATTGCGTCAATTATAAGTTTTGGGGGGTTCCTTAAGTATGGAGCATATATGCAGCAGCTGTCAGCCGGTAAAGCCCATCGAAGATTGGGGTACCGTGTATTTGCGTCCCGTGACGGAGATGCTGAATGAGTTGGTCGAAGATCGCAACTGGAAATCGGGACGAAACGGCTACGAGAGCGGGGTTCTGTTTTTTTCATATACGAGCAAGGAACAATTTCTGGAGATGGCGGAATGGCTGAACAGCCTGCCGGTCGAATGGACGGAACCGCTTCAGGTGAAGATCTGCGGGGAAAAAGATTCGCCGGTTCTGCTGCCTTGGCTGCCGTTCTCCCAGATCGCGGCGCGGTTTCAGAATATGGATATGGTCAGCATCATCACGCAGGAGAAGTTCACAAGCTTCATGCAGCCGATCGTCAACGATCAGGAAGCGATCGTCGCTTACGAATTTCTGCTGCGCGCGGCTCCCGGGGGAGAGTCGTTCAATCCGTTCGAGCTGTTCGATGTGGCGCGGCGTACCGGGATGCATTCGTTTCTCGATCGGGCGGCGCGGATCTCGGCGATCCGCCGCAGCGCGGAAGTGCTGCCCAAGGGCGTAAAACGTTTTATTAATTTTCTGCCGTCCTCGATCTATAATCCGGACTACTGCCTGAAGCATACGTTTGCCGCTATTCAGCGCTACCAGCAGGACCCGCAGGACTTCGTGTTCGAAGTGGTGGAGACGGAACGGATCAGCGACATGCCGCATTTGCAGCGCATCTTCAACGTGTACCGTTCGCGCGGCGTGTCGGTGGCGCTGGACGACGTCGGTTCGGGTTATTCGACGCCGGAAGTGTTGGCCAACCTGAAGCCCGATTTCGTCAAAGTGGACCGGGGCTTGATCGACCGCTGCGACGAGTCGCCGGACAAGCAGCGCCGTATCGAAGAGATCGTCAACATTTCGTCGAGCTTCGGCGGCGTCGTGCTCGCGGAAGGCGTCGAGCGGCGCGAAGAGTATGAGTTCTGCCGCAGCCGTGGCATTTCGCTGGCCCAGGGCTATCTGTTCGGCCGCCCGGCGTCGGAACCGATCGCCGTCGGCTGATGGATTGCGAAGACGAATCGATTGAGAAGACCCGATTGGTCTGTGGGAACAGGCGATCACGGGCTGCGTAGACCGTTTCTTTTGCGAAAAACAGAGCAGGCCTGCCCGGTGGGCGGACCTGCTTTTTTGGTTTGGAGACGGCGTTACGGCGAGCGGGGAAGAAGCTGCGAGTCCGTGCGCGGCTTTCCTATTACCGCCGCTTCATGTTAAATTGGGAAGATGTGCCGGAGAAGACGTTCGGTTTTTCGACCAGGCACAAGTATACATAGAAGAAAGTGGGAGAGAAATGGAAGAAAGCTGGCTGTGGCTAAAATACCTGATTCTGGGCATCGTGCAGGGCGCGACCGAACCGATCCCCGTCTCGTCCAGCGGTCACCTGATCGTCGCGCAGCGTCTGCTCGGCGTGGATCAGGCAGGACTGACGTTCGAAATTTTAACGAATACGGCATCGCTGATCGCGATCATGTTCATTTACCGGCACGACATTTGGAGATTGATCACGGGCAGCTGGAAGTACGTCCGCACCCGGAACGCGGCATACAAATCGGACTTTATGTTCGCCGTGTACATCGTCGTCGGAACGATCCCGGCCGTCGTGGTCGGCCTGCTGTTCAAAGATTGGATCGAAGCGACGTTCTCGTCGGTCAAGACGGTCGCGGTCGCGCTGCTGTTCACCGGCCTCGCGCTATGGCTGATCCGCAACATGCGCGGCCGCAAGCAGGACGGCGACCTGAAATTCCGCGACGCCCTGCTGGTCGGCCTGGCGCAGGCTGTGGCGCTTATTCCCGGCGTGAGCCGTTCGGGCTCGACGGTCATCGCGTCGATCGGGACGGGCATGAAGCCGGACACCGCGCTGCGCTTCTCGTTCATGCTGTACATCCCGGTCAGCCTGGGCGCGATCGTGCTCGGCGTACCCGATATTATCGAAGCATCGGACGCGCCCGGCATGCTGCTCCCTTACGTGCTGGCGTTCTTCGCGGCGCTGATCGTGACGTATTTCGCGATGCGCTGGTTCATGGGCATCATGGCGAAAGGCAACCTGAAATATTTCTCGTATTACTGCTTCGTGGTGGGGATTTTGTTGTTGATTTTTTTGTGAAGGATCCTAAAGCGCGTTTCATAGCAAGATGTTTATTCAAAGAAGGAGGTGTATTTCCAGATAAATTAACATTTGAATCTTAAAGAATCAAACCCTGAGAGTCGGTTTTCTCTCAGGGTTCTTTCATATGTACAATAAATTAAAGAATTATGTATGAAGATAAAATCAAGCAATTACTTTTTGAAATGATACTTTAATTTGGCTTACAACAATACATACATAGACTTATTTTATTGACGATGAACCGGTATGCCTAGGTGAACGTCAATCCGGTGTCGTACATCGCCCCGTTCGGTCTGAGCGCAGACGGCGCGACGTGGTGGGAGACCGGACTGAGCTTCGCCGCGGATGCCACGCCGTTCGTCGAAACGCTCAAAGGCATCCAGGAAGTGTTCAGCGGCGTGGATCTGATCACCGGCCAGCAGATGTCGGTGACGGATCGGGTGGCGACCGGCGTGGGAACGGCGGCGAGTTTGATTCCTTTTGGGAAGCACATCGGGAAGTACCTGGCGAAGGAAGGGATCGAAGGCGGGGCTTGGCTGGCGGGGAAGCTGGGTAAAGAAAGCAAAGCTTCCCGGCTGCTGAATGGATGCAACTGCTTTACCGCAGGCACGCAAGTGAAGACGGATCAGGGCGACAAAAATATCGAAGACATCCAAGTCGGCGACCTTCGCGTCGAGACGATGTATGCGCACGATGCCGTAGGACAGGTTAACCAATCCAAGTTTTCAAAATCATCATCATACAGCCACCCCCCCACAAAAAACCGCGACCCCACCCTGACTCACAGGCGCTCGTCGCGGCAATCTGCTCCCGGCGGCATGACCCGCCAGGCGGTTTTCTCCCGGCTTCCGCCGCTCACACATGCTCGAACATGCGCTCCAGCGCCGCTTTGGCGTCTTGGGCAATGTTCGCGGGGACTTTGATGATACCGGACGGTTCGCCGCGGTCGATGCATTCCAGCGACCAGAGCAGGTGCGGCAGATCGATCCGGTTCATGGTCAGGCACGGGCACATGTCCGGGTTGAGCGACACGATTTGTTGGTTCGGGTGCTGGGCGGCGAGGCGGCGGACCAGGTTCATCTCGGTACCGACGGCCCATTTGGTGCCGGCAGGCGCTTCTTTGATGCGGTCGATGATGTATTTGGTGGAACCTGCGTCGTCGGCCGCGATCACGACGTCGTGCGTGCACTCGGGGTGTACGATTACGCGAATCTCGGGGTCCTGCCGCTTCATCTCCGCGATTTGCGCGGTCGTGAATTTTTCGTGTACCGAGCAGTGGCCTTTCCACAGGATGATCCGGATCTGCTCCGGGTCTTTGTCGGTGAGCAGGCGCTGCGCGTAAGGGTCCCATACCGCCATCTCGTCCAGCGGAATGCCGAGCTGGTAAGCGGTATTGCGTCCCAGATGCTGATCCGGCAGGAACAGGATCCGTTTACGCTGCCGCAAAGCCCACTCGATGACTTGGCGGGCATTGGACGACGTGACGGTCGCGCCGCCGTGTCGTCCGACGAACGCTTTGATCTCGGCGGTTGAGTTGACGTACGTCAGCGGCAGGATCGTGTCGCCGACCTGTTCGGTCAGCAGGCGCCAGGCTTCTTCGGTCTGGACGATATTGGCCATGTCGGCCATCGAACAGCCGGCCCGTTGGTCGGGCAGAATGACGTGCTGGTGTTCCTCGGTCAGGATGTCGCACGTCTCGGCCATGAAATGCACGCCGCAGAACACGATATGGCGGGCTTTGGTATTGAGGGAAGCGAGGCGGGCCAGCTCCAGCGAATCCCCGGTCACGTCGGCAAACTGAATGACTTCGTCGCGCTGGTAATGATGGCCGGGAATCAGCAGTTCGTCGCCGTATCTCCGTTTGATTTCCCACACCCGGCGTTCCATTTCCGCCTCGGGAATGCTGCGGTACGCATCGGGCATCAGTTGATATTGAGGCATTAATTCATTGAAGATGGACATGAGGTCGCCTGCCTTTCCGGTTTCGATTCTTGCTGGGGGATGATGTCCATGCTGATATCGAGGCTTCCTGCCGAATGCGTCAAGAATCCGAGCGAAATATAATGGACGCCCGTGCCGCGGTAAGCGTGCAGCGTGTGCATGTCGATGCCGCCGGAAGCTTCCGTGACGATGGAGGGCGGCGTCATATGCGCGAATCGGGTGACGGCGGCGGGATCGCAGTTATCGAACATGATGATATCCGCGCCGGCGGCGATCGCTTCCTGCAGTTGGGCTTCGTCTTCGATCTCGACTTCGATTTTGACCATATGCCCGTTGCGGGCCCGGGCTTTGGCGACGGCGGCCGAGATGGAGCCTTCCGCCGCGATATGGTTGTCTTTGATCATGATGCCGTCGTACAGGCCGAACCGATGGTTATAGCCGCCGCCTGCGGTTACCGCGTATTTTTCCAGCATGCGCAGTCCGGGCGTCGTCTTGCGGGTGTCGCAGATCCGGATCGACGGATCGTCCAGCGTCTCGATCGCCCGCCGGGTCGCCGTAGCGATACCGGACATCCGCTGCAGCAGATTCAATGCGACGCGTTCTCCGGTCAGCAGCGTCGACGGATTGCCTTTGAGCGCGGCGATCGTGTCGCCCGGGGCGAGGGCGTCTCCGTCCCGCTTGAGCACATTGACGGAGATGTCCGGGTCCAGCAGGGCAAAAGCTTCGCGAATCACGTCGACGCCGGCCAGGATGCCGGGCTGCTTGGCATGGATGATCGCCTGCTGCGGACCCGAGTCCGAGATCAACTGGGCGCTGAGATCGCCGCTGCCGATGTCTTCCATATAGAATCGTTCCAACAGATGTCTCAAAGGGATACGGTGCATTCGCGGGTTGTCCTTTCTGTTCGTAAAATGGGAGCGGTCTGATCACGGTAGGTAATCGTCCGACCGGACCAGTCGGGATCGAGCCGCACCGGATAATCGGCGCGATAATGGGCGCCCCGGCTCTCGGTCCGCAGCAGGGCGGAGCGGACGACGAGCCGGGCGAGCTGCCGGAGGCGCGCCAATTCCGCCTGCTCGCGCTTGAGCGCGGAGAGAGGCACCGGCTCGGTGGGCAGCTTGCGCAGCCACCGTTCGAGCCGGCGAAGTCCCGCAGCATCGCGCACGATCGAAGCGTGCAGACTCATCCGCCGCTGAAGCTCGGCGAGCGAGACCGCCGGCACTTCGAGCGTGCCGGCGTAGAGCGCAGCCGCCGCGTTCGACGGCTGCGGCGACGTGTCCGCGGCAGGCCGCCGGGCCGCGTAGTCGAAGCTGTGCCGCGCCGCCCTGCGGCCCAGCACGAGCGCTTCGAGCAGCGAATTGCTGGCCAGGCGGTTCGCGCCGTGCAGGCCGGTGCAGGCCGCTTCCCCGATCGCGTACAAGCCGGGAACGCGGGAGGCGCCCGAGGCATCGACCTTGATGCCGCCCATCATGAAATGCATGCCGGGAACGACCGGAATTTGTCCCAAGTCGACATCAATGCCGGCCTGTTCCAGAATGCCGGTAATGGTCGGAAAACGCTCGCGGAAACGTACGCAGCCGCGAATGTCCAGGTAGACGTTCTGCCCGCTCTGCATCCGTTCGTGAATCGCGCGGGCCACGACGTCGCGCGGCGCGAGATCGCCGAGCGGATGCCGGCCTTCCATGACCGGCCGGCCGTCTTCGCCCCGCAGCACGCCGCCTTCGCCGCGTACCGCTTCGGAGATCAGGCCGTAGGTTGTGCCATTTTTCACCAATACGGTCGGATGAAACTGCATGAATTCCAGGTCGCATAACTCGGCTCCCGCTTCGTAAGCGAGCATCAGGCCGTCTCCGGTCATGCCGGAGCTGCCGGTATAGTAGGCATACAGGCTGCCGCATCCGCCGCTTGCCAGCACGACCGCGTCCGCCCGGAACTCGGTCAGTTTGCCTTCGTGCAGGGCGAGGACCCCGACGCAGCGGCCGGCTTCGACGACAAGCTTCACCGCGGTCGCCTGTTCGACGACCGAAGAACGGCCCGATGTGCGGGCCAGCAAATAGTCCATCAACACGCGGCCTGTGGCATCCCCGCCCGCATGAAAGATACGGTGGAACGAGTGCGCGCCTTCGAGGCCGAGCCGAATCCGGTTCTGCGCGTCCCGGTCAAACGGAAATCCGTCCCGGTCTAATCGTTCGATCAGGGCACTGCCTTCCGCAAGCAGCTCTGCCGCGAGAACGGCGTCGGCATGTCCGTCTCCCGCGGTCAGCGTATCCTGGACATGGCAATCGACCGAATCTTCCGGCAGACGGACGGCGGCGATGCCGCCCTGGGCATACATGGAGTTGCCGCTTCGGACCGAATCTTTGGTCAGAAGCTGCACGTCGCAGCCTTCGGGGAGCGAGTCGATCAGCGAGAGGGCGGCCGCTCCGGCTCCGACGATCAGTACGGATGGCTTGGACAAGAACGATCCCTCTCTTTCGTAAAGTGTTTACATATCGTATTACAGGTGTCTTGACACTTATATTTACATAAACATAAACTAAACTCAAGTCCATTTTCATAAATCGCTGGATTTATGCCGGAAGAGGGGTTGGGAATGATTTATTTGGATTACGCGGCGTCTTCGCCGATGTGCGAGGAAGCTTTGCAGACTTTGATGACCATGAGCCGCGACGTCTACGGCAACGCAAGCAGCCTGCACGACGGAGGCGGGCACGCTGCCCATATTCTGGAACGGAGCCGGGAATTCGTGGCCGGATCGATCGGGGGACACCGGGACGGCCTGTTCTTCACGAGCGGCGGCACCGAATCGAACCTTTTGACGATTCGGGCGTTGGCCGGGGCGCTTCCGCCGGACCGGCGGCATATTCTGACGTCCACTTTGGAGCATCATTCGGTCAAGCTTGCCGTAGCCGGTCTGGTGTCGCTCGGATACGAAGTCGATTACGTGGCGCCGGATGCGTCGGGACGCATCGGTCCGCGGCAGATCGAGCCGCTGCTGCGTCCGGACACCGGCCTGATGTCGCTGCAGCATGCCAATTCGGAGACGGGACTCGTGCAGGACCTGGCGTCGATCGGCGCGTTTCTGCATGAGCGGGGGATTTTGCTGCATGCCGATGCCGTTCAATCTTTTGGGAAAATCGAACTCGACGTCGGCGTATCGGGCGTGGACGCGGTCTCGCTCTCGGCGCACAAAATTCAAGGGCCCAAAGGCGTCGGCGCGGCGTATATCCGTCCCGGCGTTCCGTTCATGCCGCTGTACCCGGGTTCTTTGCACGAAGGCGGCTTCCGGCCGGGCACGGTCAACGTGCCGGGCATCGCCGCTTTTGCCGCGGCGGCGGTCCATACGTGCGGGCAGCGGGAAGCGCGGACGGCGCATTACGTTCGGCTCAGGGAGCATCTGACAGATCGGTTCCGCGCCTGCGGCCTGTCCGCCTATCTGGTGGCCGACCGACTGCCGGGAGAGCCGGCGAACGTGCTGCCCCATATCGCGGGATGCGCCGGCTTGGGATACGAAGGCCAATATGTTATGCTGGAATGCAATCGAAAAGGCCTGTGCATTTCCACCGGAAGTGCCTGCTCTTCGGGGCATCAGGCCATTCCGGACACGCTGCTTGCGTTAGGCTTGTCGGAAGGGGAAGGACGTTCCTTTTTCCGCATTTCTTTTGGCCCCGAGACGACGACGCAGCAGCTGGATCTGCTCGTTCAGACGCTGCATGAACTGGAACAGACCAAAAAAGAAGGGAGTTTCTCGTGAATTCCTATGGAAGAGATTAAATTGACGGGAGAGCAGCGGCGCGAAAAGCTGCTGGAATGGCTCAAAGCGTCTTCGCCGCTGACCGGGAGCGAACTGGCCCGCCGGGCTTCCGTGTCCAGGCAGGTCATCGTGCAGGACATCACGCTGCTCAAAGCCAAAAACCATGCCATTCTGGCGACCAGCCAAGGCTATGTCCATGTGACGCCGAGCGACGAGCCGACAGCCCGAAGCATCATCGCCTGCCGGCACGACCGCGATCGGACGGAAGAAGAGCTGCTGCTGCTCGTCGATTACGGCGTGAGCGTCGATGATGTCATCATCGAACATCCGGTCTACGGCGAATTGACGGCGCTGATCCGGGTCGGCACGCGAAGCGAAGTCTATGAATTCATCGAAAAGATCACGTCGACCGGTGCTTCGTATTTGTCGGAACTGACGGACGGCGTTCATCTGCACACGATCTCCGCGCCCGAGCCCGGACGGATCGAAAAAGCGTGCGAAGCTTTGAGAAAAGCCGGTTTTCTGATCGAGGACTGAGCTTTCCGCCGCTTGGAAGCCGGGTCGTACGGGACGGTACTTGGACGGTACGCGCGATTCGGGAGTCGTTTGTGAAAAAAAGCCCTGTCTCTCTTGGAGAGACGGGGCTTTTGGCGTGGGGATTTTTACGGGACGGTTGACGAAGGTGGAAGAGTATTTTTTATGAATTAAATTGGGTTTAAATAACTATTTGATTTGAATTAGTATGCTGCTATACTCGGTCTCATCATAGCGCAAGGAAAGGTCGGGATACGCATGAAACTCAAATCGAGGATCGCCGTTCTGTTGACGATTGTGATGGTGAGCGCATTTAGTTTTGGAATCTCTTCTGCCGTGGCTTCCGGTGTGCCCACTGTCGTGCCCGTTCACCTGAAAGTCGGCAAATATTCGATCCTTTACACCCAGCCTGCGCCGCCTTTTATCGATCAAGCCCGAAGAGTTCAGGTTCCGCTACGTTCGATCGAAGATTTGCTGGGCGGGAAAGTGAAGTACGACGCGGCGGCCAAAACGGCGGAGGTCGAGTGGGTCGGGCATACTTTCCGGGTCGAGATCGGTTCCCAAACGGCTGTAATCGACGGGAAAACCGTGCAAATGGACACGACGCCCGTTTTGAAGAACCAAGCGATGTTCCTGCCGCTCCGTTTCTTTCTCGATGCGACCGACGTGAAATGGCGTTGGGACCAGGCTTCGCAGCAGTTGGTCCTTGCGGACGATCGGGTGGTGAAAGGCAAACCTTTTGAATACTTTGAAGATAACGATATGACAACGGTCAAAGATGACAACGCATTGGTCATTCAGTCCTATTCGATCAAAGAAGATCGCTTGACCGTAACGGCCTTGAACGTCTCAGGCCATACAATTCCTGCCGGAAAAGCGGATATTCAACCCCTCATTACGTTCCGTCCCGACAGCGGCAGAGGAGCATTTGCCGTCGATTCTTACAATCGTCCTTCTGCTCCTCCGTTAAAGGCCGTGCAAAATGGAGCTATAGTGAATAAAAGCAAGACAACCTATACGGCAGGCATGGATTACCTCATTACGGTCGGCCGAGAATTGAAATAAGTGTTCCTATAGGCTAGTTGGAGGAAACCGCTTATCACTTCAATTTACAGATCACGCAGAATCGAAAGGTCGGGATACGCATGAAACTCAAATCGAGGCTCGCCGTTCTGTTGACGATTGTGATGGTGAGTGCATTTAGTTTTGGAATCTCTTCTGCCGATGCCAGTGCAGCCAAGGTCGTGCCCGTTCACCTGAAAGTCGGCAAATACTCGATCCTCTACACCCAGCCGGCGCCGCCTTTTATCGACGAGGCCCGCAGAGTGCAGGTTCCGCTGCGTTCGATCGAAGATTTGCTGGGCGGGAAAGTGAAGTACGACGCGGCGGCCAAAACAGCGGAGGTCGAGTGGGTCGGGCATACTTTCCGGGTCGAGATCGGTTCCCAAGCGGCTCAAATCGACGGGAAAACCGTGCAGATGGACACGACGCCCGTTTTGAAGAACCAAGCGATGTTCCTGCCGCTCCGGTTCTTTCTCGATGCGACCGACGTGAAATGGCGCTGGGACCAGGCTTCGCAGCAGTTGGTGCTTGCGGACGATCGGGTGGTGAAAGGGGCGCCTTTTGTAGCCTTTATGGGGAATGATGTGGCAAGCGTCAGAGACGAACATGCGCTGGTCATTCAGTCTTACTCGACCGAAGGGGACGATATGACGATAACCGCTCTGAACGTTTCCGGTCATACGATCCCTGCGGGTAAAGCGGATATCAATATTCTGATTCATTATAAAAAAGGAGGATTTGCGATGGATCCCTATTCGCGTTCGGTTATTCCTCCACTTACGGCCGTACGCAAGGGAGATACGGTGAAGAAGAAGACGAGAGGCGGCATCGATCCGAAAGTCGATTACGTCATCACGGTCGGCCGTGAATTGAATTAATCGTCCTTGCAGGCAAGCCGCATCCTCTCCCCGCCAAACAACCCCGACCCTTCGCGCGAAGAGTCGGGGTTTGCCCTTTTCGGGTACAAAATGTTCGTCTGGCAGGGTATGATGAAGAGGCAGGTCCGGTTTGCTCAGATAAGGACGGTGGACAATGGTCGGTTTTATTATAGGGATGATTCTTATCAATACGTCGTTTTGGCTGCTCTGCTGCCTGGGGACCGCCCATGCGGTTCGATTCCTGCCGGCTGCATGGTATCGGAAAAACGATTGGTTTTTTGCGGAACGTTCTTTTGAAAAAAAGGCTTACAAAAAAATCCGGCTCGATCGGTGGAAACACAAGCTTCCGGAAGCCGGCGGGTTATGGAAATTCCAAAAGAAAAATCTCAACGAGAAAATTACGGTAGACTATGCGGATAAATTCATTTTGGAAACGAAGTACGGGGAAGTCGGACATTTCGCCATGGCGATCCTGGGCTTTGCTTGCATAGCGGTGAATCCGCACGAATATGTAGGGATGGCTTTGATTTGCGCGGGCGTCAACGTCGTGGTCCAGATCCCGTTCTGCCTGATCCAGAGGTACAACCGGCCGCGGTTGATCCGCTTGAGAGCGCGCTTGGCACGCAAGGGCAGTGAACTCCAGGACGTATAAAACGTATAAAAATAACCCCCAAACCGCTTCCGATTAAGAATCGGAGCAGGCTGGGGGTTATTTGGCGTTATTAAGACAAGCGCGAACTGTAATCTTCGAACTTGAACTCGCGGATCACTTTGATGCCTTCCGCTTCGCTGTACGAAGCGATCGAAGGCAGGTTCACGCCGTTGAACATATGGTTCTTGACCATGGTGTAATGCGCCATGTCGCCGAAGACGAGCTTGTCGCCGACTTCGAGCGGGCGGTCGAACGAGTAGTCGCCGATGACGTCGCCGGCCAGGCAGGTCATGCCGCCGAGACGGTACGTGATCGCTTTCTCGCCCGGCATGCCCGCGCCGTCGATGCTTGGGCGGTAAGGCATGGCCAGCACGTCCGGCATATGGCATTCGGCCGACGTGTCGAGAATGGCGATATCCATGCCGTTCTTCATCGTGTCGAGCACGGTCGCGACCAGGTAGCCGGTATTCAGCGCGATCGCTTCGCCCGGTTCGAGGTAGACCTGCACGTCGTACTTGTCGCGCGCGAATTCGATGCAGCGGATCAGGCGCTCGACGTCGTAGTCGGGACGCGTGATATGGTGGCCGCCGCCGAAGTTCAGCCATTTCATCTTGGAGATGACGTGGCCGAATTTCTCGTCGACGACTTTGAGCGTGTTCTCCAGCGTATCGGAGTTCTGCTCGCACATCGTATGGAAATGCAGGCCGTCGATACCTTCCAGATCGCTCTCGTCGAAGTTCTCAAGCGTAATGCCCATACGGGAATACGGCGAACACGGATCGTACAGCGGCACTTCAAGCTCCGAATATTCCGGATTGATACGCAGGCCCACTTCGATCTTGCGGCCCGGGTAGTTCAGCACTTTATCCTTGAACTTGCGCCATTGGGCGAACGAGTTGAACACGATGTGGTCCGTATAGCTCAGCAGCTCGTCGAACTCGCGATCGACGTAAGCCGGCGCGTATACGTGCACTTCCTTGCCCATTTTCTCGTAGCCGAGACGCGCTTCGAACAGCGAACTGGACGTTACGCCCGCCAGATACTTCCCGACCAGGGGATACTCCGCGAACATGGAGAATCCTTTTTGGGCGAGCAGGATCTTGGCGCCGGTACGTGCCTGCACGGAGCCGAGCAGTTCAAGGTTCTTGGTGAGCAGACGCTCGTCCACGACGTAGCAGGGAGAAGGGACGGCGCTGAAATCGATATCTGTCATAATGTTTTTCTAAGCCCCTTTTAGTCCAGCAGCGTCGGCGAGAAATCCTCGACCCACGGCAGGCCCTGTTTGTTCAGTTCTTCCATGAACGGGTCCGGATCGAACTCTTCCACGTTGTAGACGCCCGGTTTTTTCCACAGGCCCTTGAGAACCATCATGGCCCCGATCATCGCCGGCACGCCGGTCGTGTAGGAGATCGCCTGCGAACCGACTTCGTGGTAGCATTCTTCGTGATCGCATACGTTGTAGACGTAGTACGTTTTCGGCTCGCCGTTTTTGGTGCCCTGGAAAATGCAGCCGATGTTCGTTTTGCCTTTCGTTCTCGGCCCGAGCGAAGCCGGGTCCGGCAGAACGGCTTTGAGGAACTGGAGCGGCGCGATTTTTTGGCCTTCGAAGTCGATCGGCTCGATCGACGTCATGCCGACGTTTTCCAGTACCTTCAGGTGGTTCAGGTAGTTTTGCGAGAACGTCATCCAGAAGCGGATCTTTTTGAGGCCCGGCATGTTCTCGGCGAGCGACTCCAGCTCTTCATGATACAGAAGGTAGATGTCTTTCGGTCCGATTTCCGGCAGATCGTACACTTTTTTCTCCGTCAGCGGTTCGGTCTCGATCCACTCGCCGTTTTCCCAGTAGCGGCCCTTCGCCGTGATCTCGCGGATATTGATCTCCGGGTTGAAGTTGGTCGCGAACGGATAGCCGTGATCGCCGGCGTTGGCGTCGACGATATCGATCTGGTGGATCTCGTCGAAGTAATGCTTCAGGGCATAAGCGCTGAATACGCCCGTTACGCCCGGGTCGAAGCCGCTGCCGAGAACTGCCGTAAGGCCGGCTTTCTCGAACTTCTCGCGGTACGCCCACTGCCATTTATATTCGAATTTCGGATTGTCGAGCGGCTCGTAGTTGGCCGTGTCGAGGTAATGCACGCCCGTCTCGAGGCAGGCATCCATGATGGTCAGATCCTGATAAGGGAGCGCCACGTTGATTACGATGTCCGGCCCGAAGCTTTTGATCAGCTCCACGACTTCTTCCGTACGGTCGGCGTCGACCTGTGCGACCGAAATCTTCGTGCGTCCTCCGTCCAACTTGGTCTTCAAAGCTTCGCACTTCGACAGCGTGCGACTCGCGATACAAATTTCCTCAAATACGTCAGGATTCTGGACACACTTATGCACGACAACGCTTGCTACGCCGCCCGCACCGATAATCAATGCTTTTCCCAAAATCAAGTCCCCCCTTAGTCCGTTTGAAAAGATAGTGTCAAGCCTGCTTGTGGCCTTCAAGAAATAAACGCTGGTTAAAAAATCAACAAGAAGGATTATACAAATAATAACGCAAAAACACAAGAAAAACACGAAAAAAACGGCTTTTTACCGAACCAACCCAGTATTTTAACATAGTTTTAACAGTAATCCTCCGTAATCCGTCCTATTCCTCCGTTTTGTCCGTTCAGCAGGCCATTTGGAAGCCCTATCGAAGCGCAGCGGGCCCGCAGGGGCGGAAGGGGCGTTTCTTCATTCCGCGGCGCGAGGCGGCGAATGCTGCTTGCGATATTGTTTGGGCGGCATGCCGCTTTCTTTTTTGAACGCTTTGGAAAAAGAGAACAGGTCCGGGTAACCGACCGAATGGGCGATTTCCGACAGGGAGTAGGAGGTCTGCTCCAGCAGCATTTTCGCTTCGTCGAGCTTGAGCCGCTGCATGTAACGGACCGGCGTGATGCCGTAGCGCTCGTGGAATTTTTTGCTGAAATGGGTCCGTCCGACGCCCGCGTGCCGCGCCACTTCTTCGACGGTGATCCCGTCCGCGTAATGGATCTCCATATAGTCGAGCCCGCGCTGCAGCCAGGAGACGGCGTTCGCTTCGCCGCCTTCGGGCGCGGCGTCGCGCTCCAGCGAAGCAAAGATGCGGTAGAACGCCGACAACCGGTCGAGATCGGACGCTTCCGCCGCGCCGCCCGCCGTTTTTTGCAGAAAAGCGATCAGGTCCGCCGCCGCTTCTTCCGCATGCAGCGCCGGCAGATGGGGACGCTGGGGCGTCAGCCCGACGCGGCGCAGCAGGTCAAGCGCCATTTTGCCGTCGAACGCGAGGAAAATCTTGCGCAGCGGCGCGTCCGGGTCGGTCCAGTATTCGTGCGTCACCTGCGGAAACAGGCAGTACAGGTCGCCCGCCGCGAGCGGATACGTCCGCCCGTTCTGGACAAAAGTGCCGCGTCCGCCGAGCACCAGCAGCAGGTAATAATAAGCGGTCGTGCGCGGCCCGATATGGTAGTCCGGCTTGGCGAGGTTCGACCCGAGGCGGATCGGCCAGGCGGGCCCGGCTTTCTCGTAATCGGACGGGGTGAACAAGTGGACGCGCAAATATTCGTTGGCGTCTTCTTTGGTGTAATCGGCATCGATCGGCACGGGAAAGCTCCTTCCTTCAAACGTCCTGCACGCAAAATGACAAAAGTCCGGAACGGCGAAATGACATTTACTATTGCTCGGGGGCTTGCTATCATTCTATCAAAAGTAATCCAACTTGTTTAGTTGGAATATACTCCTGCAATTTTAAATACAAAAATTCAAATAAACCGAGCGCTTGGCAGGGCGGAGCGGAAAGGACGGAATCGAACATGGCAAACGGAGAACAGAAAACGCGCGGGATCGAGTTTGGCTGGTTTTTGCCTACCGCGGGAGACGGCAAGTACGTGGGCGTGGAACCGGAACGTCCGGCGACGCTTCAGTATCTGACGGAGGTGGCGCAGACGGCCGAAGCGGCCGGGTTCGGGTTCGTGCTTATTCCGACCGGCGGCGCCTGCCTGGACGCATGGGTCGTCGGTTCGGCCGTCATGAGCCGCACGACGACGCTGCGTCCGCTCGTGGCGGTGCGCCCGGGCCTCACGGCTCCGGTGCTGTCGGCGCGCATGGGCGCGGCGCTGGATCAGCTGTCCGGCGGTCGCGCGATGATCAACGTCGTCACCGGCAGTTCCGTGCAGGATCTCGAAGAACTGGGCGATCCGCTGGCGCGTTCGCACGACGAGCGTTACGAGCGGGCGGACGAATATTTGCAGATCATGCGCCAAACGTGGGCCAACGGCGACAAGCCGCAGGCTTCGGAATTTGCGTCGGGAACGGCGGGCGGTTCGGCCAAAGAGCAAGAACCGTTCCGCGGCAAGCATTATACGTTCGAGCGGGCTTCGGGTTCGCCGCGCACGGTGCAAGACCCGCATCCGCCGTTCTATCTGGGCGGCAGTTCGGCAGGCGCCAAGCGGGTCGCGGTCCGGCACGCGGACACGTTCCTGATGTGGGGCGAACCGCATGCCTGGATCGGGGAGCAGATCGCGGAGATCGAGAGTCTGCGGCAGCAGTACGAGCAGGAGACCGGCGAACCGCGCGAACTGCGCTACGGCATGCGGGCTCAGGTGCTTGTCCGGGACACGGAAGAAGAAGCGTGGGCCGCGGCCTGGGACCTCATCAGCAAAGTGTCCCCGGAAGCGATCGAGAAAGCGGAGCGCGAATTCGCGGCTACCGACGCGACCAACCAACGGCGCCAGAACGAACTGCGCGAGCTGTCCAAAGCGGACCGCTTCGTGGCGGGGCCGAATCTGTGGACAGGGCTGTCGGTCGTGCGTTCCGGCGGCGCGATCCTGATCGTCGGCACGCCCGACCAGGTGTCGCAGCGGCTGATCGAATATGCCGAACTCGGCGTATCGACGTTTATCCTGTCCGGCTATCCGCATCTGGAAGAAGCCGAAATCTTCGGCCGCGAAGCGCTGCCGCTGTTCAAACAAAAATGGGCCGACATTCATAAGGAGGTTGTACGATGACGGGAAAATCCGGGAAAAAGCTTCGTTACTTATTGGCATCCGGCGCACTCGCGCTGACGGCGGTCTTGTCCGCATGCGGAGGCGGCGGATCGGGTGCTTCGTCCCCGGACGGCAGCGTCACGATCAATTTCCTGCACTGGCGGGGCGAAGACGTGAAAGCGCTGGATACGCTGATCGGCAAGTTCGAAACGGCCAATCCGGGCATCAAGGTCGAAATGCAGACGCTGCCTTCGGATCAATATCAATCGACGGCGCAGGCGAAACTGTCGGACGGCTCGGTCGGCGACGTGTTCGCTTCGTTCCCCGGCGCGCAGTTCGACGCTTTGGCCAAAGCCGGCGTATTCACGGATCTGAGCGGTTCCGCTTTTCTGGACCATTTCAACGCCGACCTGATCGAAGCCGGACAGCAGGAAGGCAAGCAGCTCGCCGTGCCGTACCAGCTCGTCTACAACGATCCGATCTACAACGTCAAGCTGTTCGAGCAGTACGGCCTGACGCCGCCGGCAGACTGGGAAGGCTTCCTGGCGCTGTGCCAGACGCTCAAGGATAACGGCATCATTCCGATCGCGTTCGCCGGCGCCGATATCGGTCCGGGGCAGTTCATGAACACGATGGTGATGAACAACGAACCGAGCGACGACATTTTCGAGCAAGTCGAAGCGGGCGAAGCGAAGCTGACCGACGAATGGTGGGTCAAGACGCTGACGCAGATCAAGGAACTGAACGACAAAGGCTACTTCCAGCCCGACGCGCTCGGCACGAAAGACGCCGCGGCCGGAGCGCTGTTCATTCAGGAAAAAGCGGGCATGCTCGCAAGCGGCTCGTACCAGCTCGCGCAGAACGCGGCGCAAAATCCCGAACTTGAACAGGCGCTGCTCGCGCCGATCACGGTAAGCGAGAGCGAAGCCAAGTACGAAGGCGTGCATACGAGCACGTTCATGCTGGCGGTCAACAGCAAGTCGAAGCATCCCGAGGAAGCGAAGAAATTTCTCGATTATCTGAGCCAGCCGGAAGCGGCCGGCGAATATGCCAACGCGACGGGACAGAACGTGACGGTCGACGGCGTCTCGTACGACAGTCCGGAACTGAAGATCGCCGAGCAGTGGACCGGCAAGAAGACGCTGTTCCAGCCGCGCTTCACGATCAAGAACGGCGACAACCAAAAAGCCGTCACGAATTCCATTCAGGCCGTGCTTGGAGGGTCTACGCCGGAGGAAGCGGCGCAGGAAGCCCAGGCGGTCATCGATCAGAACCTGAGCAAGTCCTAGGCCGGGGCGGAATCCGCAGATGAAAAATAACCGATTGAAGCACAAGCGTGTCCTGTGGCTGTTCCTGCTGCCGGGCACGCTGCTGTATCTCTTCCTGTTCGCGTACCCGACGCTGTCGGGGCTGTTCTATTCGTTCACCGATTGGGACAGCGTCTCGCCGTCCTACAACATGGTCGGACTCGACAACTACAAGGACAGCTTCGAGAGTCTCGTCTTCCGCAAAACGCTGCTGAACAACGTGAAGTTCATGCTCAGCGTGGTGATCGTGCAGACGATCGTCTCGCTGGTGCTTGCGCTTCTGCTGTCCCGCAACACGCGAACGCGCGTCTTCCTGCGCGCGCTGTATTTCCTGCCGGCGATCCTGTCGTCGGTCTCGGTCGGCCTGATCTGGTCGTTCGTCTATGACCCGACGATCGGGATGCTGAATCTGGGCCTGCGCGGAGCCGGTCTGGACGGCCTGACGCAGAACTGGATCGGCGACCGCAAGATCGCCCTGTACGCCATCGCGGCGGTGCAGGTGTGGGCGCATGCCGGCCAGATGATGATCGTGTTCATCGCCGGATTGCAGGCGATTCCGGGCGAGCTGTACGAGTCGGCGCGCATCGACGGCGGCAGCCGCTTCCAGCTGTTCCGCAAGATCACCTGGCCGCTGCTTGCGCCGTCGTCCGCGATCGTCATCGCCTACACGACGATCCAGTCGTTCAAAGCGTTTGACCTGATCTTCGTCATGACCGACGGCGGCCCGAACAACGCCACCGAAATATTGTCGACGTACATCTACCATACCGCCTTCGGGAACTACGAGTTCGGGCTCGCTTCGGCCGGCTCCATGATCTTCCTCGTCGTGCTGGCGATTCTGACGTATCTGCAGTTCAAAGCGCTGCGGACCGACCGGGCTTTCTAAGGAGGGGAACCTATGGCTTTCAAATGGCTCGGCCGGCTGATCATGCTGCTGTACGCGGCGATCATTGCCGCGCCGCTGTATTTCGTAGTCATCTCGGCGTTCAAGCCGACGACGGCTTTCTTCGCCGACCCGCTCGGCTGGCCGCAGCCGCTGACGCTCGAAAATTTCCGCGCGCTGTTCGAGCAGCAGCCGATGCTGCGCTATTTCGGCAACAGCGCGCTCGTCACGCTCGGCACGGTGGCGCTCGACCTGCTGCTCGGCAGCCTGATCGCCTACGCGATCGTGCGCTTCGGCGGCCGGATCGGCGCGTTCTTCTTCGCGCTCTACGCCGCCGGCCTGATCGTGCCGACGCAGGTGAACATGCTGCCGCTGTACGCGCTCGTGCGCAAGCTCGGCTGGTCGGACCACCTGCTCGGCCTGGTGGTCGTGTCGGTGGCGCTGTTCCTGCCGCTGACGGTGTTCATGCTGACCGGCTTCATGCGCTCGCTGAGCCGCGAAGTGCTGGAAGCCGGCAGCATCGACGGCGCCAGCGAATGGCGGCTGTTCGCGCGTATCGCGATTCCGCTGTCCGCGCCCGCGCTGTCGGCCTGCGCGACGTTCCTGTTCGTCATGTCGTGGAACGATCTGCTCATGCCGCTGCTACTGATCAACAGCAATTCCAAGCTCACGCTGCCGCTTGCGCTCATGCAGTTCCGCGGCGAATACGTGACCAATTACACGACGCTGCTCGCCGGCGTCATCTTGTCGGCCGCCCCGATGCTGGTGCTGTTCTTGTTCTTGCAGCGGTATTTTATCGCGGGCATGACGGCGGGAGCGATCAAAGGCTGACATGGCGGATGCCGCCGGCGTAGACTCGGGCCTGGATTCGGGTCTGGACCCGCAAACCGGACAATCTGGATTCGTAAACAGGACAAAGAGCAAAGGAAAGGCCGGTTCATGACCCCGAAAGGGGCTTGGGTCGGCCTTTTTCCATAGGGCGAACGGGCGCGGCTCGACTTCACGGTTGGCGGCTTCGTATAATAGAAGAAAAGGTATAAGGGCGGATGATGGGGTCTGCTGCTTGTCGAAAGTCGGAGAGGAGCCTAAAGGTTTTGGTTATTCGCATTGTCATTTCGCTGCTTGTGTACCACGGATTTCTTTTGTATATCGGTTGGAATTTATGGAAAGGGCTTCGATCGTTTCGGCCGGATATTCGGCGCAGGTGGCTGGTGATCTTGTCGGCGGGGCTGCTGATCGCGGCCTGGTCGATGGCTTTCCGGTTCATATTCAGCGAATATGCCTGGGCGCATTGGGTGGCGGGGATCTGGCTGATGTTCGCTTACGTCATGGTGCTCGTGCTGCCGCTGACGAATCTGGCCGTCTTGCTGCTGCGCCTCTTCACGCGGATGGACCGGCGCAAGTTGACCCGTTCGGTGACGGCTGTCGCGCTGGCTTTGACGCTATTTCTGGGCGCGTTCGGCGCGTTCAGCGCCTACAGCCCGGTCGTGCTCACGTACGACGTGAAGATCGCCAAGCCGGCGCTGGACGGGCGCAAGTCGATGAAGATCGTCATGGCGGCGGACATGCACTTCGGAGCGCTGTCCGGGCCGGGGCATGCCAAGCGGCTGGTGCGCCTGATCAACGAAGAAGCGCCGGATCTGGTGCTGTTCCCGGGCGACCTGGTCGACGACGATATCGTCCAGTACGTCAAACAGGGCATTCCCGAGATTTTGCAGGGCATCGAAGCTCCCGTCTACGCCTCGCTCGGCAATCACGATCGGCTGGAAGCGGGCGATACGGAGCTGATTAAGACGCTGGAAGGGAGCGGCATGACGCTGCTGTACGACGAGATCGTCTCCGACGGTCTGCCGGTCACCCTGATCGGGCGTAAAGACCGCACCGACCCGGCCCGCCTGTCCGTCGCGGAGCTTGCGGCGCAGACCGATCCGGCGGCGCCGCTCGTGCTGCTGGACCATCAGCCGTACGAACTGGAGCTGGCGGCCGCAGCCGGCATCGACCTCGAAGTGTCCGGCCACACGCATCGCGGCCAGATCTTCCCGGCGAACTTCATCACGAACCGGATCTACGAGAACGACTGGGGCTACCTGCAAAAAGAAGGCATGCATTCGATCGTAACGTCCGGTTACGGCTTCTGGGGACTGCCGATGCGCACGGGGACCCGGTCGGAGATTACGATCATTAATGTGAGCTTCGAGTAGGGTATGGAGCGGGAGCGCGCGGGGCCGCCGCCGTGAGCGGAAGATCGGCGGATTTCGGATCGCTGCCGCTGTCGTCTCGGCGGATTGTCTGCCGCTTGTCCGCATGCGTGCCGCGGCTTGTCGAGGGTGCGAGCTAACGAATCCGGATAGCGCTAATTGGGACTTTTGGCCGTTTTGCGCAGGCTAAGGAATCGAAGGAGCGCTATTGTTGCGATTTGTGCGGATTAGCCGCTTATAAGTTGGAATAAGGAACCGACGATTCGTTAGATGTGAAAAAAGACCGAAAAGAGCGTAATAGCGTGATTTCGGTTCGTTAGCGGGTAGACTGCGGCCTATGGAAGTCGAGCCGAGACGCAAGCCGCATAGCGTATCCAGCAAACAATGGACATACAAAAACAGGCGCAAAAAAATCCAAACGAAAAAGCCCGGCCTCTTCCGAGAGCCGGGCTTTTTGTCGTTATGGAGAGTGCTGCAAGCGATGGAGCGGTCAAGGTCGTCTCTTTTACCGACTTGTAGACTGACCGACTTGCCGGCTTATCGCCTTACGACTTCAGCGATTCGTAAGCGTCCGCAATCTTCGCGTTCTCGCCGCTGTCTTCGGTGAAGCCGGTCGCTTCGGCGATTGCGCCTTCCAGGCCGTTTTCCTCGATGGAAGCTTGGAGTTCGACGGACTGTTTGTCTTCCGGGTTGTTGTAATGGAGCGCTGCGGCGATGCCGGTCAGCAGGTTGTCGATCGGCAGATCGAGGCTCAGCGCCATGCGCGCCGGGCCGCTCAGGCGGTCGTTCGGTCCGAGCTTGCGCAGCGGTTCGCGGCCGACGCGGCTGACATCGTCGTTGAGGTACGGGTTGCGGAACCGTTTCTCGATCTTGTCGATGTATTTGGCGTGTTCGCCGGCATCGAAGCCGTGTTCTTTGACCAGCGCCGCACCGCTCTCTTCCATCGCGCCGCGCACGACCGTGCGGATGGATTCGTCTTCGATCGCTTTGTCGACCGTAGGCAGCCCTTTGAGGTAGCCCAGGTACGCGGTGATCGCGTGGCCCGTGTTCAGGGTGTACAGCTTGCGCTGCACGTAAGCGACGAGTGTATCGGTCAGCTTCATGCCTTCGATCGTCGGCACGCCGCCTTTGAACGCCGGCTCTTCGACGATCCATTCGAAGAACGATTCCACGCCCACGTCGAGCAGGTTGTCGCCTTTGAACGGAGGGACGATCCGGTCGACGGAGCAGTTCGGGAAGCCGACATGCTCGTCCGCGTACGCTTTGGCTTCGTCGGACAGATGCGTGTAGACCTGCTCTTTGAGGTGCGAGCTTGCGCCGACCATGTTCTCGCAGGCGATGATATTCAAGAAGCCCGAGCCGGATTTGGACCGCTCTTCAAGGCCCGCAGCGATGTTGACGGCGATGAATTTGAGCACATTCGGGCCGACAGCCGTCGTGATGATCTCGGCTTCAGTGATATGTTTGGACATGTCCGGACTGGTCGAGAGGCAGCCGGATACGCCGGTCACCGGAATCTCGCGCTTGTCGAGGTCGAGGATCTGGATCGTATAGCCGTGCTTTTCGTTCAGTTCGTTGATCATGGCTTCGTTGACGTCGGCGAAGACGAGCTCGTACCCGGCTTCGACGAGCAGGGCTCCGATAAAGCCGCGTCCGATATTGCCGGCTCCGAATTGAATCGCTTTTTTGGTCATGGGTGATACCTCCGTGTGGGGGCTTCGAATAGCCGGTCTGTCGCTTCAGTCGGCCTATTCGAACCCGGGATATGGGAAAATCGCTTTCGGTGAAACTCTCGAACACTTCAAAACACATCAAACCATTTTAAGGCAAAGGAAACGGCAGGACGGTAAAAGCAAAAAAAGAAAGTTTGAATTTGAAATAAACCCGCTATTAAAACCGAAGCCGGCAGAGGGGGCTCTCTGCCGGCTTGCGATTCCAATAAGGACAAAGGCTGACGGTAAGGCACGCAAGCGACAGGAATCGTCCGCTAACCGAGGATTACTCCGGCTGTACGCTCAGCGTGTTGTAAATATCGTTGACGTCTTTGGTCTGCGCCAGACGGTGTACCGTCGATTCGTCCTCGATCGCTTCGGCGATCTTGGTCAGAATCTTCAGGTGCTCGCCGCGCGCTCCGGCAATACCGATTACGAGGTAAGCCGTGCCGGCTTCGAATTCGACGCCGTTCGGGTACTGCAGGACGACGATGCCGGAATTGTCGATCTCGTTCTTCGCGGTGCCTACGCCGTGAGGGATCGCGACGCCGTTGCCGATGTAGGTCGAAGCTACGCCTTCGCGTTCGATCATGGCATCCACGTAACCCGGCTTGACGTAACCGGATGCGGAGAGCAGGCGTCCCGCTTCGCGGATCGCTTCTTCTTTGCTGACGCTCGGCAGGCCGAGGCGAATATTTTCTTTGCGCAGGATGTCGGAGTGCACGACTGCGGAACCGGCGCCCGGCGCCGCTTTGTCCAGCGCGTTGTCGATATCCCACTGCGCGTCGGCCGTCGTTGCGGTCGTGTTGCGCTCGGCCGGCGATCCGCCTGCCTGGGAAGCTTTCAGTTCTTCGATCAGATCTTCATAGACCGGATTGTTGATAAAGTTGTCGATCGAAACGTGATGCGCGTTCGGAGCTTTCGCTCTGGCACGGTCGGTCAGATTCTGCTGCGTGACAACGATGTCGGCATCTCCAGGGATGTTCTCGATCGCGGTGTTCGTCACGTTGATCGGCAGACCCGCTGCTTTTACTTTTTTGCGGAAAGAAGTGGCGCCCATTGCGCTCGAACCCATGCCGGCGTCGCAGGCGAAGACGATTTTTTCGACTTTGCCGTTTACGCGTACCGTTGTGCCTGCACCGGCAGTCACGGAGTTCGTGCTTTTCATCGATTTCGATGCTTCGCGCGCTTTTGCCAGATCTTCGTCGTCCGCTTTGTAATTGCGCAGGAAGATGGCGGACAACAGGAACGATACAATTGTAGCTGCAGCTACACCTGCAAGTACGGCAAGGTGCCCGCCTTTAGGTGCTACGGCCATCAGGGCAAAGATACTGCCTGGCGCGGCTGCGGATACAAGACCGGCATCGAACAGGCCAAAAGTGAATACGCCAGCCATACCGCCCAGAATAACGGACAGTATCAGGATAGGTCTCATCAGGACGTACGGGAAGTAGATTTCATGGATACCGCCCAGGAAGTGAATGATGACAGCGCCGGGAGCGGAACTTTTAATCGAACCTTTGGCGAATACCCAGTAAGCGAGCAGGACGCCGAGACCCGGACCCGGATTGGACTCGATCAGGAAGAAGACCGATTTGCCGAGACGTTGGGATTCTTCCAGGCCCAGCGGCGTAAAGATACCGTGGTTGATCGCGTTGTTGAGGAACAGAATTTTGCCGGGCTCAACGAAGATCGAAACGAGCGGCAAAATGCCCCAGTTTACAATCGTTTGTACGCCGGATTCCAGAATGTTGGTGAATGCGCCGACCAGCGGTCCGATACCGTAATAGCCGCCGATGGCAAGAATAGCACCGAAAATACCGAGCGAGAAGTTATTGATCAGCATTTCGAAACCGGCTGGTATCTTACCTTCCATAAAGCGGTCGAACTGTTTGATCAGCCATCCGGCAAGCGGACCCATAATCATGGCGCCAATAAACATTTTGACGTCGCCGGCACCGACGATTACGCCCATGGTCGCGATAGCGGCGATAACGCCGCCGCGATGATCGGCCATCATTTTACCGCCGCTATAAGCGATCAGGAGCGGAAGCAGATACTGAATCATCGGACCGATCATGGAATTGATGTTTTCGTTCGGGAAGTAACCGGCCGGAATAAACAGTGCAGTCAGAAGGCCCCAAGCGATAAACGCGCCGATGTTCGGCATGACCATCGCGCTCAGGAAACGTCCGAATTTTTGAACGCCCTGTCTGGCTCCGCCCGATTTTGCAGGCGTCGATACGCTGCTCATAATTGTTCAACCTCCAATGTGTATTGTTCGATTTTTCTTGCATACAGTTCGCGCATCATGTCGGCGATCTCGCCGCGGAGCAGCTCCGGCTCGGCCGAAGCGAGCCGGGCGGCGAAGCCGGGCTTGTCGATCAGCGATTTGCTGATCTCCCCGGCCGCCTGGAGGTAGGACTTGCCGCTGCTTTTCGGCGCGAGCAGCAGGAGGGCCGCTTTGAGCGTAATCGGCTTGTCTTCCGATTCGGCGTCGATGCCTGCCGGGAAGCGGAAGATGCCGAGCGTCAGCCGCCCGATCACTTCGGAGCGGCAGTGCAGCAGGATCAGTCCGTCCTGCGACAGCACCGTCTCGCCGAGCCGCTCGCGCTCGTGCAGTTCGCGTTCGAGCACGTCCGCGTCGGCGGCGCTTTCGGTAAAGCGTTCCGCGATGGCGGCGATCAGCTCGCCGACGCTGCGGGAAGCGAAGCCGTCGGCGATATCGACATGCTTCATAAGATCGAGAATGCCATCGAGCGTCCGGCGGTGTTCTTCGAGCGTGCCGACGAGGTCGGCCTGCACGTTATGCCGCGGCTTTTTCTTGACGAACGACCGCTGCTGCTCGTTCACGAAGCGCCGGATGTTCTCGACGTCGTGGAACGAGAGCAGAACCGACACGCGGACGACCGGCGTGTCCGTCTCGACGTCCACCGTCGAGACGATGAAGTCGGCTTCGTCGTTCTCGGCCGCTTCCGAAGCGGAAGCGAGGCCAATCAGGTTGAACGACGGAAACTCTTTGCGTACCCGGGCCATCAGCAGCCCGGAAGTGCCCATGCCGCTTGCGCAGGCGATCAGCACTTTCGGGGACGGGCGTTCGGCCCGGGCGTATTCGCTCATGGCGCCGATATGCATCGCGATGTAGCCGACTTCGGAATCCGGCACTTCCCGGTCGACGTAATCGGCGAGCAGCCGCGAACATTTGGCCGCGATCGCGAATACGTCTTCGTACTGTTCCCGAATCTGCCGGAGCAGCGGATTGCGGATGTCCAGTCCGAGCCGGAGCCGTTCGACGGCAGGCCCGAGATGGTGGACGAAGCCGGCAAACAACTTGCTGCTGCCTTTGAGTTCGTAGCCGAACTCCGCTTCGGCGGCTTTGAGCATGTTGCGCGCAAGCCGGACGAGGTCGAAGCTGACGTAGTCGTAATAATTGTCGCGATCGCTGTCGGGGCGCGTCTCGGCGCCCTTCAGATGCATCGTGATGTAGCCGACTTCGTCTTCGGGAATATCGAGGCCGAGCATCTCTTCCAGCCTGTCGGCCAGCCGCTGCGCCTGCCCGAATTCGGGCAGGTTCCGCAGGCCGTCCAGCACGCGCGCTTCGATGACGATGCGCTGCCCGGAACGGATACGCTGGAGCGCCAGCGCCAGGTGAACCGCAAGTCCGATATAGGCGCTGTCCGTCAGCTTCAGGTCGAGGCTTTGTTCCAGCTCTTCGACCATCCGCTGGAGCTGGAAGGCGCCTTCTTCGTCGATCAGGTTCAGCAGGCGGCTGCGGATATGGGCTCGGACCCGTTCCGGGTCGGCCGCAGGGTCCGCGGGCGATTCGCTCAGCAGCCCGGCTACCTGGTCTTCGGCGATGCTTTCGTAGACCAGTTGGATCAGGGCGGAGCGGATCGCGTTCTCGCTGCCTTCCACGTAGACGCCGTATCCCGGTTTGCGGATCAGGCGGAGACCGAACGGTTCCAGCCAATGTTCCGCGCGGTCGAGATCGGCGCTCAGCGTGCTTTCGGTCACTTTGAACTGTGAAGCAAAACTGTACGATTTGACAGGTTCGGCCGCGAGCAGCAGCTCGCTGATCAGGAAGTAATGCCGTTCGTCCTTGCTGTAATCCCTGACCGGACCTGCCGCGCTCAGTTCTTCTATGAGGGCGTCCAGCTGGGGAGGAGCGGCTTCCAGTCTGACTCCGGCGCCCGGCTTGCGGATCAAGGAAGCTCCTCTTGCCGAGAGCCAGTGTTCCACGCCGGGAAGTTCGCGTTTGATCGTTCTTTCGCTGACGTCCAATTCATCCGACAGATCCCGTACCGTAACGAATCCTTCCCGTGAAGCGAGAAGACGCTTCAGGATCGGCAGTAGTCGCCCGGTCGGTTTGTCCACGCGGATTCCTCCTTTTGCACACCCTCTTTTTTGAAAACGGTATCATTTCCCCCGTAACAGGGAGGAGACGAATCGCCGCGATAAAAGCCACAGCCTGCAAAATCTCGTCTTCTAATCAAATTTTAAGCACCCCGCTTCGGATTGGCAAAGGAAAGATGCCGGAATTTGTCCCGAATCAACCAGTGACAAAGCCGAACAACGGCGGGCCATCCCTTTACCGGACAAAAGAATTCCATTCCATTATTACTCAAAGCAGCAAAAAATCAATCAGTTTTCGGGTGAAAACGTGCATGTTTTTTCATGGGTTTCAAACTACTCATTGTTTTAATATATGTATGAGGTGGATTTTGATGGAATATAGAGGATTCGGCCGCGATTCCGGTTGTCCCGCAGCTTCGAAAAAGCGTACACGGAATCCATAAGGACGCGAAGCACGCGCCGCTTGCGATACTCAGGTATCGCGGCGGCTTTTTTGCGTTTTTTGCTAAGGAGGGGAACAGATGGCGGGCGATTTGGAACGCTTGAGAATTCTAACGGATTCAGATGAAGCTTAGAAGGGAATAAGGTTTGTTTTGGCGGAAAAAAGGGCGAAAAAGCGGCTAACGGATATACAATCCGTTAGCCGAGCCGAGCCGAGCCGAGCCGAGCCGAGCCGAGCCGAGCCGAGCCGTCATGAGGGTGAATAAAGGTGCAGGGCTGGGTTTGCCGGCGAACCGGCCAGTCTCGGCAGCACCATCGGCCTTGCCCGGTGCGAAGCTTGCCTGCATCGCTAAATGTGGACCAAAAGTCAGCATTTCGTTCGCAAAAAGCGACTGGAGAGCGAAAAGCTGACCTAAAGTCAACAATTCGCCGCATTTCGGCCGTCCCATAGCTGTTTTGGCATAAATTGCTGACCGCAAGTCAACATTGTGCCAAAAAAAGCCGCATCCAAAGAAAAAAGCTGACCTCAGGTCAGCTTTTTTCTTGGATTCGACTCCGCGGCCACAGCCGACTCGCCCGAGCGCACTCCGCCGCCTCTCCGGCTTCCGCCGTTCGCGGCGCTCTCTCGCGCAGCCCGCGCGCGCCATCACTGCCGCTCGGCTTCCGCTCGGCTTCCGCTCGGCTTCCGCCGGCCGCGCCCTCGCGCAGCCCGCGCGCGCCATCACCGCACCCCGGCCGCAGCCGCTTCGCCCAAGCTTACTCCGCCTTCCCGGCTTCCGCCGTCTCCCCGGCTTCCGCCGCCTGCGGAGCGCCTTCGTGCGGGTCGCGCTCGCCGGAGACGCTGTCGCCTGCGGCAAGATCGATCTCGCGGCCGTACAGCGTCAGCGAAGCCGCCGCCGGGCCTTCGTTGCGCACGGTCGTGCGGCCGCCGGCCACGGTCACCTGCAGCCGCGCACCGCGGAAGCCGACCTTGAACGACAGCGACGTCCAGCTGCCTGGGCTGAACGGGTTCAGGATCAGGCGTCCGCCGAGGACGCGCAGACCGCCGAAGCCGTGCACGACGGACATCCACGTGCCGGCCATGCTCGTCGTGTGGCAGCCGTCTTCGGTGTCGTTGTTGTAGTTGTCGAGGTCGAGCCGCGATGTGCGCAGGTACATCTCGTACGCTTTTTCCGTATAGCCGAGTTCGCTCGCCAGAATCGCGTGCACGCACGGCGACAGCGAGGACTCGTGCACCGTGATCGGTTCGTAGAAGTCGAAGTTGCGGCGCTTCGTCTCCAGGTCGTACCGGTCGCCGAGGAAGAACAGTCCCTGCAGCACGTCCGCCTGCTTGATGTAGCACGAGCGCAGGATGCGGTCCCACGACCAGTTCTGGTTGATCGGCAGATGGGCGGGATCGAGCTGCGCCACCGGCAGGATGTCTTTGTCCAAGAAGCCGTCCTGCTGGAGGAACACGCCGGTCTCCGGATCTTCGGCCAGCAGCATGCGCGCCGCGATGTCTTTCCATTGGGACGTTTCTTCGTCCTTCAGGCCGATTCGCTCCGCCACGGCGGCAAACGCTTCCGGCTGTTCGTGCTTCAGCTTGTTGGCGACCTGAAGCGTGTATTCCAGCGTCCAGGCGGCCATCCGGTTCGTGTACCAGTTGTTGTTGACGTTATTCTCGTATTCGTTCGGACCGGTGACGCCGAGAATCAGGTAAGCGCCGCGGCGCTCGGAATAGTTGACCCGCTCTTCCCAGAAGCGCGACAGTTCGGCCAGCACTTCGAAGCCGTATTCGCCGAGGTAGGCGAAATCGCCGGTGTATTCGACATAGTTGTGGATGGCGTAGGCGATCGCGCCGTTGCGGTGGATCTCTTCGAACGTGATCTCCCACTCGTTGTGGCATTCTTCGCCGTTCATCGTCACCATCGGATACAGCGCGCCTTTGGCAAAGCCCAGCTTGGCCGCGTTTTCTTTCGCTTTTTCCAGATGCTTATAGCGGTAGATCAGCAGGTTGCGCGCGACGTTCTGATCGGCGGTGCTCAGATAGAACGGCAGGCAGTACGCTTCGGTATCCCAGTAGGTGCTGCCGCCGTATTTTTCGCCCGTAAAGCCTTTGGGTCCGATATTCAGCCGGTCGTCTTCGCCCGTGTACGTCTGGTGCAGCTGGAAAATATTGAACCGGATCGCCTGCTGCGCGGTCTCGTCGCCTTCGATGGCAATATCGCCGTCGCGCCATTTCTCCGCCCACGCTTCGCGCTGGCCGTCCAGCAGGGCGTCGAAGCCGCGCTCCAGCGCTTCGTTCGCCAGCTGCCGCGCCGTGTCGCCCAGCGCTTCCGGTTCGTAATCGCGCGAAGTGACGTTGGCGACGTATTTGCTGAGCGTGATCGTCTGGTCGGCTTCGGCCCGCAGCGACAGCGAGAGGCCCGCGAACTTGTCCCGCTTGTGCGTCTCGGCTTCCACGTGGAACTCCTGGTTCGGGTCGCCGGTCGCCGCCAGCTCGTACACCATATGCGACGCGACGCGGAAATCCAGCTTTTTGGTGCGCACTTCGACGCAGGCATGATCGACGGCCGCATGCTGCGACACCGTATCCCAAAACTTTTCCTCGTAATTGGAATCTTTGTTCGCGACGTCGGCGTCGAGATACGGGGTCAGCTTGAGCTGCGCCGGCTCGCCGAGCGGAGTGACCGAGTAGCGGATCGCGCCGATCTCCTTGAACGGCACGCTCACGAAACGCAGCGATTCGACGCGCACCTTCCGGCCGCTCGGAAGCACGGCGGTGAACGAGCGGCTCAGCGTGCCTTCGCGCATATCGAGCGTCCGCACGAAATCTTCCGCCGAAGCCGTCGACAGATCCAGCGTTTCGCCGTCGACTTCCACGTCGATGCCGATCCAGTTGACGGAGTTCAGCACTTTGGCGAAGTATTCGGGATACCCGTTTTTCCACCAGCCGACCCGCGTCTTGTCCGGATAATAGACGCCCGCCATGTAGCTGCCCTGCAGCGAAGGCCCGCCATAAGCTTCTTCGAAGTTCGCCCGCTGCCCCATGTAGCCGTTGCCGATGCTGAATACACTTTCGGATACCTCGTTAAGCTGCGGGTCGAAGCCTTCTTCGACAATCTGCCATGCGTTGACTTTCAGGTACGGTCTCATCGCTGGATCTCTCCTCGTGTAGGTAGTGTTGAAGCAGGGTGAAGCGGATACATTTATGTGAAAAAAGAGCCGGAAAACGGCCGCGCACGCAAGGGAATGTGGAAAAAGCGAACGGCCCGGCTTTTTGTGCAAACGTTTGAACTGCGCGGCAGGGAAAGGCGTCGCAGAGCCGCGAACCTCAGTCGGCGCGGCCCGAGGACTGCCGAACGATCAGTCGGTGCGGCACGATCTGCCGCTTGGGCGCCTGTTCGTCCGCAGCCGGCTGCACGGCCGCGATCAGGCTGCCGGAAGCGGCGCGGCCCAGCTCGTAGATGCCGATATCGACGCTGCTGATCGGCGGGTTCGCAAGCTCCGCGAGCGCCAGGTTGTTGAAGCTGACGAGGCTTAGATCCTGCGGCACGCGCAGGTTCAGCTCCGGCAGACCGCGCAGCACGCCGAGTGCCACGAAGTCGTCGACGACGAGCAGCGCGCTCGGGCGCTCGTCCAGGCGCATGAGCAGCGACATGGCACGCACGCCGCTGTCCTGCAGAAATTCGCCTTCGACGATCCATTCGCCCCGCACCGGAAGGCCCGCTTCCGCAAGCGCCCGGCGATAGCCTTCCAGCCGGTCGGCGGACACGACGAGTTCCGGCGGGCCGCCGACGAAGCCGATCCGCGTATGGCCGAGCGCGATCAGGTGGTTCGCCGCGTCGTAAGCGGCGCGGACGTTGTCGGTATCGACCGAGCGGACGTCCGGATACTGCGGGCTGCGTCCGACGAGCACGAACGGGAAGTCCCGTTCGCGCAGAAATTCCACGACCGGGTCGTCGCGCCGGGAATACAGCAGGATGACGCCGTCGACGCGCCGGCCGTTGACCAGGCGCGCGACCGCTTCGATCTCTTCGGTGGCGCTTGCGCCCGGGCTGATCAGTACGTCATACCCGTCATGGGCCGCCTGGGCGACGATGCCGCGGATCAACTCCATGAAAAACAAATTCAGGAACAGCTCTTCCGCCGGCTTGGGCAGCACGACGCACAGGCTGCGGGTCGTGCGGGAGACGAGGCTTTTGGCCATCAGGTTCGGATGGTAGCCCATCTCCTGCATGATCTCGCGCACTTTGCGGGCCGTGGCGGCGCTGATGCGCGGATGATTGGAGAGTACCCGGGACACGGTGGAAGGCGAGACGCCGGCCTCTCGGGCGACGTCCTTGATAGTGACGGGCAAACGGGCCCCTCCTTTTTCGATGACGTAGGGCTGCGCTTCTCCGCTTGGGAAGGCGCTCTCTTTCGTCTTCATATTAGTTCAAACCGATAAGCTTGTAAACGAAACCTTTTTGGCTGTGAACGCGAGCATGCGGCCAAAAGAGCCCGGCTCGGGAACAACGCCGACGCAAAAAGCCCGCGCACGCCCGGATAGGGCGGCGCGGGCCGCGGTCTAGCGCAGAAACAGGGGAGCTTCAGGAGAAAGGACGCCTGGGACGCCCCGATCTGGCGAATACGAACCGGCTTCGTCCTTCGGCTTTGGCCTGGTAGAGCGCTTCGTCGGCGCGGCCGATCAGGTCGTGCGCGCTCGTGTTCTCGCCGGGGTACAGCGTGCAGCCTCCGATGCTGATCGTGATCTGGTCGGAGACGCCCGAGTAGCGGTGCGGGATCGAGAGCGAACGCACGCTTTCGAGCATCAGTTCGGCGATCTGCCGCGCTTCCTGCTCGCTGTGGCCCGGCAGGATGATCGCGAACTCTTCGCCGCCGTAGCGGGCGGTGAAGCCGAAATGGGCCAGCGCTTCGGATTCGAGCTTGGGCGCGACGCTGCGCAGCACCATGTCTCCGCCGAGGTGGCCGTAATTGTCGTTGTACGCTTTGAAAAAGTCGATATCGATCATGAGCAGCGACAAATGTTCTTTTTGCCGCTGGGGAGCATTCAGTTCCTGCCGCAGCACTTCGTCGAACTTGCGCCGGTTGGCGATACGGGTGAGGGCGTCGATGCCGGCCAGTTCTTTGAGCTGTTCGTTCGCTTCCACCAGGGCGCACTTGGATTCTTCGAGTTCTTCATGCTGTCGGGTGAGACGAAGGAACAGCTTGTTGACCTCGCTGACGATCGCCAGCAGCACGACGGTGGACGCGATCAGGGAATCGATGCGCGATCCGTACCAGCCCAGCGTGTAGCGCTCGCCGGCCGCAAGGCTCAGCGTGATGCCCAGCAGAAAAGCCAGCACGGCGACGCTCAGCCAGACGCGCAGCACGCCGCGTTCCTTGTACGGGAACACCGAGAAGACGAAAGCGAGCGCGCACAATGTCCAGACGACCGGACCGATGCCGGAATCGATCAGCCTGCGGTAGCTGCCGTCTTCGACCAGTACGGGCAGCAGTCCCTGTCCGGCGGTCGCGAGCACCAGCAGCAGGGCGACGAGAGCCAGCACGGTGGCTGTTGCGGCCAGCAAATAACGCGGCAGCAGGCGCATCGGGAGAACCGGCAGCTTCGCGCGCAGCGACCAGAAAAAAGCGAGAATGCCGATCGGGAACAGCATATGCCAGAATCCCCAGAGCCACGAAGCGGTCTGCGGTCCCGAAGCGAGCAAGCCGGAAGCCGGCAGCATATCGGTCAGCGCAAGCAGATAACACAAACTGAGCAGGCCGGTGAGCAGGAACGTGCAGGCCAGCAGCAGCAGCGGCACGATCCGCGACACGCGGAACTGGTTGAACAGGATGAAAGCCGTCAAAATATCGCCCATGATTCCCCACGCGCTGAGCACCGGGAAAAACGAGGCCAGAACGGGCAGGCGCAGTTTCGCAAAAAAGAGCGCTACCAGGGTAAGGGAAACCATGATCAGCGACAGCGCGAGCGCAATCCGCCGCTGACGCGGACTGATATGGAAAAGCTGATCCTGCGAATCCCTGTAAAATAAAATGTTCAAGAAGAGCCTTCCTTTCCCGAAATAAGCGTGGACCGCGCAAAAAAACGGTCTTTGGCGCATGGATGTCCTGATGATGTTAAAGGTACGGGATTTTTTCATCGGGAGCAATGAGAAAAAGGGACGAATATGAAGGGATGTCGCAAAATGATTCCCAAAATTTGTAGGAATAGCGGCAGAAACGGCCGCCTTTCGCCAACAAAAGTCGAAAAAACCAAGCAAACAACCGGAACGTCGCCGCCTCGAAACCGAAAAAAAAGAACCCCGTTCCCGCCAGGCGGCGGAAACGAGGTTCGTGATCAGTCTGGCTATATGGAAGCGCCGGCACGCGGCGTAAACGATTGTCGGTTCGAGAATCTCGAACCGCACGCTCTTTGTTCGCCTCTGGGAAATGCCGCCGTTATTGTTCGGTTACTCGGCCGTTTCGGCTTCGACGACCGGGAACCAGCCCGGCAGGCCGATGATCATGCCCCACAGATTGTCCGGCACGACCAGGCGGTCCTGATCGGCGGCAGTCAGCGTCAACGCGATGTCGGCTTCCTGGCCGGCTTCGACTTTTTGTACCCAATCCGGTTCCACGATCAGTTCGCGTCCGAGCGCGACCATGGCCGCGCCGAGCTCGATCGCTTCGACGGCCTGCTCCGGCGTATGGATCGAACCGACGCCGATGACCGGCGTGCCGGCTGCGGCTTCGACGATCTGTTCCAGACGCGTCCGGTTCAGGTCGCCGCCGCGGCGCGGCTTGGAGTTGTATTCCATCAGCGATACGTGCAGGTAGCTGAGGTGTTTGCCGCCCAGCGCTTTGAGCAGCGCGAACGTGTGGTCCATCGTCAAGCCGGCTTCTTCCGGCTCTTCCGGCGAGAAGCGGTAGCCGATGATGAAAGGTTCTTTAGTTGCGGCTGCGGCCGCGCGCTGCACTTCGTCGACGACGGCCAGCGGGAACGTCAGGCGGGCTTCGACGCTGCCGCCCCATTTGTCTTCGCGGCGGTTGGACCAGCCGGAGAAGAACTGCTGGATCAGGTAGCCGTTGGCGCCGTGGATCTCCACGCCGTCGAAGCCTGCGCGGATCGCAAGCTCGGTCGCGCGGCCGAAGTCCAGCACGATCGATTCGATCTCTTCATGCGTCAGTTCGCGGGACATCGAACCGTCTTTCAGTTCGATCGCGCTCGGGCCGACGACGTCGCCTTCAGGCACGAGGGCGCGCGGTCCTTGAATACCGGCATGGAAAATTTGCAGGACGGATTTGGCTCCGCCTTTTTTGAGCGTCGAAGCGAGCTGGGTCAGGCCCGGCAGGTTCGATTCGCCGAAAGCGGCGAATTGGTTCTGGAAGCCGATACCGCCCGGCATAACATGGGCAACCGCGGTTACGGCCAGTCCCAGCTTGTTGATGCGGCGCTCGTAGTAGCTCAGCTCGGCGTCGGACACGCTCAGGTCCGGGTTGGACGAAGAGTGCGTCATCGGGGCGAGCACGATACGGTTTTGCAGTTTGATGCCGTCGTGCAGTTCCACGCTGTCGAACAGCTTGGCGAATTTGGCGTTGGTCATAGGGGAAGTTCCTCCTCATAGTCGATGATGCACGTTTATTAAAAACACATAAGTATATTATAGTAAGAAGATAAGCGTATTTCAACGTTTCGGAGAAAAATATTTTTTATTATTTAATCGTGTAAAATTTAAATAAAAATAAAGCGGTTTTTCGTTCTTGAGAAGCGTCCGCGTTTCCAGTTGAGCCAACCTTTCCCTTCGAAAATCGTTCACGATCGTCCACCAACCGTTCAAGAGCAGGGCCGAAAGGTTTTCCGTGTAATATCGGCTTCTTTTCTTGTTCGGATTTCCTTTTTAAAAAGAAGACGGTCGAACGACCTCATCATTCCGGCAAAAAACGGGTAAAAGCAGGCAGGATGTTTTACGGAACGAGCGATTTGGGTATCCAACTTACATAGCTTGTCACTTTGTACGATGCTTCGGGATCATGAAGCTTTTTTATGTGATTCATTAAAATTTTTAATGCTCAGGCATGGTCAAGGGTTAATAGGTCATGTAAAATGAATTAAAAATTCAAAAGCCGCGTACAGCGACTGGAGGAACCTATGCGTATACAGAAAAAAGTGACGGGGTTTTTGGTTTTATTGGTATTCTTTTTCTCATTCATGGGAAGTTTGGTGCCGTCGGCCCAGGCCGCGGAAGCGAACAAAACGTACACCATCGCGACGGATACGACTTTTCCGCCGTTCGAGTATCAAGACGCAAGCGGCAATTACGTAGGGATCGACCTGGATTTGCTTAAAGCGATCGCCGAGGATCAGGGCTTCAAGTACCGCCTGCAGCCTCTTGGGTTCAACGCGGCGGTTCAGGCGCTTCAGTCCGGCAACGTGGACGGCGTCATCGCCGGCATGAGCATCACGGACGAGCGCAAGCAGACGTTCGATTTCTCGGATTCGTATTTCGAATCGGGTCCGATCATGGGCGTCGATGCCAAGAACACGGCGATCATGTCCTATGAAGACCTGCGCGGACTGCGCGTAGCGGTCAAGACCGGTACGGAAGGCGCGACTTTCGCCGAATCGATCAAAGACCAGTACGGGTTCAGCATCGTGACGTTCGACGACTCGCCCCAACTGATCGAGGAAGTCAAAGCGGGCGGTTCGGCTGCCTACTTCGAAGACTATCCGGTCGTCGCTTACGGGATCGCCCAGGGCAACGGCATGAAGATGCCTCTGCCCAAAGAAAAAGGCGGTTCGTACGGCTTTGCCGTCAACAAAGGGCAAGATGCCGAACTGCTCAAGATGTTCAATACCGGATTGGCCAATCTCAAAGAGAGCGGCAAGTACAACGAGATCGTAGCCGGTTACCTGGGCGAGTCGTTTGCGTCCGAAGGCGGCGAAATCGAAATTGCCGCGACCGAGCAGATGAGCGGCTTCGAGTTGATCGGCGCTTCGATGCCCGCTTTCCTCAAAGGAATGGGGCTCACGCTGTATTACACGATCGTGTCGCTGTTCTTCGCCTTCATTNTCCGCAGGCACTCGGCTTCACGATGCCGATCTGGACAGCCGCGATTCTGGCCCTGTCGCTGAATGCGGGAGCTTACGTGACCGAGATCATTCGCGGCGGCATTCAGTCGATCGACAAAGGCCAGATGGAAGCGGCCCGTTCGCTCGGCGTGCCTTACCGCACCGCGATGCGCAAAATCATTATGCCGCAGGCGGTCAAAGTCATGATTCCGTCCTTCATCAATCAGATGGTAATCACGCTCAAAGACACGTCGATCATGTCCATTATCGGTCTGGTCGAACTGACCCAATCGGGTAAATTGGTCGTCGCGAGTACGTACCGGTCGTTCGAAGTCTGGTTGACCATCGGTATCATGTACCTGATCGTCATCACCATTCTTACGAAGATTGCGGATCGTCTCGAAAGGAGAGTAAGCCGTGGATAAGATCAAAGTGACCGGCCTCAAGAAAAGCTTTGGCAGCAACGAAGTGCTCAAAGGCATCGATATGGAAGTGCGCGAAGGCGAAGTGGTGTGTGTCATCGGCCCTTCCGGTTCCGGCAAAAGTACGTTCCTGCGCTGTCTCAACCTGTTGGAAGAGATCAACGGAGGCAAAGTGATCGTCGACGATCACGACCTCAGCGACAAAAGCTCGGATATTAACAAAATCCGTGAAAATATCGGTATGGTATTCCAGCATTTCAATCTGTTCCCGCATATGAGCGTCATGCAGAACATCATGTTCGCGCCGACCGAGCTCAAAAAGCAGAGCAAAGAAGAAGCGCGCAAACAGGCATTGACCCTGCTGGACCGCGTCGGCTTGTCCGACAAGGCGGACGCTTATCCGGCGTCTTTGTCCGGCGGACAGAAGCAGCGTGTGGCGATCGCCCGTGCGCTCGCGATGAACCCGGACGTCATGCTGTTCGACGAACCGACTTCCGCGCTTGACCCGGAAATGGTCGGCGAAGTGCTCGGCGTCATGCAGGATCTGGCGCGCGAAGGCATGACGATGGTCATCGTCACGCACGAAATGGGCTTTGCCCGCGAAGTGGGCAACCGCGTCATCTTCATGGACGGCGGCTACATCGTGGAAGAAGGCACGCCGGAAGAAGTGTTCGGCAATCCGAAGCACGAGCGGACGATCAGTTTTCTGGAGAAGGTGCTGTAACCGCCCGTCCGTCTTCCGCAGCCGTTCGGCTTATGCCAAAAAGGACGATCCGTTATCGGATCGTCCTTTTTTTGCGTGCGTGATTTGCTGTAGAGGCTGGAGGCTTCTTGGGCCTCGAAGCGGGCCGCCGTCGCCGGGCCGGGGCTGCCTTTATCCCGATTTCCGCGGCTTCACCTTGTACCGTTTGCCCTGCGGGTGCCGGCCGTCGAGACGGGACTTTTTGCGCAGGCGGCGGTAGAGGAAGCGGATCAGATTCATCGACCAGTCGGGCATCGGGAAAGCGCGTTTGGGCATGAGCGGCTTATATAGCTTGAAATACGCTTTTTTGAGGTCTTTCCACATGATGCACGGGCCTTCCTGCAAAAAGTCGGAGATGTCCACGACCAGGCCGCGGCCGTCTTTGAGCATGACGTTTTTGCCGTGCACGTCTTTGGGGTTGAGGCCGCGCGAGCGCGCGTAGTCCAGCGCTTTGTCGACGTCGCGGACCGCTTTCTCCGGAATTCGGGTACCGTCGCGCAGGCAGTTATAGAATGTCTTGCCTTCGAGCTTCTTGAGGACAAGGTAGCCATGTTCGCCGTACACGTCCGCCGCGTACAGCGTCGAATAAGCGGGGTGCTGCCCCAGCTTCTCGTATACGTCGCATTCTTCCTGCCAGCCGGGGCGGCCCGGCGCATAGATCTTGACCACTTTGCCGGGCAGCATCGGGTGTTCGAAGACGGCCGCGTAATTGCCCGCTCCAAGCACCGTCCAACCCGAAGGCGCATGGTGCACCACGACCGGATTAAAAGGATCGACGCTCTCCAGACGCACATCCGGCAGCAGGGTATCTTCAATCAGGCGGATCGAGGGTTCTTGCTCGCCGCTGTAGATCATAACGTTCACTCCTTGAAGGAAATGGCGATGACGCCCGCCTGCGCGTTTTTTCCTATCATAGTCCCCCGGACGGTCGGTGGCAACGGTCTTGAGACCGAGGAGACCGGGCCGCGAATGGATTTTTCGAAAAGCGTTTGGTAGATTAGAGAAGACACGACACAGACTAGGGGACTTGGCGAATGAACATCGAACATGTGGAGATCAGGAAAGCCCGAAGCGCCGACCGAGAACTGTTCGAACGGCTGTGGCAGTTGTATTTGTACGATTTTAGCGAATTTACCGGCATGAGCGTTCGCCCCGACGGGACGTATCCTTACTTCGCGGAGTTCGAGCTGTATTGGAAAAAGTGGGGCGGCAACTGCGCGTACCTCATTCTCGCGGACGGGCAAATTGCGGGCTTCGCGATGGTCCACGAATTTTGGGAGAACGAAGCGGCTTACCTGGCGCAGTTCTTCGTGATGCGCAAATACCGCCGCACGGGCGTCGGCAGCCGCGCTGCCCGGCTCGTGTTCGAGACGAAGGCCGGCCGCTGGGGGCTGCACCAACTGGCGAACAATATTCCGGCCCAGCGTTTCTGGGACCGGGTGATCTTCGATCTGACCGGCGCGCCTGCGCTGATCGAGCAGATGGAAGAACACCGGCGGTTCCAGCTGTTCGAGCTGAAGCCGGGCCGCGAACCGAATTGAACAAGCAAAAGACCCGGGCCGTTTCGGCGCCGGGTCTTTCGTTTGTTCCATGCCTAAACGTCGCGTTCGGGCATGACGCGGGCCGCCGGGGCCGCCCGCTCCGTTCGTTACTGCGCCCGCAGCACCGTATAACCGTAGGCCGGCAGTTCGATCGTCAGCTTGCCGCTGTTCGCGTCCAGGCTGCCTTCCGACTGCGACTCGGTATCGGCGCCGCCCGCGTACAGCACGCTCCACGCTGCGGCTTCGCTTGCGTCCACTTCAATGCTCTGCGCCGATTCGGACGCATTGAGAGCGACGACGAACGTGCCCGCGTCGTCCTGCCGGCGGTACGCGATCGCGCGGCCGCCTTCTTCGGCGTGCAGCACGTCGAAGCTGCCGGTGCGCAGCGCGCTGTGCTCCAGACGCAGGGCGATCATCTTGCGGTAGAACGCGTGCAGTTCCAGATCCTGCTTCGACGTCTCCCACTCCATGCATTTGCGGCAGTCCGGGTCCGCGCCGCCGTCGATACCGATCTCGCTGCCGTAGTAGACGCACGGCGTGCCGGGATACGTCATCTGAATGGCGACGGACAGTTTGAGCTTGTTTTTGTCTCCGCCGGCTACCGTCAGCATGCGCTCCGTGTCATGGCTGTCGAGCAGGTTGAACGCGGCCTGGCTGACCGGCAGCGGATAGCGCGCCAGCTGCGTCGCGAGCGAATGGGAGAATTTGAGCGCGTCTGTCTGACCGAGCGCAACGAAGTTCCGGACCGCGTACGTAAACGGATAGTTCATCGCGGAATCGAACTGGTCGCCCTGCAGCCACGGCGTCGCTTCATGCCACAGTTCGCCCAGAATGTACGCTTCCGGATTGGCTTCCTTGACGACGCTGCGGAATTCGCGCCAGAACTTGTGGTCCACTTCGTCCGCCACGTCGAGCCGCCAGCCGTCGAAGCCGATCTCGCCGATCCAGTAGCGGGCCGCTTCGAGCAGATACTTTTTGACTTCCGGGTGGCCCGTGTTGAACTTCGGCATGTTCGGCTCGAAGCTGAACGTCTCGTACGTCGGGATGCCGTCCTTGACGTCGATCGGGAATTCGCGGATGTGGAACCAGTCTTTGTACTGCGATTGCTCGCCTTTTTCCTTCACGTCGACGAACGGCTTGAACGTTTTGCCCGAATGGTTGAACACGGCGTCGAGCAGCACGCGGATGCCGCGGCCGTGGCATTCCGCGATCAGCTTCTTGAGCGTGTCAATATCGCCGAAATGCGGATCGAGCTGCATATAGTCTTCGGTATCGTATTTGTGGTTGCTCGGCGCTTTGAAGATCGGGGTAAAATAGATCGCGTTGACGCCGAGATCCGCGATGTAGTCCAGATGCTGGCGCACGCCTTCCAGGTCGCCGCCGAAGAAGCTGTCCACTTCCGGCTTGCCGCCCCACGGCTGCACGTTCTCCGGGTCGCGGGACTTGTCGCCGTTTGCGAAACGCTCGGGGAAGATCTGGTAAAAGACAGCGTTTTTGGCCCAGTCCGGCGTTTGCAAAATGTCTTCCGGATTGATGTAGGCGATCTCGTAGAAATCGTCGGACGTCTCGCGCTCCGTATGATGGAAGCCGTCTTCGTTCATCCAGACTTTTTCCGCGCCGTTTTCCAGCCGGAAACCGTATTTGAGGCGGCGATAAGGCGGCTTGATCTCGCATTCCCAATAATCGAACAGGGCGTCGGACGCGAATACGCGCATGGACTTCTCTTCGCGGGTGCGGTCCCACGCATATTTGTCTCCGCCGATCACGAATACGCGCTCCACGTCTTTTTTCTTCGTGCGAATCCGCAGGTGGATCGTCTCGTTGTCCACGGTATAGGCCCAGTTCAGCTTCGGCCGGTGCTCAATCGCTTCAAGCAGCATCGGTTTTCCCCCTTGAGTGTTGGAATGGTGGCGTTCGGTAAACCTTTTTCGGTCCTGGACCGACAAGATTGGTATACCCGCGAACGGGGAAGCGAGAAACAGACAAAAAGTGGGCAGCGGCAAAAACGGCCTTTTACCGGGGTTCTGCCCGGAAAAAGGCCGTTGATAAAAGTTGGGAAAAAGTTCCACGTGAAGCATCGTCTGCGGTCAGAGCGGCATCAGGTCGCGATTTTTGGCCGATTTGCGGCATTCTTTGCAGAGGCCGACAAGGCTGCCGTAATCGTCGACGTAGAAGCCGACCGGACCGTTTTTCTTATGGCAGCGGGAACACGCCTGAGACCGGGCTTCCGGGCTTTTGGGAACAAAAGCGCGAACTTCCCCGCCCGCGACCGAACGTTTGGGCTTGCGAAGATCCGCTTCGACGGGCTTGGCAGGAACGGACACGTTGTTGAGCTTGCGGCGGCGGGCGGCAGCGAGATCGACGATATTGCCGGAGGACCGGCGGCTGCGCGCGGAGCGCAGCAGCAGGCCGGTGACGCTGCCGGCGAGCAGGGCGGCTCCAAGCATCCAAAAGACGGCGACAGGAATCATGGCGGGTTCCCTCCTCAATGATGGATGGTCAGGCTATACGGGTCAGGGAAAAAGGCGGCAAAATGAAGCGGAAGGGGACGACCTAAACAATACTCTTCATTACCCCTGCGCAAGGCGGGCAGAAACGGGCTTTTTTGCCAAAAAACAGATTATGGAAAAAGCGCGAGTGTGCCTGAATACGCAAATGCTGGTATCATGGACGCAGGACGGGCACCGGCGGCGATAGGCGCGCGGCGGCCCGAGCGATTGAAGTGGGAGGACTTGAGAAGTGACCAAAAAAAAGGTGCTGTATATCGAAGACGAACGGCAGATCGGCGAATGGGTCGTGCGCAATCTGGAAGAACGGGGCTACGGCGTCGTCTGGCTCGAAAGCGGGGACGGGGCATCCGCCGCCGCGGGAGACTGCGACGCGGCGGTGCTGGACATCATGCTGCCCGGCCTGGACGGGTTCACGGTCGGCCAGCGGCTCAAGCGCGACCATCCGTCGCTGCCGGTCATGATGCTGTCGGCGCGGACGTCGATCGACGACAAACTTGAAGCGCTGCGTTTTGCCGACGATTATCTGACCAAGCCGTTTCATCCGGACGAATTGGCCGCCCGCATCGAAGTGATGCTGCGCCGCAGCGCGCCGGCCGAGCCGGAAGCGAGAGCGATCGGGCATCTGCTCGTGTACGAACGCGAGAGCCGGATCGTCGACGCGCAGAGCGGCGAAGAGATCGCGCTGACCGGCAAGCAGTTTCATATCTTCATGTATTTCCTGCGCCATATCGGCCAGATTCTGACGAAGGAACAGATCTACGAAGCGGTATGGGGCGAACCGTATCTCGACGGAGACAAGACGCTGATGGTCCATATCCGGTATTTGCGCGAGAAAATCGAAATCGATCCCGGCAGTCCGGCGATCGTCGAGACGGTCCGGGGCATCGGTTACCGGGTGAGAGGATGAAAAGGCGCCACCAATCGGGCATGAAATTCCGCGACTCGCTGATGGCCCGCTACCTGATGCTGATCGGGTTCGCCGTTTTCTTGCTGCCGATCATTCTTATCTTCGTCACGCTGCTCTATCTCGGCTATACGTATCTGATCTGGCAGCCCCGCGCGGCGGAGATCGATCCCAAGAAAAACGTATCGACCTGGGCTCTGGAGAGCGATTGGCACGAACTGGCCGCCGGGCTGGACGGAGCCGGCGCCGCCGAGATCGTCGAAGCGATGCGCAAATTCCGCGCCGCCAATCCGCTCGTGTCGGTCGTCGCGACGGACGGGCAAGGCCGGACGATTGTGACCGATCCGCCGCAGCCGGACATTCCCGAAGTGTGGACGCCCGGCTGGACAGCCGAGTTCATGAAGCGTTCGACGGGCGTTAACGCGCCCGATTTTACCGTGGTCGCTTTTGTCGGGGAGCAGGAAGACGGCCTGAGCGACGCACGGCAAGGCATACTGGCCGCCCGTGTCTCCCGGGAATGGACGGCTTCGTCCGTGCCCGACCAGAACGCCCGGCTGCCGCAGATCGTGGCGGTCTCGCTGTTCGTGCTGCTGCTCGTGCTGTTCGCGGTGCTGTCCTGGACGTTCTTCTACCGGATTCGCAGGCGGCTCGTCCGGCTGCAGGCCGCGATGACGTCCTACGACGGCGACGGCATGCCGATCCCGATCGGCCCCGATCCCCAGCATGACGAGATCGCGGCGCTCGGCGGCACGTTCGACGAGATGGTGTCGAAGCTGCGGGCGGGCCGCGAACGCGAACGCGAAGAAGAAGAACTGCGCAAGAAGCTGATCGCCAACCTGTCGCACGATCTGCGCACTCCGCTGACCGTCATTCGCAGCCATGCGTATTCGCTCGAAGCCGAGCCGCTTGGCGAACGCGGGCGCGAATCGCTGGCGCTGATGGAGCGCAAGCTGGACGATCTCGGCGGCTTGATCGACAATCTGCTGTCGTACACGCTGATCGCCGCCGGGCGCTATCCGATGCGGATGGAAGACGCGGACGTGCTGCGTATCGTGCGCACGGCCGCCGCGCAGTGGTATCCGGTGTTCGAGAAGGAAGGCATGGAAGTCGATGCCGACCTGCCGGACGAAGCGCTGGTCTGGCGCGTCGACCGGGAATGGTTTGTCCGCATTCTGGACAACCTGTTCCAGAACGCGGTGCGCCATGCGAAGGAAGGGCGCTATGTCGGCTTGGCGCTCGGCGCGGAAGGCCAAGGCGGGCGGCGCCCGCTGCTGGTGCGCGACAAAGGCCCGGGGCTGCCGGGGCCGGCGGGCGCGGGGAGCGAAGCCTCGGCCGAGATCAGCCGGCCGCTTGAATCGGAAGCGCCGCCGCGCCGCAACCCCGCCGAAGGAGCGGGGATCGGCTTGTCGATCGTGGAGCTGATGATCCGCGAGATGGGGATGGACTGGAGCATCGAGAGCGGCGCAGGCGGCACGGTGATCGCGATTTGGCCGCCCGGCGCGGCGGCGGGCGATTCGGCCCGGAGCGACGGCTGACGGAGTGCAGATCCGGATGGCGGAGCAGAGCGGACCACTTTTTTGCAGGCGCAGGCTGTGTCTTCGCTATACACAGTGTTTCGCCTCTATATACACACTTCCAAGCGCTTGGCGCGCCCGGTTCGATAACGGCGCCCAAGCGTTTTTTTGCGACGTCTACTGTCCGCAAGAACGTTGATGCGGCGCGGTTTGTGCCGCTTGACAAACCTGCCGTTTCTCTGGCGGGCTTGTTCTTTTTTCGCAAAAAGATTTGACAGCAGGAACGCCTCCGTAATATAGTGTGCATATAGACATACACAGTAATCACTGTACATACACACCCCGCCGCCGCAGCGCGAAACGAATCAGCGGCGAAACTTATCGAATCTATCGAACAGAATGAAGGGAGCGATCAAGATGACACTTTCGATCAAACATTTGGGCAAACGGTACGGGGACAAGGTCGTGGTAGACGACGTTTCGCTGACGGTGCGAGCCGGCGAAGCGTTCGGGCTGCTGGGAGGCAACGGCGCGGGCAAGACGACGACGATCCGTTCGGTGCTGGGACTGCTGGCGCACGAAGAAGGCGAAGTGCTCTGGAACGGCAGGCCGTTTCTGGCGAACCGCCCGAGCGTCGGCTACCTGCCGGAAGAACGCGGCTTGTATCCGAAGGAGACGGTGAGCGAACAGCTGGTGTACCTGGCCCGCCTCGAAGGCATGCGCAAGCAGGCGGCGCACCGGGCGCTGAGAAGTTGGCTGGAGCGTCTCGGTATCGCGGAGCACGAACACAAGCGGGTCGAGCAGCTGTCCAAGGGCAATCAGCAGAAAGTGCAGATCATCTCGGCGCTTATGCACGATCCCGAACTGGTCATTCTGGACGAACCGTTCAGCGGGCTCGATCCGGTCAATTCGGACATGCTGGCTTCGGTGGTCAAGGAACAGATTGCGTCGGGCAAAGCGCTCGTCTTTTGCAGCCATCAGATGATGCAGGTCGAGCAGTTTTGCGAAAATATCGCGATCATGAAGCAAGGACGCGTGCGGATCGGCGGCAAGCTGTCCGAGATCAAAAGCTCTTACGGACGCAGCCAGCTCGTTCTGCGCAGCGAGACCGATCTTGCGCCGCTGCTGGGCGGTGGAGGCTTTGCGGACGTGCGGCGCGACGCGCAGGAATGGACGGTCAAGGTCAGCGGCGAAGCGCAGGCGCACGAACTGATGCGTAAGCTCGGGGAAGCCGGAATTCCGCTGCTCAAATTCGAGATCAAGGAACCGACGCTGCACGAAATCTTCATTGAAAAGGTGGGAGAAGCGGTATGAGAGCATTCGGAATCGTATTCGGCTATTCGTTCAGGGAGCGCGTTCGTTCCCATTCGTTCAAATGGATGACGCTGCTGCTGGTGGCGCTGATCGCGGCGGTCGTCTTGATCCCGAGATTCCTCGGTGATCCGGCGCCGACGCAGGGCACGGTCGCGGTCATCAACGAGTCGCGGCTGGCGATTACGCAGGAGAGCCTTGGCAGCGCCGTCTCCCCGGCCTATGCCTGGGAACTGGCGCAGCCGGGCGAAAGCGCGGCCGAGACGGCCCGCCTGCAGGGCGAAGACCTCGCGGCGGTCGTGCGGATCGAGAACGGCGCCGATGCCGCGGCGGCCCCGCGCGTCACGCTGTCGGTGAACCGCCGGGAAGACGTCGATTTCGCGCAGAACCTCACTTCGTATATCGAGCGCCTGAACGCGAATGCCCGCATCGACGCACTGGGACTGACGACCGCCCAAGCCGCGGCGATTACCGCGCAGCCGGACTTCGCCTGGAACGAGATCGGCGGCGGCAGGTCGATGGCCGAGACGTACCTGCCGGTCTACGCGCTGATCGTGCTGCTCTTCTTCATGATCTACCTGTTCGCCGGCAACGTCGCGACTTCGGTATCGGTCGAGAAAGGCTCGCGCATTCAGGAGATCCTGATCACGAAAGTAAGTCCGGGCCAACTGCTCGCGGGCAAAATTACCGGCGTGGCGCTTGCCGGCATCCTGCAGTTCGCGATCATCTTCGGCTTCGGCGCGCTGATGGTCAACTTCGCGGGGACGGGAACCGGATTGTCGATAGGCAGCCTGTCGATCGACCTGTCGATCCTCGGCGGACAAACGCTGTTCGTCTCGGCGGCACTGTTCGTACTCGGTTACTTCTTCTACTCGACGCTGTTCGCGGCCGCCGGTTCGACCGTCAGCCGCAGCGAGGAATTGAACCAGGCGACCATGCCCGTCTCGATGCTTCTGATGGCCGGATTCATGGTCGCGATGATCTCGCTCGGCAATCCCGACGGAACGCTTGCGGTCGTCTCGTCGTACATTCCGTTCCTGACGCCGATGGTGCTGCTGGCCCGGGTCGGCGCCGGCGATCCGGCTCTGGCCGAAATCCTGCTGCCGCTCGCGATCCTCGCCGTCTCGACACTCGTCGTCGGCTGGGTATCCGCCCGAATCTACCGCGGCGGCGTGCTGCTGTACGGGCAGAAGCCTTCGCTGCTGACGCTGCTCAAGATGCTCGGTTCCCCGGCGGCGAAAACGTCGCGGTCGCAGGCCGCAGCCCCGGACGCCGACGCCGAAAAAGTCGCGTGACCCAGAAACGTCGGATAATCTGAAAACGTCATGTGACCTGCAAATGCTGAGTGACCCAGAAACGTCACGTAACCCGAAGCGCCGCCCAGGCGGCGTATCCCGAATCTCAAGGAGGAATCGTTCATGCTTAGAAAAGTCATGCCGCTGCTGCTCGGAGCCGCCGTCGGCCTGCTTGTCGGCTGGGGTGCGGTCCGCTTGTTCGAACAGGGAAGCGGGGAGATCGAAGCGATACGTGGCGCCGCCGGAGCTTTCGGCGCCTGGACGCCGGCCATCGTGCTGGCGGCTGCCGCCCTGATGGCCATGTTCGCGATCCTGCTGCACGAATTCGGCCATATCCTCGGCGCGCTTGCCGTGCGCAGCGTCGTAACGCGGCTGTACTGGGGACCGTTTATCGTGTTGTTCCCCGAGCGGCGCATCCGCTTTACGTTCCGGAACAAATGGTTCTTCGGCGCCATGCAGGCGGATCTTCAGCCGTATCGGGACGAAGCTTCGTTTCGCCAGGCCATTCGGGCGCAGCGCTTCGTCAGCGCGGCGGGGCCGGCGTTCAGCCTGCTCACCGGGCTTGCCGCTTACGTCTTCGCGCCGCAGCTGTGGAGCCTCGCCGGATTGTACGCGGTGCTCTCGATCGGAATCGGTCTGGCGACCCTGCTCAGCGACGGCGTCAACACGGTCCTGCTCGGGCGCCGCAATCACGCGCTGGTGCTCGGATGGACCGTGCTGATCCAGGGCAAGCGGATAGATGAAGACAAACTTGCGTTTTTGCAAACAGCCGCCCGGGCCTACCTGCGGGAACTGGCCGCAACGCCGCCCAAATCGGCCGGCGCGGGCCGCGAACTGAACGATCTGTACGTGCTGTATTACGTGAAGTGGATGGGCGGGCGCGAAGAAGAAGCCGGAGTCCGGCAGTTGACCGCAGAAGCGGAAGCGGCGTGGAACGAAGCGTCCGCCGCCAAGCTGCCGAAAGCGCGGCGCGACGCGCTGCTGATGGTGCTGGGCGAGGAAGTCGTCCGGCTTCAGGGGAAGAGGGAAGAGGAACAAGCGCAGGCTTTGTACGCGCGGCTTGAGCCGCATTCGGGCAGTTCGGGCAAGCCGTCGCCGCTGCTGCTCAAAGCGCGCGCCGTCGTGCAGCGGCAGGACGGTCCGGCCGCCGAATACTTGCGGTGGATCCGTTCGCTGAGCGGCGACGTCGCGTCGTACGGCGTGTTTCTGCGCATCGAAGAACAGCAGCTCCGCCGAGGCGGGCTGCTGAACAATGAAGGAGGAATCTGATATGTATGAATACAAATTCGTCAAAGTGGAACTCAGCAGCTTCAAACGGGACCCCAAAGAGCCCTACCACGACATCGTGCATCAGTATGCGGCGGAGGGCTGGAGATTGAATCAGATCTTCGCCCCGGCGATTTCGGGTTACGGTATCGCGACGTTCTACGAGCTGATCTTCGAACGGTTCGTGCCGGAAGCGTAAGTCTTCTTCCGCGCCTAAGCTTCGGCCAACGTGCGGTAGGACGCGATCTTGAACGTCAGCATCTCGTCCGCATCCTGAAGCGTCTGCATCTGCGCCCGAATGGAGCGCTGGTGCTCGGCCAGCAGGTTCAGGCGGTCGCCCGCCGTCTGTTCGCCTTCGATCACGAGGGAAGCGTACTTCTTGATCGAAGCGATCGGCATCCGCGTTTCCTTGAGCTTGATGACGAACTGCAGCCATTTGATATGCGATTCGTCGTACCTTCTGTCGCCTCCGGCATCCCGGAGCGGACGAACGATTTCTTCTTTTTCATAATACCGGAGCGTATGTGCGCTGATACCGAGCTGCTGCGCCGTTTCGCCGATCGTGTACATGTCCGAACCCTCCCTGGAAATTAAACTTGACTTAGAGTTAGCTCTAATCACTATAATCAACGCATAGCCCGATCGCAAGACCCAAATTCGATCGGAGCCCCAGGAGGAATATCCATGAAGTATACGGTCATTACCGGCGCCAGTTCGGGCATCGGGTACGAAGCGGCGCTGGCGTTCGCGGCCCGCGGCAAGAACCTGATTCTGGCGGCGCGCCGCACGGAAGAGTTGGAGCGGCTCAAAGCGCAGGTCGCGGAGATCGATGCCGGTCTCGACGTCGTGATCCGTACCGTGGACTTGTCCGTCTCGGCCAACGTGCACGAATTTTACGGGAGCCTGGCCGATTATTCGATCGAGACGTGGATCAACAACGCCGGTTTCGGCAATTTCGCGTCCGTCGGAGAGCAGCAGCTGCCCAAGATCGAGCAGATGATCCATCTCAATATCGAAGCGCTGACGATTCTGTCTTCTCTGTACGTACGCGATTATGCGGAACAAGAAGGCACGCAGATCCTCAACATTTCGTCCGGCGGCGGCTATACGATCGTGGCCGACGCGGTAACCTACTGCGCGACCAAGTTCTACGTCAGCGCTTTTACCGAAGGGCTCGCCCAGGAGTTAAAAGGCAAAAACCTGCCGATGCGCGCCAAAGTGCTCGCTCCCGCCGCGACGGAAACCGAATTCGCCAAACGTTCTTTTGACGTCGACGAATTCGAATATGCGGGCCGGGTCGCCAAGTTCCATACCGGAGCGCAGATGGCCGGCTTCCTGCTCGACCTGTACGACAGCGAGCAGACAGTCGGCATCGTGAACGGCGCGACGTACGATTTCGAACTGAAAGATCCGATCTACCCGTACGCCGGCCGAAGCCAGACCGGAAGCCGGGACTAAGCGTTCGGGAGCGAAAGTCTTCTATATGAAGCAAACGGTCGAAGCGAGAGATTGAAGCCAAACGAAGACGCGAAAAGACGGATCGAAAAGACAGATCAAAAACAGCCGCAGGCCCTTTTGAGGGGATGCGGCTGTTTGTTTTTTAAACGAAATTTAAACTTGGGCCCCTCCTTCCTTTAACCTGGCGTCTCTATCATAAGAAGCAACGATAACGAACAAGAGGTGAGGGACATGACAGAGATGATGATCGAGACCCGGAACTTGACCAAAAAATACCGGGGGACCCGGGCGGTGGAAGCGCTTAATCTGGCGATCCCGCAGGGCGAAATTTACGGCTTTCTCGGACCGAACGGAGCGGGCAAGACGACGACGATCCGCATGCTGCTCGGCCTGATCAAGCCCGACAGCGGCATCGTGCAGCTGTTCGGGCAGGACCTGAAGCGCGACCGGATCAAGATTTTGCGCCGCGTCGGTTCGCTCGTCGAGTATCCGTCGTATTACGGCCACCTGAACGCGGTCGAGAATCTGGAGACGCTCCGCCATATTCTGAACGTGCCGCGAAGCCGGATCGACGAAGTGCTCGGCACGGTCGGCCTGACCAAGGACGCCAAACGTGCCGTCAAAGGCTATTCGCTCGGCATGAAGCAGCGTCTGGGCATCGCGGCGGCGCTGCTCGGCAGCCCGGAGCTGCTCATTCTCGACGAGCCGACGAACGGGCTGGACCCGTCGGGCATTCTGGAAATTCGCGAGTTGATCAAAAAAATGCCGAAAGAGCAGGGCATTACGGTGCTCGTCTCCAGCCACCTGCTGAGCGAGATCGAGCAGATGGCAAGCAGCGTCGGCATCGTCAATCAGGGCCGCATGATTTTCCAGGACAGCATGCCGAACCTGCAGCGCAAAGCGGGCAGCGAGATCCATATCGCCTTGTCCGACGCGGAAGCGGGGATGATCACGGCGCGCGAGCAGGGCTGCTTCCCGCGTCTCGATCAGGGCAAGCTCGTGTTCAAGGGTATCGACAACGGGCAGATCGCCCGGCTCGTGTCCGCGCTGGTGGACGCCCGCCACAGCATCTACCGGGTGGAAGAGCGCCGCAAGTCGCTGGAAGACCTGTTCCTGACGATGACCGGCAGCGGAACTTCGGAAGCGGAAGTGTCCGAACTTCAGGCAGCCGCCGGTGCGCCGAGAGCGGCCGGCCTGCGCAAGGAGGCGGCGCAATGATCGGCAAACTGCTGAGAGCCGACCTGCTCAAGACGCGCCGGACCGGTATCTGGTGGGTCGTCCTGATCGGCCCCGTCGGCCTGGCGGCGATGCAGATGCTCAACTTCGGCCTGCGCTACGATTATCTCGTAGGGGACATCTACGCGGCCGATCCGTGGGCAGGCCTGCTGAACGAGACGGGCCTGTTCGTACCGATCGCGATCTATCTGGCGATGACGCTGCTGATGTCGATGATCGCGAACGTCGAGAACCGGCAGAACGCCTGGAAGCAGGTGCTGGCGCTGCCGGTGCGCCGCTCCGAAGTGTTCGCGGCGAAGTTTCTCTGCTGCATGGTGCAGCTGCTCGCGGCCTGCGTGCTGCTGGCCGGTTCGGTCGCGGCCGTCGGTCTGATCCTGAAGCTCGACGGACCGGTCCCGCTACTCGACCTGCTGAAGTTCGGCGTCTATCCGCTGCTCGCCGCGCTGCCGATGCTCGGCTTCATGCTCTGGATGACGCTGACCGTGCGCAATCAGGCGATTCCTATCTCGATCGGTATCGCCGCCTCGCTCGTCTCCGTGTTCGGCCTGGCGATGAGCGAAGCGGTTCCGATCGCCTGGCCGGCCGCCGTACTCAAAGGCCAGGAAGTGCCGCTGTTTATCGGGCTGGGCGTCGGCGTGTTCGCCGTGTTGTACCTGCTGGGCTCGATGCATTTCTCGAGAAAGGACGTGGCTTGATATGGCAACCTGGATTTCGGCGCTGCGCAGCGAACGGATCAAGCTCGGCCGCTCGCAGATCATGCTGCTGGCGATCATCGATCCGATTCTGTGTGCAGGGATCGGCCTGCTCTCAAGCGTCGATAACAATGCAGAGGGCTGGCTCGCCCTGCTGCTCGTCATGACGATGCTGCACGCGATGCTGCTGCTGCCGATGATGGCGGGGATCTTCTCGGCTTTTGTCTGCCGCTACGAACATGCGGGCGGAGGCTGGAAGCAGATCTTGTCGCTGCCCGTCTCGCGCAGCGCGCTGTACCTGTCCAAGCTGCTGGTCGTAGCGGGCGTGCTCGCGATCAGCCAGCTGCTGTTCTTCGCCGCGGTGCTGGGCGTCGGCCTGCTCAAAGGGTTCGATCTCTCGTACGTGCCGTGGGGCGAATTCGCCCAGCGGGCGGTGTTGGGCTTCGTGGCCTGCCTGCCGCTTGTCGCGCTGCAGCTGTTCGTGTCCACGATGTGGACCAGCTTCGCCGCTCCGCTCGTGCTGAACATGATGTTCACCGTGCCCAATATCCTGATCTCGAACTCGGCGACCTACGGCCCGTATTACCCGTGGGCGCAGCCGATGCTGGTCATGATGGAAGCGGGCGGCGGCTACGATTTCGGCGCGTTCGCGACGCCGACGCAAACGCTGCTGCTGACGATCGGAGGAAGTTTCGCGCTGTTTCTGGCTGTCGGGCTGGTCTATTTCAACCGCAAGCCGGTCTGAAGAAGAGCAGCGAACAGGCGGAGTAATCCGCGATCGGAATAAAAAAACGGAAAAATTTGCTGTTCGCTGTTAAGGTTTTGTTCCGAAATGACGTTGATATAGAAAAAGGAAAACGTACCCAGGAGGTTATATCCATCATGTTCAAAAGAAAGCTTGCTCCGGCGGCGCTGGCCGTCGCGATCGCGTTCTCCCTGACGGGAGCCGTCCCTTCGACCCATGCGGCCGCGCCGGTGCTGTCTGCCGGACCTTCGGCCGCGTCCGTGGAGTCCGACGTTCTGGTCGGTGAACTGGCGTCCGCAGCGTCCGCAAGCCCGGCCCGCGCGCAGGAGACGTTGAACCGCGAACTCGCCGTGTCGGCGGACGCGTTCGAACGGCTTCAGCCGGAAGCGGCCTCGCTGGCCGACGGCAAAGGGCTGGTCGTGTTCTGCGCGTCGATGGCCCTGTCGCTGGCGCTGATGTTCGGCGTGTTCGGCCTGTCGAACTTGAGAAAAAACGGCCGCCGGAGCCGCTGAGCCCGCTTCGGGCGGAGACGGGACCGACCCGAAAGCGGCATAACGAAAAACCCTTGCGACTCCGTCGCAAGGGTTTTTCGGCTTAACGAGAATGAAGATGGAATTTGGCCTTATCGCAAGGGGCCCCTCGATCAGACCTGATCAGACCGGATCAGACCGAGTCAGACCGGACCCGATCAGATCGGGGTCTGGAAAATTTCGCCGCTCGAAATGGAATAAGTAGGCGCGGTTTTGCCACGTCCGTCCCTGAGCGTGAACGAGAACGTGATGGACGCGCCTCTGTCCGCCGAAGTCAGCAGATACGATTTGCCTGTTACGCCTACAATTTCCTGTTTGTCTTCGCCCGGCTTCGTCCGATACCATTTGATGACGGTTCCCGATTCGCCGTCGCCGTCCTCATCATAGAAGACATAATTGGCCTGCAAAGTGCTGCCGACCAGGCGATTGCCGTCCAGCGTCACATCCCGGGATTCCGGCGCATGGTTGATCGGGGAGATCGGATAAGCGAACGACGGGATCGGAACATTTTTTTTGCCGCGAGCGTCCTGAACGGTCAACTCGAACATCACCTTTTGATTGGCATCGTCCGCAGTCAGGGTATAGCTCCGCGCCGTCGCGCCCGGGATCACTTGGATAACGGACTCGCCGTTTATCCGATACCATTGGATCGTCGGGTCGCTTTCAGCATCGCCGTCCATATCGTTGAACGTATACTGGACAGTCAGCGTCTGGCCGACTTCTTGGAGGCCGGACGCTATGATATTCGTGGCATAAGGAGCGTTGTTGAACTCCTGAATGACGTCCGTGGCCGAAGCTTCGGCTTTGCCCGTGCGGCTCATGTAATCGATCGGCGTCACTTCGAATAGGATGCGTTTGCCGACGTCTGCGGACGTCGCTCTATAAGTCTTGTCCGGACTCTCGGTGACGTTTTTGACTTCGGTTCGGGTATCGTCGCTCTCCAGGCGATACCATTTCAACACCGAGCGGCCTTCGCCGTTGCCATTGCCGTTGAACGTATACGAGCCGGTCAGCACCTGGCCGACTTCCGGATTGCCGAGAATGCCCACGTTGGTTGCGAACGGGAGGAGGTCGGCTTTTTTGACGACGGAAGACAAGGCCGAGACCGCCGCTCCGGCCAGGCCGCGCGAATCGTTCGTTCTCACTTCGAATTCAATGCGTGAGCCGAGGTTGTTCGGAGCGATCTCGTAGGAGATGCCGGTCGCGCCGGCGATAGCGGTCCGATCGTTTTTGGCGTCGATCGCATACCATTGGAAGGAAGTGTTCGTCTCCGTATCGCCTGCATCCGGATCGTTGAACGTATACGAGCCGTGCAGCGTTTGGCCGACCGCCGCTTTGCCCTCAATCTTCACGGAAGTCAGGAATGGAGCGCTATTGCCGGGAACCGGAACGGGCGTCGGATCGGGAACCGGTACCGGAGTCGGCGCAGGAGCCGGAGTCGATGGCGCAGGCTCCACGTACGTCGGAATCGGAGTCGGATCGGGTACAGGGACCGGAGTCGGAACCGGCTTAGGTACCGGGACGGGTACTGGAGCTGGAGTAGGAGCAGGAGTCGGGATCAAAGGCCGAACCGGGCTCGCTTCCGTCTTCGCTTGGTACGCCCGTACCGCGACCATGGCCGCTTCTTCGCGCTTGGCGACGGCGTTAGGTCCGAAGCTTCCGTTCGTTCCGATCATCAGGCCGGATTGGAGAGCGCTTGCCACGTACAAGGAAGCCCAGCCATGAATTGCAGCCGCGTCTTTTAGCGATTTCAGCGAATCGGTGTTCGTTGGGCGCGGAAGGTTCAGCATTTTGACCATCACGACCGCAAGCTGTTCACGGGTGACCCTTTCTTTGGGTTTGAAAAGTTGGCCGCCTCCGCCTTCCATGATGCCCGCGAGTCTCACGGCTTCGACGAAAGGCGCGCTCCAATCGGTGCTGGACACGTCTTTAAAAGAAGAAGGCGCCTTCGAAGTCTTCACCGGAAGCTGAAGCAGTTCGACGACGACTTTGGCCATCTCTTCGCGGGTAATTTGGTCGTTAGGACGGAAGTTGCCGTTCGCGTCGCCCGAAAAAAGGTTCAGCAGTTTGGCTTGGGTAATCGCGTCGCGGGACCAGGAGGAAGCTTTGTCCAAATCTTTGAATTCGGATGTCGGGGCTGCCTGTGCGCTGAACGAACCCATCAGGCTTGCGGTGACGACCAGAGATGCCAGTACTTTTTTGGTAACTTTCAAAAAACTTCCCCCTTAAATGTAGACGAATCTAACTCCTTATATCGGAGGAATTTTTCATGATTTTATAGGTAAACAGATAAGTTGAGAAAAATTTAATCGGATCATTTCTACAAAAAAGCACCCGGTTTCGTCCGGTTCCGCGAGACTCGCGAAAACGTTCGAAACCGGGTGCTGGGCAAGATCGGAGCACGTGGATATCCGCTGCGCGTCCGTTCGTTCAGGAAGGCTGCACGACGCTGTCGACGCCTGCGCGAATGATATCGCACGAGCGCTCGAACAGAATCTTCTCTTCGTCGTTCAGATTGAATTCGATCAGTTCCTCGATGCCGCCGTCGCCGATGATCGCGGGCACGCCGACGCAGACGTCCCGCTGGCCGTATTCGCCGTCGAGGATCGCGGAGACGGCGATGATGCGGTGATCGTCGTTCAGGATGGAACGGGTGATATAGGCGATCGCGCTGCCGATGCCGAACTGCGTCGAACCTTTGCGGGTGAAAATCTCCCAGCCCGCGTCCTTCGTCTTGCGCGCGATATCGTTCAGGTCGAGATCCGGGAAGCGCAGCTTGTGCTCTTCGACGATATGCAGCATCGGCTTGCCGCCGATCGTGACGTGCGACCAGGCGACGAACTGCGATTCGCCGTGCTCGCCCATCGCGTAGCCGTGGACGCTGCGCGGATCGACCTGGAACACGTCGGCCAGCAGCGTTTTGAGCCGCGCGGAATCGATCGACGTGCCGGTGCCGATCACGCGGTGGCGCGGCAGACCCGATACCTGGGCCGCGATCATCGTCACGACGTCGACCGGATTCGCGGCTACGACGAAGATGCCGTCGAAGCCGCTGCCCATGACGGACGTGACGACTTCGCGCGTGATCGAAGCGGCTTCGGCGATGATATCCATACGCTTCTGTCCGGCTTTGACGTTGGCGCCGGCCGTCAGGACGACGATGTCCGCGTCCGCGCAGTCGGCGTAACGCCCCGCCCGCACGCGCGTGCGCGTCGAAGTGAAGTCCGCGCAGTGGGACAGATCGAGCGCCTGCGCCAGCGCATGTTCGTGATTGCGGCTGATGATCACGATCTCGTCGCAGATGGACTGGTTGATCATGGCGTAAGCGCTGCTCGATCCGACCAGACCCGAGCCGATAATCGCGACTTTACGGTTTTTTTTGCCCATATTCGCACCTCTTGCTTATGATTTATTTACTTACATGAAATTTTTCAGGAAAGTGACTTTTTTCATTTTAACGGAAAAAAGAACGGTTGTCAGCCAACAAATACAGAAATATGTTACAATACGTGACACCATTGACGATTTCGAGCGAATACGATGAAAGGAAAAGGGACAAAAGAAGCAATTGCGGCCAAAACGGGCTTTTTTCGCGCCAAAAGGGTAATACATAGAGGTGCCTTTTTCGGCAGTCCGCTTTCGTGAGGGAGCAACTGCCGGCAAACGGCGAACTTTAACGGAGGTGACGGAGACCCATGACGCAAAACAAACGCTTTGTACTGGCCAGCCGCCCGAACGGCATGCCGACGCGGGAAAATTTCGAATTGAAGACGGAAGAAGCGGCCCGGCCCGAAGACGGCGAGATCGCGGTCGAGACGCTGTATTTGTCGGTCGATCCCTACATGCGCGGACGGATGAACGACACCAAGTCGTACGCCAAGCCGTACGAGATCGGCGGCACATTCGGCGGCGGATCGGTCGGACGCGTGACGGAGAGCCGGCATTCTTCCTATAAAGAAGGCGATATCGTGCAGGGAGGCTGGGGCTGGCAGACGCAGGCCGTCGTGAACGGCGATCTGGCGGTCAAAGTCGACGAGAGCCTCGCTCCGATCCAGACGGCACTCGGCGTGCTTGGCATGCCGGGACTGACCGCTTACTTCGGCCTGCTGGACATCGGGCAGCCCAAGGAAGGCGAGACGGTCGTCGTATCCGGCGCAGGCGGAGCGGTCGGCATGATCGTCGGCCAGATCGCGAAGATCAAAGGCGCACGCGTCGTCGGCATTTCCGGTTCGGAAGAGAAAAACCGGTATCTGTCCGAAGAACTCGGCTTCGACGCCGTCGTCAACTACAAGACCGAATCGCTGGACGAAGCGCTTGCGGCCGCGTGCCCGGACGGCGTAGACGTCTATTTCGACAACGTGGGCGGCGAAGTGAGCGACGCGGTGTTCCAACTGCTGAACGCCAACGCGCGCGTGCCGCTGTGCGGCCAGATCTCGCTGTATAACGTGACTGAACCGGAGCCGGGTCCCCGCTTCCTGCCGCTGCTGCTTACCCGTACCGCTCTGGTCAAAGGGTTCCTCGTCGGCCAATACCAGGATCGATACGGCGAAGCGATTCCGGAGATGGCAGGCTGGCTCAAGGACGGCCGTCTGAAATACCGCGAAAATATCGTCGAAGGCTTCGAGCAGTCGCCGGAAGCGTTCTTCGGACTGTTCAGCGGAGAGAACCTCGGCAAGCAGCTCGTCAAGGTCTAACGGCCGGCACGAAAATCGAGACCAGTCTTTTATTTTTATATGAAAAAAGAACTGAAAATCGCGAAAAAAGCCTAAATAAAAAGCGCGAGAAAAAACGAGCCTGCCGGGAAACCGGGGCTCGTTTTTTTTATGGCGTTTTTTGGGGTTGGACGCTTTTTTTTCGCGATAGATACGTTACTTCAAATACTTCTTTTTCAACGCCACAATCCGGGCTGCGCTCTCGTCGATACGCGACTCGGAAATTTGGCCGGAGCGCACCGCCTGCTTGATCGCCTCGATCGTATCGATCGCGTTGCCCGCGCCGTGCGCCACGAGGACGATATCGCTGCCGGCCGCGACCGATTGAACGGCCGCTTCGCCGATTCCGTAGTTGTCCGCGATCGCGCCCATCGTCATGTCGTCCGTCATGATCACGCCGTCGAAGCCCAGCTTGCCGCGCAGCAGATCGGTCATGACGGCGGGCGACAGGGAAGACGGAAACTGCTTGTCGAGCTTGGGCAGCAGAATATGGGCGATCATGACGACGTCCGCCTGCGCGTCGATCGCTTTTCTGAACGGGATCAGCTCCAGCTTGTCCAACTGCTCCAGACTTTTGTCCACGACGGGCAGCGCGATATGCGAATCGACCGACGTGTCGCCGTGGCCCGGGAAATGCTTGACGACCGGAATGACCTTTTTGGATTCCAGTCCCTGCATGACCGGGATGCCGAGCTTCGAGACGAGCGCCGCGTCCGCGCCGAACGAACGGTCGCCGATCACGGGATTGTCCGGGTTGCTGTTGACGTCGAGCACGGGCGCGTAATCGAGGTTGAATCCTTGCGAGAGCAGTTGGTCGCCCAGCTGCTCGCCGATCGAACGGGCGTAAGCCGCGTCGCCGCGTTCGCCGATCGCGCCGGCGGTCGGGATCTTGTCCACGCCTGTGAGGCGCGCGACCCGGCCGCCTTCCTGATCGACGCTGACGAGCAGCGGAAGTTCGCCGTTCGGATTCGCGGCTTGGACTTCGGCGACGAACGTTTTCGTCTGCGCCGCCGAGTCGATATTGTCCGCGTAGAAAATAACTCCGCTCACGCCGTAATCGCGAATCAGCGCGCGATCTTCTTCGCGCAGCGAAGTGCCTTCGACGCCGGCGATGACCATCTGGCCGATTTTCTCGTCGAGCGTCAGCCCGGCGAGCAGGCCGGCCGTATCGCCCGCAGCGGCGGCAGCGGCAGATGACGGCGTCGATCCGTCCGCGGCAGCTTCGGCGCCTGCGGCCGGCGCGGTGCCAGTCGCCGCGGTGCCGCCGTCAGCCTGCGGCGCGGCGGCGTCGGGCGATTCGCCGGAAGCGGCCGCGGCGGGCTTCGACGCCCGGCCGACGAGCGAGATATGGTCGAGCGGCGGATTCTCTTCCGCCGTATCGCCTTCGCCGGCCCACGGCTTGGGCAGCACCCAGCGCAGCGTGTAGCCGCCGGGAAGGTCATAGCCGAGAATGAGCTGGTTGACCGTATCGTCTTTGTACGTGTTGACGCTGTCCGCTTCGCCGAGCGTGTCGAGAATATCGCGGTAGCGAATCTCCGCGAGCGATTCTGCGTTTGAACGCAGGTCGGTCACGACCTTGTTTTTGTAGCCGATCGTTGTGGCATGCGCCGCGTACTTGGCGTAGGTTGCGCTGCCGTTCGCCGAAGTCTGGTCGGCGGACTGCCATTTGCGCTCGACTTCGCCTAGGGAGGTACGGCCGACGGTGAAGTCGGCCGTATCGATCCGGCCTTGCCCGGCGAGCGCGACGATCGCCGCGATCCGGTCGGCCGCGGGATCGGCTTCGGCCGGCGGTTCCTCGGCGGAAGCCTGCGGTTGGTCGGGCGGCGGGACTTCGCTTTCTGCGGCAGGCGCGGAGGGCGGAGCGGCCGAACCGGCCGTGGACGTCGAGCCGCCGCGATCCTGCAGGTACAGCAGGGCACCACCGATCAGAACGAGCATCATCAACACGGCGGCGGCGATTTTGAGAACGGGAGCGGAGCTCCGGGTATTGCGGGCCATCTTCGGATCGGCTCCTTTTCGTGGTACATGGATTTGGTGAGACTTGAGGAACAGGTTTCTTCCTAATTAGTAAGGTCAGGTGCGGCTTAGGTGCCGCGAACTGCATTGCTGGCCGGGCTCTGCGTCGTCTCGCGCACGACCAGACCGAATTCCAGCGGCTTGAGCGGCAGCTGCTCGCCGAGCAGGCCGGGAGAGAGCAGGGCGAAGGCGTTATAAGCCTGATCCCGGATCGGATTCTGGATCGTGGTCAGCCCAAGCGTCTCCGCGATCGGCATGTTGTCGAACCCGACGATGCTCAGCTCGCCCGGCACGTCCCAGCCGAGTCTCCGCGCTTCGCTGAGCACGCCCGTCGCCACGAAGTCGTTGGCGCAGATAATGGCTTGCGGTACCGCAAAACTTCCGGATGTTCCTTCCGGAAGTTTTTGCGGCACCGCGAAAAGTCCGGATGTTCCTTCCGGAAGTTTTTGCGGCACCACGAAAATTCCAGATGTCTCTGATGGGATTTTTTGCAGCACTACAAAACTTCCGGATGTTCTTGCCGGATTCTTTTGCAGCACCGCGCCTTCATCCCCCGCACCCGCCAACAGCCGGCGAACCGTCTCTTGGCCGCTTTCCATATGGTAGACGGCTTTGAAGTACCAGTCGCGCCGGATGTCCAGACCGCGTTCGTGCATGAGGTCTTCGTAGGCTTGCGCCCGCCGCTTCGTATTGAGACTGTTTGGCCGCCCGAACGCATTGGCGATGTCGGTGATGCCGAGCGACAGCAGATGTTCGACCGCCAGCCGGTAGCCGGCGTACTGGTCCATCGCCACGGACGGAATATCCGGGCGGTCTGTCCGCTGCCACGAGACGATCGGGCCGTACTTGCCGTAAGAGCTGACGAGCGACAGTTCGTTGACGCACGTAATGATCAGCAGACCGTCGACCCTTTTCTGCTTCAAATCTTCGAACGCCTGAAGCTCGCGGGTTCGATCGGAATCGGACGTGTAGATGATCGTCTGGAATCCGTGCTCCGCCGCCACTTCGACGAAGCGCGTCATGAACGGGAGAATGATCTCGCTAATATTTTCCGTCACCATGCCGATTTGCAGCGTTTTGCCTTTGGAGAGCGAGACGGCGTTGCGGTTCGGCACGTAGTCCATTTCGCGGATGACGTTCAGGATCTTTTCCCGGGTGGATGGGCTGACGTGTCGGGATTTGTTCAGGACGCGGGAGACGGTCGCTTTGGAAAAGCCGCTCAGTTTGGCGATTTCTTCGAGATTGGACATCTTCTGGCTCCTTGGGGTTGACGTGGAACGCGTTTCACGGTTTATGCTGACTTCAAGACCTCTTTATCCATTCTAACACACAGGAGTGAATCGATATGAGCATGCAGTTTCCGGAAAACTTTTTGTGGGGCGGCGCGGTAGCGGCGAACCAATTGGAAGGCGCTTACCAGACAGACGGTAAAGGCTGGTCCATTCAGGACGTCACGCCCAAGGGCGGCTTCGCGGGACACGGCGGAGATCCGCTGATCACGGAAGCGCCGACGGAAGACAACATGAAGCTGATCGGAATCGACTTCTATAACCGATATAAGGAAGACGTAAAATGGTTTGCCGAAATGGGCTTCAAAGTGTTCCGCACCTCGATCGCCTGGTCGCGCATTTTCCCCAAAGGCGACGAAGCCGAGCCGAACGAAGAAGGCTTGAAGTTCTACGACGAGCTGTTCGACGAATGCCGCAAATACGGAATCGAGCCGCTCGTGACGATCTCCCACTACGAGACGCCGCTGCATCTGTCGCGTCAGTATGACGGCTGGGTCAACCGCAAGCTGGTCGACTTCTACGTGCATTACGCGACGACGGTGTTCAAGCGCTACAAAGACAAAGTCAAATACTGGCTGACTTTTAACGAGATCAACTCGATCCTCGAAGCGCCGTTCATGAGCGGAGGCATCTCGACACCGAAAAAAGACCTCAGCAAACAGGATCTGTACCAGGCGATTCACCACGAGCTGGTCGCAAGCGCGAAGACGGTCAAAGTCGGACACGAGATCAACCCGGACTTCCAGATCGGCTGCATGGTGCTCAGCATGCCGATTTATCCGCTGACGCCGAACCCGGACGACGTGATCCAGGCGATGGAATCCGATCACAAAAACATGGCGTTTGCCGACATCCACGTGCGCGGCGTGTATCCGGGCTACATGAAGCGCTATCTGCGCGAGAACGGCATCGAGATCAAATTCGAAGACGGCGACGCGGAAGCGCTCAAGCATACGGTCGATTTTATCTCGTTCAGTTATTATATGAGCATTTGCGAAACGGCCGATCCGGACAAAAAAATCCAGGGCGAAGGCAATCTGCTCGGCGGCGTGCCGAATCCTCACCTCAAAGCGAGCGAGTGGGGCTGGCAGATCGATCCGCAGGGCCTGCGCTACGTGCTGAACTCGTTCTGGGACAGATACCAGAAGCCGCTCTTCATCGTGGAGAACGGACTCGGCGCGGTCGACGAGCTGATCACGAACGATCAGGGCGAGAAGACCGTCGAAGACGATTACCGCATCAACTACCTGAACGATCACCTCGTGCAGGTCGGCGAAGCGATCGAAGACGGCGTCGAAGTGATGGGCTACACGACCTGGGGCTGTATCGACCTCGTCAGCGCCTCCACGGCGCAGCTCAAAAAGCGCTACGGCTTCATCTACGTGGACCGTCACGACGACGGCAGCGGCACGCTTGAACGCTACAAGAAAAAATCGTTCAACTGGTACAAAGACGTCATCGCGACGAACGGCAAAAGTCTGAAGCGTTAAGCTTCGAGCCTGAGTGACTGCGGGCTGCGTGTGGAAAAGAAAGACGCCTTCCCTGGAGGAAGGCGTCTTTTTGGTGCGCGCGTTGGTGGATAGGGCATGTGGGCGCCGGATTCCGTGCCGCTCCGCAAACCTGCGGACACGGCAGAGGCGGACAACAGGTACGGCAGCGCAAATAACTGCGCAGCAGCAGTTATTTGTCCGAATTCCGCTGCTTTTTTCGAAATAATTGCCTCAGAACACTTATTTGGCGGAAAACGGGAGAAAGACGGCTGTAAATGAAAAAATAACTGCTCTGGGGCAGTTATTTTCCGAAAAGGTGCTCTTGGAGCGAAATAAGTGTTTTCTCGCAGTTATTCCGGGACGTATACTTTGCGAATGCGAATGCGAATGCGAATGCGAATGCGAATGCGAATGCGAATGCGAATGCGAATGCGAATGCGAATGCGAATGCGAATGCGAATGCGAATGCGAATGCGCGCGGTTCGCCCGGCGGGTTTCGGGCAACGCGGAGGCGGTTTGCGTCAGCGTCTCAGGCTTTTGCCGCGCCCGCCGGCGTGCCGCCGCCTTCCGAGCCGCCTGTCATGCGCTTGAAACGCAGCAGCATGTTGAGGCGCCAGTGCAGGATCATGCCGAACGCGAGGATGAAGAACACGCCGCCGGTCTGCGGAAGCGTCACGAACCGTTCGACGTAACCGTGCAGCGCCAGACGGATCACGATCAGCGCGACGAGGATGAACAGGAACGCTTTGGATCTTTTGACGAACAGGTCGCTGCCGATCTGCTCGAACTTGGTGCCGAGAATGAGCGGGTACGCGAACAGGAACCAGCCGACGAGGAACGCGATCAGCGCGCCTGTCCACGGAATCTGGATGTCGCGGATCACGAACATGAAAAAGCCGGTAGCCATCCCGACGGGGGGCATCATGATCTTGCGTGCGGTGAGCGGGCGTTTGCTCGCTTTCATCCGCATGAACAGCGCCATGAACGCCATGCCCGCGAAGAACAGGGTGAACAGGACGCTCAGCAGAATCGGATTCAGCGAGAAAAATCGGTCGAACACGGAATTGATCCAGTCTATCATCTATAGGGCCTCTTCTCTGATTGGAATCGGTACGAATAAAACAGTGGAACCGGGCGTGCCGTAAACAGCCGCAGTTCCAGTATAGCACACCGAACCGGACGTTTTTAGAGCCGCTTTCCGCACGGGAGATTCGTTTTGGGGTAAGATTAGAAAGAAGAGTACAAATTCCATTGGCTTCCAGACCCGGCAGCCTTCAACGAACGGAGTGGCCGAGATGACCCGCAAAAAAATTCTGATCGCCGAAGACGAAATGGTACTGCGCTTTTTGTTGACGGAAACGTTGGAAGACGAAGGATTCGATATCGACGAAGCCGAAGACGGCCGGATCGCGATGGACAGTTTGCGGTACGGCGAATACGACCTGATCATCCTCGATTACATGATGCCCGAGGCGACCGGAATCGAAGTGTGCCGTTGGCTGCGCAGCGAAGGCGGGGCGAACGCGGACAAGCCGGTCATCCTGCTGACCGCCAAAGCCGAAGGGAAAGACCGCGAGGCGGCCATGCAGGCCGGCGTCTCGATGTTCGTGTCCAAGCCGTTCAGTCCGGTGGAACTGACGGAGATCGTCCGCAAGCTGACCGAGAGCCGTCCGTCATGAAGGCGGGCGTCTCCGGAGGATTGTCGCGGCGGATCACGTACGGGACGCTGGCGCTGTTTCTCGTGCTGGGCGTGCTGCTGGCGGCGGCCGAACTGGTCGTGCACCGGCAGTACGCGTCGTTGTCCGACGGGCTGAACGGACGCATCGAGCGGCTGAACCTGCTGCAGGATACCGAGCGCGAGTTCCTCGAATCGGTCTCTTATCTGCGGGCGTATGCCGCGTATGAACGCGAAGACCTTTACCGGCAGACGATGTCGGCGCGGGACGGGTACGACCGGCTGTTTCGCGACCTGAACGAAGCGTACGCCGCGGAGACGTCGGGCGGAGCCGAAGGCGTGCGGGAATTGGCGCAGCTGAACGAACGGTTCGACCGCTATTCGATCACGGCGCTGAGCCTGATCCAGGCGGACGATGCCGAAGCGCTGGCGGACTTGTCCGCTTCGGAAGGCAGTTCGCTGGTGCGGCGGATGGAAGCGGCTTTCTCCGGCCTGGTCAATCAGGAGCGGGAACGGATCGAGTCGTTGACCGATCGGGTGCGCACGCTCGGGCGCGCGATCCTGATCGTGCCGGCGCTTGCGCTGGCGGCGGCGCTCGGAGCGGCGATGCTGCTGATCCGGTATTTGCGCCGGGCGTTTATCGCGCCGGTCGTGGACGCCGAATCGGCGGTCGGACGGATCGAGCGCGGCGAGATCGTCGAACTCGGCGGCGCCGCGCGGCAGGACGAGATCGGCAGCCTGCTCGGCGGAATCGGGCGCATGGCCGAAGGCATTCGCAGCCGGCAGCATGCGCTGGAAGACAATCTGGTCCAGATGGAAGAACAGCGCGAAGAGCTGGAAGCGCAGAACGACGAGCTGGAAGCCCAGAACGAACAGATTCTGGAGCAGCGCGGCCGGCTAGAGCGGACGCTGGATCGTCTGACGCGTCGCGAAGCGCAGTTGGAAGCGATCAACGCGTACCAGCGGTCGCTGGTCGGATTGACGGATCTGGGCGATTTTCTGGAGCAGGCAATCGGGCAGCTGCTGAGCGTGACCGGGCGGGATGCCGGCATGCTCGTCATGCGCGGCGAAGCGGCGGAAGATCGCGTGCCGGACCGGCATGCGGGCGGGACGGACGAAGAGAACGTCCGCCGCAGCATTCTCGACCGCTTCGGCGAGCAGGGCTACGAAGTGCTGTACAGCGGCGGCTATCCGCTGTCCGCCGAAGAGTTCGGCGGGGAACCGGCCGGCCCGGCGCTGCAGGCGATCCGGACGAATCGCCCGATCGCGCGGCGGCGTCCGCTGTCGGGCGCGGAGCGGGGCGCCCACGGCGCTTACGAGACGGCCGTGGACACGTATTATCCCGTGTACGACGGAGGCGGGGAAGAACGTCCCGCGGGCTTCCTGCTGCTGACGCTGTACGGCGACCGTTCGGCGGAAGAAGGCGAAGAAGAACTGGCGGACGGCTTGATCCGGCAGTTCATCGGAGCGCTGTTCGCGCAGCTGACGCAGGCGCAGCGGCAGCGGCAGAGCCGGGAGATGGAGCGGCTCAACCGGGAGCTGGAACGCGAGAAGCGCAATCTGAGCGACCAGCGGGATTCGACGCAGCAGGTCGTCGATTCGATCCACGAAGCGCTGATCGTCTGCAGCCCGGGCGGCGAGATTCTCATGTGCAACCGGATCACCGGCGAACTGCTGGACCCGATCTTCCGCACGGGCCGGAATTTTGCCGACACGATGGACGAGATGAACGAGAAGCTCGGCATCGGGGGCGATGCCGGCGAACGGATTCGCGGCGTGCTGGAATCGGGGCTGGACGGCGGCCGGGCACGGTATGCGTTCGAGCCGCCGGGACGCCCGGCGAAATATTTCGAAGTGTACGTGCAGCGGATCGAAGACGCGGTCTGGGGCGATGTCCGCCTGTTCGTGTTCCGCGACCGGACGGAAGAAGAAGAGACGAACCGGCTGCGCGACGAGTTCGTCAGCGTCGTGTCGCACGAGCTGCGTACGCCGCTCGCCAGCATCCTCGGCTTTGCCGAGATTATGCTGAACCGCAGCGTCAAGCCGGAGAAGGCGCAGAAATACCTGAGCACCATCCACGGGGAAGCGAAGCGGCTGTCCGGGCTGATCGGGGATTTTCTCGATTTGCAGCGGATCGAAGCCGGCAAGCAGACTTACCGCACGCTGCCGCTCGATCTGAGAACGGTGACGGAAGACGTCGCCGCGCAGTGGGACGGCCGCTCCGGACATGCCGTGCGCCTGTCCCTGCCGGAAGGACCGTGCGCGGTGCGCAGCGACGCCGACCGGTTGAAGCAGGTGCTGCACAACCTGCTGAGCAACGCGATCAAATATTCGCCGGGCGCCTCCTTCGTCGATTGTTTCATCCGGCTCGAAACTCCGTCCCAAGCGGACGGTTCGCCGGAAGGACACGGACGCTGGATCGTCGAGATCCGCGATTACGGACTCGGCATTCCGGAAGAAGCGAAGCCCAAGCTGTTCGGCAAGTTCTACCGCGTGGACAATTCCGATCGCCGGCAGATCGGCGGCACGGGACTCGGCCTCGCGATCGTCAAGGAGATGGTCGAAGGGTTGGGCGGCGAGATCGGCTTCGATTCCACGCTCGGCGAAGGCAGCGCGTTCCGCTTCTCGCTTCCGGCGCTGGCCTTGGAGCAGACCGCCGGCACCGTGCTCATTCTGGAAGACGACGAAGGTCTCGGACGGCTGATCGAAGAAGCGTTCCTCGGCGAAGGCCGCCGGGTCTCCCGTTTCTCCGAAGCGGAGACGGCGCTGCTCGCCCTGGAGCAAGGTCGCGCCGAAGGGGTGCCGGACCTGTGCGTAGTCGATCTCGTATTGGCCGGCGAACTGGGCGGATGGGACTTTATCCGCCGGCTTGCCGCCGACGGGGAACTGCGCCGCGTGCCGATCGCGATCTCGTCCGCGCTCGATCCGCCGGACGGGTACGCGGAATCGGAGAGCGAGAAGTATCTGCGCAAGCCGTTTACCGTCAAAGAGCTGCTCGCGCTCGGACAGCGGCTGACGGGAGCGGGCCGCGATGCCGGTTCGCTCGCGCTGCCGCTGCCGAGCGAGCCGATGGCACGCGCTTCGCTCGAACATCACGGATTGGACATACGGAAGATCGAAGTGGAATCGGACTTTGCGATCGTGGAGATCCGGCCGGATGAAGGAGGGGAACGGCATGAATAAATACATGAATAAATATCAGAAATTGTTTGTCGGTCAAATGGAGGAGAATCTGGGCCGGATGTTGGCCCCCGACGCCCGCACCGACGAACGCTCCGTCTATCGGCTGCTGCATTCGGTCAAAGGCACGTCGGGCACGATCGGGCTGCAGGCCTGGTACGAGTCGGCGCTGCGGCTGCTGGAACGGTTCCGCGAAGACGGCGAGCGGACGTTCGGCGGAGCCGAACTGTCCGCCGAACTGGCCGAATTGTCCGCCCTGCTGGACGCGGCGCTGGAGACGGAGCCTCCGGCCCGGCCTTATCCGCCGCTGGCGGAAGCTCCGGGCGCCGGCGCAAATGTCGGCGGAAGTGGCGGTGCAAGTGCCGATGCAAGTGCCGGCACCCGGTCCGGCGCAGCCGCCGGTTCCGGTGCCGGCGAAGAGGACGCCCGAGCCGCCCGCGAAGCGGCGGAGAGAACCGCCGCGGCCGCAAGCGGGCCGCAGGCCGGCGCTCCGGTCGGTTCGGCCCCGAATGCGGGATCGCATTCGGGACCGGCACCGGAGGCCGGGCCGGAAGCGGACGCAGCCCCGGAGACGCCGTCTCCGGAAGCTTCGCCGCCCGGCGGCAAGATCCGCGGGCTGGCCGCCAGCTTGCGCGAGCGGCTGGGCCGGCGTACGGAACAGCCGGACGAAGCGGCTCAAGCGGCAGCCGATCCGGGCGACGCCGCCGGACAACGCAAACCGTCCACCTACGAAGCGGGGTCTTCCGATCGCGAAGCATCGTCGGCCTTACCGTCATCGGATTTTCCGCCTTCCGCCGTTTTACCATCGACCGTTTCGCCGTCGGCTCTGCCGCCTTCTGCCGTTCCGCAATCGGCCGGTCCGCCGTCCGCTTCATCGCCGGCCCTTCCGCCATCCGCCATGCCATCGCCCGCCGCCGCATCCGCCGGCGGCAGCTTCGGCACCCTGCCCGAATCGTCGGAAGGCACCGTGCTGCTGCTCGACGACGATCTGGGTCTGCTCGCCCTGCTCAAAGACGTGCTGGAAGAGCGGGGCTTCACCGTGTTCGCGACGCCGCGCTTCGACAAGGCGGTGGAATGGTTCTACGAGATGCGTCCGGACTGCGCCGTGCTGGACGTGCTGCTGCCCGGACAATCCGGCTTCGAGCTGATCGGGCGGCTTCGCGAACTGTGCGATCGTTACATGATTCCGATCGTGCTCATGACGGCCAAGAGCGACGACGAGACGCGTCTGCGGGCTTATGAAGAAGGCGCGGACGATTTCCTGACCAAGCCGATGAATCCGGAAGAATTCGTCGTGCGCATCCGGCGCCTGACCCGCCGGCGGCGGCGGATTACCGGGCAGCTGCTGCTCGATCAGACGACCGGCGCCTACGGCATGCCGTTTCTGGAGCGCGAGCTGACGCGGCAGATCGGCCTGCTCGAACCGGGCGGCGAGCCGCTTGCGCTGGCGGCGGTAGAACTCGACGGGCTGCGCCGCTTCAACGAGCGGACCGGCTACCGGGAAGGCGACCGGCTGCTGCGCGCGTTCTCCGACGCGGTGCGCCGGCAGCTTCGCCCGCGCGACGTGTGGGCGAGAGACCGCTCGAACCGTTTCTACCTGCTGCAGCCGGGACTCGAGGCCGGGCGGAGCGCCGAGTTCCTGCGGGAAATTCTGCAGGCCGATCGGCTCGGGCCGCTCGGGTTCGACGAGAGCGCAGCGATCTGCGGCGTGGTGGACGTCGGAGCCGACGACACGCAGCAGGAAGCGCTATCCGGCGCACTTCGGGCGCTTGAGACGTCGGCAGAGCGCTTCGGCTTGCCGCAGGGGCAGGAAGGATCGGCGGGAACGCCGGCTTCGCGCCAGCTGAGGCTGGCGCTGATCGACGACGATCCGTTGATCCGCACTATTCTGGAACGCCAGCTCCAGAGCCTGGAAGAAGAATACCCGATCGATATTCGCTCTTTCGCCGACGGCGAAGAATTCCTGAGCGATCCCTGGCATGCCGAAGGGTCCCGCTACCTGCTCGTGCTGGACCGGATGATGCCCCGGATGAACGGCATGGAAGTGCTGGCCCGGCTGCGCAGCGGCGATTACGCGCCGGTCTACACCGTGCTCATGCTGACCGGCGTCGGCGACGAGCGCGGTATCGCGGAAGCGATCCGGGCCGGCACGGACGATTACATGACGAAGCCGTTCAGCATGGTCGAACTGGAAGCGCGAGTGCGCCGGCTGATCGGGAAGGTGGCGATGCCTTCATGATCGACTCCGTCGTTCTGCGCGCGATCTGGATTGCCAGCGCCGCGATCGTGTTCGTCATTCTGCTGATTCTGCTGTATCTGATCGAACGCAAGTTTCTGCGTGCCCGCCACCGCGCGCAGGTGGAAGAAGTCATCGGGCAGCTGTCTTCGCCCGATTCGCCGCTCGGCGAATATTTGCGCAGCGGCGAGCGGACGCGCAGCCTGTACGCGTCCGGCGCCGGGCTGCGCCGGGAAGCGCTGGAAGAAGCGCTGCTGGACCGGCTCGCGGTCAGCGCCTCGGAATCGGAACGCGAGCGAATCTATGTGTTCGCGGCCGATTATTTTGCCGAAGAATACGCCCATCTGCTGACGCGCAGACGCTGGAGCGACCGCATGAATGCCCTGCTGCACATCGAGAAATTCCGCATCCGGGAACTGAAGGACAGCCTGCTGCGCCGTCTGGGCGAACTCGGCCCGGGAGCCGAAACCGACGACGAACGGTTCCTGATCGTCCGCTCGCTGTCTTCGCTTCAACTGGAAGAGACATTCGACCATCTGCAGCTGGCCGCCGACCGGTTCTCCGAGCTGCAGCTGCTGCAGGTGCTTCGTCCGCTGCGCGGAGAGCTGGCCGCCCGGCTGATCGCCGGCTTCGACGAACTGCCGATCCGCATCCGCCGCTCGGTGCTCGATACGCTGCGCCTCGGCAATATCCGCACGTCCGAAGTGCTGGCGCTGCTCGAACGCTGCATGGTCTCGGAAGACAACGAGACGCGTATCCGGGCGCTCAAGGCGCTGGCCAATTTCGGCTACATGACGGAGGAAGCGGCCGACCGCCTCGAAGCCCGGATGTCCGGCGGCGAGAACGTCGCCTGGCCGGAGCGGATGATGCAGGCGCGCCTGGCCGGGGCCGTGCGCGAAGAACGCTTCGCCGCGCATCTGGAGCGGCTGATGGCCGACCCGTCCTACGAGGTGCGGCGGGAAGCGGCAGCCGCGCTGTCGGCTTACCGCAGCGGGCTGGAGCGTATTCGCCGCGTGGCGGACGAACATCCGGACCGCTTCGCGAGAGACATGGCCGTAGAGACGCTGGAGAGGAGAGCTTATGAGCGAAACGTGGGTTGAACTTCTGATGCAGGGCCACCGGATATTCGGCTATGCGATCATGGTGTACGTCGGACTATCGGCCGGCATCTACATCTTCATGTACGGCGCGGCGGCGCGCAGCCTGTGGCGCGACCGCGACTTGAGCCCGATCCAGTACAGCACCGTGCTGGAGACGGAGCTGGTGCCGCCGCTGAGCATCGTCGTGCCGGCTTACAACGAAGACGTCAATATCGTCGGCAGCGTGCGTTCGCTGCTCGGCATCAATTACAAGCAGTTCGAGATCGTCGTCGTCAACGACGGTTCCAAAGACCGCACCGCCGAGATCATGATCGAAGAGTTCGACATGACGGAGATCAAGGGCCGCGTGCCGTTTGCCGGACTGAAGCGTGAGACGAAGCCGATCCGCGGCGTCTACCGCTCGCTTCGCCACCCCAATCTCGTGCTCGTCGACAAGGAAAACGGAGGCAAGGCGGACGCGCTGAACGTCGGTATCAACGTGTCGCGCTATCCGTACTTCGTGTCGCTCGACGGAGATACGGTGCTGGACGCGGACGCTTTTATCAAAGTGGTCAAACCGATCATGGACGCGCGTCCCGGTGAAGAGATCATCGCAACCGGCGGCAGCGTCGGCATCGCCAACGGCAGCGTGGTCGACAGCGGGTATCTGGACAGCCGGAACGTGCGATTGTCGGAAAATCCGATCGTCATCATGCAGGTCATCGAATATTTGCGCGGCTTCCTGATGGGACGGATCGGGCTGAGCCGGTACAATATGCTGCTGCTGGTCTCGGGCGCGTTCGGCGTGTTCAACAAAAAATGGGTCATCGAAGCCGGCGGCTACGAGACGGGCACGATCGGGGAAGACATGGAGCTGACCGTGCGCCTGCACGCGGAGATTCGCCGGAAAAAAAGCAAGGCGCGCATCGTGTACGTGCCCGAGCCGGTCTGCTGGACAGAAGCGCCGGAGAGCTTTACCATTTTGCGCCGGCAGCGGACCCGCTGGCAGCGAGGCCTGTTCGAGAGCATCTGGACGCACAAAAAGATGATCCTCAACCCGCGCTACGGCCGGGTCGGGATGCTGTCGATGCCGATGTTCCTGTTTATCGAGCTGCTCGGCCCGCTGGTTGAACTGTTCGGTTACGCGACGGTCATTTTCGGCTTTTTCCTCGACCGGCTCAATATTCAGGTGTCGCTGTCGCTTGCGCTGATGATGCTGCTGTTCGGCTCGCTCGTCTCGACAGGCGCCGTCTTGTTCGAAGAATGGCGTTTTCACAATTACAACCGGATTCGCGACGTGGTACGCATGTTTGTCTACGCGCTGTCCGAGTCGTTCTGGTACCGGCCGGTGCTGACGATTTGGCGCGCCCAGGGACTGATTCAGGCCATTCGCGGCAAAAAGCACAGCTGGGGCGAGATGACCCGGGTCAACGTGCTCGGCGCAACGAAAAAGCCGGGCATCGTGCCGGGTCCCGCAGCCGCGCCGCCGAAAAAGAAGGAGTGAGCGGCCAGTGAAAACGAGAAAACCTTTTCCCCGCTTCTGGGCCGGGCTTGCGGCGCTGATGCTGCTTGTGCTGCTGCCCTGGATCGTCTGGGAAGTGAAGCCGGCCCGGCCGCTGAATATCGCCGTGCTGGACAAGACGGTCAACGACGACAGCTACCGGGAACACAAAGGCTTGTTCTGGATCATGAACCAACAGAAATATCGTATGGCGGACGGCGGCAAATATTTGTACGACCGCGACTATTACGGCAGCCAGCTGCCGATCGGCGGCGCGCGGCCGGAAGAGCGGACGCTTGCGGACATGCCGGCCGATACGCAGCTGATCTACGTGGCCGATACGTACGGGCTTGCCGAAGCGCAGGCTGGCGAAGCGGACGAGAGCGAGGCGGGCGACGTTCCGGCCAATGCCGGCGGGCGCGCTCCGCAGGGCCAGGCAGGCGGCATGAAGACGCTCGACATCAACGTGCTGGAAGCGGCCGCGGCGCGGGGGACGATGCTTGTGGCCGAGTTCAATTCGGTCGCGGCACCGACGGAAGACGCGGTGCGCGACCGGGCGAGCGCGCTGCTCGGCATGAAATGGACAGGCTGGACCGCCCGTTACTTCCCCGACCTGACGGCGGGCGTCGAAGTGCCGGCCTGGGTGCCGGGCCGCTACCGGGAAGTGACCGGGCGCGACTGGAATTACACGGGCGCCGGATTTTTGTTCGTGCAGGAAGACGGCGACCTGTTCGTGCTGCGCGAAGGCGCGGAGACGGACGGAGGCGCGCGTATCGCTTTTACCGGGGCGGGCCGCGAGCGCTTCGGCATGAGCCCGGAGAACCGCTACAATTACTGGTTCGATATCGTGACGGCGGCGGAAGGCAGCGAAGTGCTGGCGGAGTACGATTTGCGGCTGACCGGCAACGGGCGGGCGCTGCTTGCCGAGCACGGAATCCGCGAGCGGTTCCCGGCGGTGCTCCGGCGCGAGGCCGGAGCCGGAGGCGCCGCGATTTCCGCGGGCGCGACCGCCGCGCCGGCTCCGGGGCAGGTCAGCTATTATTTTGCGGGCGATTACGCCGATCGGGACGGTTATCCGTTCTGGCGCCGTTACGCGGGCTGGCCTACGTTCAAAAGCTGGTTCACGTTCGACAAGCCGGGCAGCGAAGAAGCGTTCTATTGGGACGTGTACGTGCCGATGATGCGGCAAATTTTGCGCGAAGCGTCCGAGCTGCCGCAGGCGAAGTAAAAACTCCAGCCGAGAAAAAAGGCATAAACAAGATCAATCGAAGCATTTGGAGCTCTTTCAAGTCATTTATCGATGAATTCAAAAGTTTTTCCTCGATATTGGCAAAATAGGGATTCCCAAAAAGGGAAGAGCGATTTATAATGCAGATGTAAGCCCTTTCAACACAACCCTGACTTGGAGTCTTCGCTAACGGCGAAGGCTCTCTTTTTATGGGAAGCGAACGCCGCCGCCGCGCGATTCGTTGCAGAGAACAGGGCGTTTTTTCTGAAAAAATGAATGCGTTCTCTTTAATTTTACGTTTCTTTTGCCCCTGCAGGAGTTACTTACCGGGAGCCAAATGGGTAATAGAGCGGGAGTCTGTGTGACAGAGAATGATTGGGAATGGGAGGAAAATCAATGAAGCATTCATCCGGGGGACCGATCTATGCGTACGAACCGTGGACGGTAACCGAACATACGTTGGATACCGAACAGAATTTGCGCGACGAGACGATTTTCGCCGTGGCCAACGGTCATATCGGCATGCGCGGCAATTTCGAGGAAGGCTATTACGGCCCGCTCGGCACGTCGCTGCGGGGCACTTACATCAACGGATTTTACGAATCGGCTCCGATCGTCTACGGCGAGGAGACCTACGGGTCCGCGCGCGACCGCGAGACGATGCTCAACGTCGCCGACGCCCAGATCATCCGAATCTGGCTGGAAGACGAGCCGGTGCATATGTTCCAGGGCACGCTGTTCGGCTACTGGCGCCAGCTCGACATGAGAAAAGGCACCGTGACCCGTTCGATCCAGTGGCGTTCGCTCGAAGGGCGCGAAGTGGAGATCATCTTCGAACGCATGGCTTCGCTGGACGATCCGCATCTGCTGCTGCTGCGCTGCACGGTCAAGCCGATGAACTTCGAAGGCAAGATCCGCTTCGAATCGGAGATCGACGGCAACGTCGTCAACCAGTCGTCGTCGGGCGATCCGCGTTCCGGTTCTTCATTCTCGGGTCCCGTGCTGACGACGCTTGAAATGCGCGAAAACCAGACGTATGCCGGCATCATGCAGCGTACGCGGGTAACCGGCTTTCACGTGGCGTGCGCGGCCGAACATAAATTCAGCGGCGGCGAATACGAGCTGGAGACGGATGCGTCGAGCGGCCGGGTCGAGAAGCGCTTTACGGTATCGGCGCAGCCGGGAGACGAATTCGTGCTTGAAAAATACGTGACGTACCATGCGTCGGAAGAACCGAACACCGGCGACCTGTGGAGAGAAGGCATTCGCCAGCTCGACGAAGCGATGGAGCGGGGCTACGACAACTACGCGGCGATTCAGGAAGGCATTCTCGACGAATTCTGGCTGTCCGCCGACATCGTCGTCGAAGGCGACGACGCGCTGCAGCAGGGACTGCGTTTTAGCGCGTATCACGTGTTCCAATCCGTCGGCCGCGACGGCCGGACCAACATGGCGGCCAAAGGGCTGACCGGCGAAGGCTACGAAGGGCATTATTTCTGGGATACCGAGATGTACGTGTTCCCGTTCTTCCTGCATACCGAACCGGAGATCGCGCGCAAGCTGCTGGATTACCGGTATTACATTTTGCCCGAAGCGCGCAAACGTGCCGAGGAACTGAATTTCAAAGGCGCGCTTTTCCCGTGGCGGACGATCAGCGGCGAAGAGACGTCCGCTTACTTCCCGGCGGGCACGGCGCAACTGCATATCAACGCCGATATCGCCCACGCGATCAAGCTGTATAACGAAGCGGTGGATGATCCGGACTACAAGTACGGCAACGGGCTGGAGATCCTGATCGAGACGAGCCGCTTCTTCGCGGGCTACGGCAGCTTCATTCCGGGACGCGGCTTCTGCATCAACGGAGTCACCGGACCGGACGAGTATACCGCGCTCGTGAACAACAACGCCTATACGAACGTCATGGTACAGGATCAGTTCGAGTATACGGTGCAGCTGCTGGAAGAGATGAAAGAAATGCACGAAGGACGCTGCGAGGAACTGTGCGACCGGCTGCAGGTCACCGACGCGGAGATGGGTTCGTGGCGCAAAATGGCGGCCGAAATGTTCATCTACCGCGATCAGGGCATGATCGGCCAGGACGATTCGTTCCTGCACAAAGCGCCGTGGGATTTCGCCAACACGCCGAAAGAGAAATATCCGCTGCTGCTGCATTATCACCCGATGGACATTTACCGGCATCAGGTGCTGAAGCAGGCCGATCTGGTGCTCGCGTTCCACGTACAGCCCGAACGGTTCACGCTTGCGGAAAAAGCGCGGGGCTATCTGTACTACGAAGGCCTGACGACGCACGACTCGTCGCTGTCGGCCTGCGTGCACTCGATGGTCGCGTCCGAGCTCGGCTACATGGATCAGGCGTACGAGTTCTTCATGGAGACGTCGCGGCTTGACCTGGACGACACGCACGGCAATGTCAAAGACGGCATCCATGCCGCGGCGATGGCCGGCAGCCGCCTCGCGATCGTCAACGGCTTCGCCGGCATGAAGCAGGATCTGGACAAGCTGAGTTTCCGTCCGCTGCTGCCGGGGCAGTGGGAACGCTGCAGCTTCTCCGTCAAATGGAAAGGCCGCCGTCTGTACGTCAATGCGACGCAGGAATCGACGACGTACCGTCTGCTCGAAGGCGATCCGATCAAGCTGGAGCATTTCGGCGTCGACGTGAATCTGGAAGAAGAGCTGACGCTGCCGAACCGCGTACTGGGCGCAGTGCTGTTCGATCTGGACGGCGTCATCACCGATACGGCCGAGCTGCATTATCAGGCGTGGAAAGACCTGGCCGACGAGCTGGGCATTCCGTTCGACCGCGAGCATAACGAGAAGCTCAAAGGCGTGGACCGCATGACTTCGCTGAAGCTCATTCTCCAGAACGGAGACCGGACCTATTCGCCGGAAGAGATGGAGAAGCTCGCCCACAGCAAAAACGAACGGTACAAAGAACTGCTGACGACGCTGACACCGGAAGCACTGCTGCCGGGCGTGCGCAAGCTGCTCAAAGCGCTGCGCCGCGACGGTATTCGCACGGCGCTCGCTTCCGCCAGCCGCAACGCCCCGACCGTGCTCGACCGGCTCGGCGTCACCGACCTTTTCGACTACGTCGCGGATGCCGGTGCGGTCGCGCTGCAAAAGCCGGACGCCGAAATCTTCCTGAACGCCGCCGCAGGCGTCGGAGTCCATCCGCTGCGCTGTATCGGGATCGAAGACGCCGAAGCCGGCGTGATCTCGATCCACCGCGCCGGCATGCCGGCCGTGGGCATCGGGACGACGGAGACGCTGCCGGACGCCGACCACCACGTGGACTCGCCGGCCGACCTGACGCCCGCGCTGCTGCGCGAATGGATGAACGAGTTTCCGAAGCGCGACCTGAGAGGGTAAGCGGACGTCTTTTACCAAGTGGAACGAACCGAACGATATACCGAATAATGAACCGAATATAACGAACCGAGCGGCTTGTGCCGCGAGACCGTGCTTTTCTCCTTCCGGGGGGAGAAGCGCGGTTTTTTTGTTTTGTTTTCCCTGTTCGAAAACCGTTTGAGGTCTGTCGGCCGTCTATACGGCATCGGATTCAGTTACCTGCATCATGAAGCGGACGCGCTGGATGCGCTGCAGGAGGCGTCCTGCAAAGCCTGGATCAAACGCAGATCGCTCAAGGACGAATCGGCCTTCCTGCCGTGGATGACCCGAATTCTGATCAACTGCTGCATGGACGAACTGAGAAGGCGCAAAAGAATCTTTCCTTCGGATCGGGCGGGCGAGGATCGGGCAGCTGAAATGGTCAGTTCGAACCGGATCGATCTGGATCGCATGCTGGCGAAGCTTCCCGCCAAGCACCGGCATGTCGTCATCTTGAAATACGAGCAGGATCTGACGCTGGTCGAGATCGCACGCATCCCGAACGAGCCGGAAGGCACGATCAAGAGCTGGCTGCCCAAAGCGCTCAAGCAGATGCGTGCGGCGGAGTCGCGAAACACGGAAAAAGGCGGATGAGCGGCAGTTTGTAGAGGCGGCCGCGAGATTGGCGGTGAACGGCGAAGCAAACCGGTATTCCGCGGCGGCGATAATCCGGGTTACGACGACAGCAAGTGTCTGGCCGTACTGGCGACGGAAGTCAAGATCGGCCCGAATGAAGCCGGGCGGCTTGAGCAGAATCTGGCTGCCGGTCAGACGCTGACCGTGGACGGACAGGTGCTGCATGTCGAACAGCCGCTGATCACGCCGCAGCGCGACTATCTCGTCTTGGTACCGGATGCGGCCAACGACAAAACCGTATCGCGATTGATCGGCGCCAAATTGACCGTAACCAAAAACGGGGAAACGGTCGTGTCGCACGGCGGGGCAGCCGCAAGCATGAGAAGCTCAAATAAAGACGACGTCCGAGCGGTGGCCGTATAGGCCGAATCTCCGCAGGCCCCGGGCGAAAGATCGGACAGCCGTCTCCTTCGGGAGGCGGTTTTTTTGGCTCGTTCTTTTTTTTTCGGGAGATGCGTTAAAATAAATCAATCGTTTTGCGCGGATGCGGCGTCTTACTTGTATCGGATGAGGGGGACTGGAGATGGATCAAACGTCGGAGGAGACGGAGCGGGCCGTAGAAGCCCATACGGAAGAAGAACTTTTTTTCGGGCGGATCGAAGTGCAGCAGCGCAGACTGTACGCGATCGCCCTGAGTTACCTGCGCAGCGAAGCGGACGCACTGGAAGCGGTGCAGGAAGCTTCGTGCCGGGCCTGGATCAAACGGAAAAAATTGCAGCACCCGGACCGATTGTCCAGTTGGCTGATCCGGATCGTCATCAACTGCTGCATGGACGAACTGCGCCGAAGAAAACGGTCGTTTCCGGCCGCGGAGTTCGAGGAACGGCAGGCGGAAGAGATGCAAAGCAACGATAAGGTCGATCTGGAGCGGGCTTTCGGCAAAATGAAGCCCAAATACCGCCATGCGGTGATGCTCAAATATTATCAGGATATGACGACGATCGAGATCGCGGCCGTGCTGCGCAGGCCCGAAGGCACGATCAAGACTTGGGTACGCGAAGGACTGAAGCAGCTGCGCAAAGAATTAGGGGGAGGTGCCGAGCATGAATGAACGGGAATTGCACAGACTGCGCCAGGACGCCGAAGCCAACGCCAGACAGGCCGCCGAACTGCCGCAGTTCAAGCTCGATCGGACGACGCGGCAGGGAATCGGCCGGGGACGCGTGCGGGCCCGGCGCCGCAGAACATTGTACGGCGCCGGCGGAGTGCTGGTTCTCGCCGCCGCGCTGCTGCTGACGCTCGCTGCGCTGCGTCCGGGAAGCATGCTGGAGCCGGAAGCGCGCATTGCCGCGAACAGGGATTGGGGCGCGTTCGAAGCGTTCCGGGAAGCAGCCGAAGGCGATTCCGCCTTGATCAGCGCTTTGAATCGCGGGGAAGTGCGGCCGGTCGGAACGACGGTGGAGAGACAAGGTTATACGGTCACGCTGGACGGAGTGGCGGCGGACAGCCGCTCGACGGTCGTCCTGTACAGCGTGACGAACAAGAGCGGCCAACAGGCCCGCATCGGCGACGCTTCGGTCGTGTACGGCCGTTCCGGGTCGGAAAGCGGCAGTACGCAGAGCGGAGAGAGTCTCCTCGAATCGGGCGGAACTTCGTATCACGTGCTGTCTTCTACCTCGTTAGAAGGGCAGGCCGGTTCCGCGTCCGCGCTTCGGTTGATCTTGACGTCCGGCGACGCGAAGGCCAGGCTCTCCAGCACGAATAAATACCGGACGGAAATCGAGGTGCCGTTTACCTTGGATCGGGCGGCGCTTGCCGCGCGGGAACGGACGATCCAGCAGGAACGGGTGCTGACGATCGACGGTCAGGAGATTCGGGTAACGCGCCTGCTGAGCACGCCGCTCGGGATTTATGTCGATATCGATTATGCAGCTTCCAACAGCAAGCGGATCTTCGGACTGATTGCACCGACGCTTACGATTGAGCAGAAGGGCGAAGCGGAGACGCTGGAGACAGTCGGTTCCTTGAACGATGCGCTGCGGTTTCCGGGTACGGCGCTTACCCGTCCCGATTCGGTTACGCTGCATATCGAAGGCATTTCTGCCCTGGAACGGGACAAGCTGAAGCTTGTCGCCGATACGGAGCAGATGCGAATCATCCGGGCGCCCGATGCGAAGATAAGCGTGGAGGCAGCCGAGCCGCAATACGGCGGCAGCGGATCGATCGCATTCCGAAGAGCCGGCAGCCTTCCCGAAGGCATGGCCGGGAACATGCTGCTCGGCAGCACGTTCACCGACGGCAGCGGAGCCCGGCATGAACTGGATTCTTCCGGGCAGGGTTTCACTTCCCGCATGACAACGGGACCGGAAGGCGACGTCACGGTGACGCGGGACTACTTCGGGATCGGCACGGAATCCTGGCCGCAGCCGCTGACGTTCGAGATCGAGAATTATCCGAATCCGATCCTGCAAAAAGGCAGCCTGCGGATCGATTGATCCGCAGACTGCCGATACAGAAGCATTTGCCTCGCCGCCGAACTTTCGCTATAGTGGGTAAAAAGCAGCAAAGGGGAGCGAACACATGACCTATTCGCAGCGGGGCAGCTCGCAGACCGGAGCGTCTTCGGACGTTGCCCATCTGGAATACCGGATCGGCGAACTGAACGACCGCGTCTCGCGGTTGGCGGCCGAAATCGAAGTCTCGCACGGCGGTCCGCAGGAACGCTTGATCGAACTTCGGACGGAAGCGGAGCAGGCGGCCAACGACCTTGCCCGATTGCAGGACGAACTCGCGGCATACGAGGAATGATGCCGCGGGTTCTTTTTTATGTGCCGCGGGAATTGCTCAGCCCTGCGGTTCGGGCCTCAGCGCGTCCCGGTAATACAGCCGGAACAGGATGTCCTGGTTGTAGTTGCCGAAGCCGGTGCCGAACAGCGTGATGCCGCCGACGTGCTGCGCTTCGCTGCGCACGCCGATCCGCAGCTTCCATTCCTTGCTCGACGGGGAGATCTGGTCTAGCGTCACGGAAGAGAGCGGCGTGCCGTCCATGAACGTGCCGGTCCGGTTGATCTTGAGCCGCTTGAGCAGGCCGTACTGGTTGATGTCGTTCGGCCACCAGGCCGGGGTCAGATTGCCTCGCCGCCGGCCGTAATCGCCGGGGCTGGTCCACGTGCCGAGATCGACGCCGTTCAGGTGGAACGTGATGTCGGACGGCCAGTCTTCGTCGATGCCGGGCGCTTCGGACGAAATTTCCATCGAAATTTCCAGTTCTTCGGGCGTCTGGCTGGACAGCAGGAAATTCGGGGCGCGATACTCGACGAAGCCCTGTCCGAACCAGAGAATCGAAGCGTTGACCCGTTCCGGCGACAGAAAAAATCTCGGGTCGTCGAATTGGCCGATCATTTTCTCCGTCGTGGCCAGCCCGCAGGTCGGATAGACTTCCCAATCGGTGAAATGGCCGATCGGCACGTTAACCGGATGCACGGAGCGCCGGTCACTGCCCGCTTTGGGCAGCGTGATTTCGATGCGGTCCTCGGCGAGCGAGCAGACTTTGCGCGCGCCTCCGCGGCCCGCCATCCGTTCAGTCCGGATCAACCCGGCCGTCTCCAGCTTGCGCACGTGCATGGTCATGATCGCGCTGCTGAGATTCGAAGCTTCGGCCAGTTCCCGCACGTTCATCGGCCGCTCGGCAAGCAGGGCAAGCAGATTGAGTCGGACTTTGCTGGCGAGCGCTTCGTAAACGGGCAGCGATTGTTCGGTGATGTCCAGTTCCATGGCTTCCTCCAAATGGTAGCGATTTTCAATATCCGAATAAAGGTTCGTTTCCTTTCAGTATATAATGCGGCGTCTGCAAAAGCACGGATTGCGCAAGGTTTCGCGAGATTTTGATTGTCGAATCCGGGCGAATTTCGGCGGTTTCGTTTCAGAAAGGGTAGGTTTTTGTTAATAATAGTCAAACCGACCACGATTTCGAGCCCGCTTCGCGCGCAAGCACGGGCTGACATAAAAGGAGAATGAGAACATGACGGCACTGGATCATACCCGACATTTTTACGTGGGCACCTACGCTTCGGACACCGAAGAAGGGCTGTTTCACGCCACTTTGAACACGGAGAACGGCGAAATGCACGTCGTATCCGGCCTTGGCGGCATCGAGAACCCTTCGTATCTGGCCGTAAGCCCGAATCGGAGAAATTTATATGCGGTCAGCGAAAAAGAATACGGCGAAATCCTGTCCTACATGATCGACCCGGATACCAAAGAACTGAATCCCAATGACCGGCAGTCTTCCGAAGGCTCTTCGCCGTGCTTCGTCGAACCGACGCCGGACGGCAAAATGCTGCTCGCGGCCAATTACGGCGGATGCGTCGTCGCGTTCGCGGTCCGGGACCGCGGCGTGCTCGAACAGACGAGCCGGGTCCGGCATACCGGTTCCGGTCCGCATCCCGAACGCCAGGCCGAGCCGCATCCGCACTCGTTCGTTTCGTCCCCGGACGGCGTCTATCTGTTTGCGCCCGATCTCGGAACCGACCGGATCGCCCAGTACACGCTCGAAGACGAGCGGCTGTTCAATCAGGGAGAGATCGAACTGCCCGGAGGGACCGGTCCGCGCACGATGGCTTTTCATCCCAAGGGAAAATGGGCGTACGTCACGGGCGAACTGGACAACACGGTGACGATGCTGGATTACGATATGCAGAGCGGGCGCCTGGCGCCGGCCCAGAGCGAACCGCTGCTGCCCGAGCCGCAGGCGTCCGATCCGGCGAATACGGCGGCACATACGGCGGTATCGCCGTGCGGACGCTTCGTGTACGTCTCGAACCGGGGCGACGACAGCATTACGCAGTTCAAGACCGACCTGTCGAACGGACGGTTGACGTTTGTGGAACGCGTACCGTCGGGCGGCCGCGTGCCGAGGCATTTCGCGATTACGGACGGATTTTTGCTCGCGGCGCATCAAGACAGCGGCCAGATCGTTTCTTTTGCGATCGGGGAAGAAGACGGCCGACTGACGCCGACCGGCTTCGCGCTGGAGCTCAATCGTCCGGTCTGCGTCTGCCCGCTGCCGGATACGGCCGACGTCACGATCTGATCTTCACGAGCCCATCGTCCGATCACAGGAGCGCCGTGCCCGCCACGGCCCAAGGAGGCTAACGCGATGAAGGCATTCGACTACGAACTGGACTACGAACAACTGGATCTGCGCAAGCAGCCGGAGCTGTACCGTGTCGGGCGCGGCGAGCAGGGCGTGCTGCTCGTCCAGCCGTACAAAGGCGAGATTCTGCCGCACTGGCGGTTCAAGACGCCCGACATCGCGCGCGAGTCGTCGGAGAAGATCTATGCCATGTTTTTGGCCTATAAGGAAGAAGACGATTTCGTCGGCATGGACATGGCGAGGAAGTTTTTGCAGATGGGCTATACGCGCGCAAGGCGGTACACCAACTACAAAGGCGGCCGCAAGTACGCGGAGAACGGCACGCTGTCGCTAAACAAAGGCGATCCGGTCAAAGCCGAATCGGCGGCCATTTTCAAGCAGGTATGGGAAAAAGCGAAAACGGACGAAGATTACGTGCGGATGAAAGACGAGCACCGGGCGAAGTACGAGAAGTGAGACGTGCGGGGCGTCGGAGGTTTGCACGTTTTTGAAAATCGGAGATTGCTGTAAAAGTGGATTTGAAAAAAATAAAAAAACAGCCGGATACCGGCTGCTTCATCGGGCCGCGGCGGTTGAGCCGCGGTCTGTTCGTGTATGTAGGCGTGCAGAGCCGGCTTGGGTGACAGCCGGCGGCGAAGCTATCGGCATCCCGTCGGCAAGCGGGTACGCGGCTGTTCAGCGCGGGCTGAGCGCGCCTTCGCCTTCCGCTTCCGGCCCGGGCTCCGGCCGGCCCGGGGCGGCCGGAGCCGCCGCTTCGCCCGCCGCTTCGCCCGCCGCTTCAAGCGGCCGCTGGGCTGCGTGCGCCGCATGGCCCGCGTGGCCCGGTCC
>NZ_VPFK02000022.1:13707-59119 GCF_008634075.2 Saccharibacillus sp. WB 17 | reverse complement strand
CAGCACGGCGGAGCGCTGCAGGCGCGCCAGACGTTCGCGCTCCTGCGCGGCCCGGCGCAGCAGGGCGCCGCGCAGCCGCTCCTGCTGCTGGGCGACGCGATGCTGCAGCGCGCGCCGGTCCGGCACCGCGAGTTCCGCGGCGGCGGTCGGCGTCGCCGCCCGCAGATCGGCGACAAAGTCGGCGATCGTGAAGTCGGTCTCGTGCCCGACGGCCGAGATGACCGGAATGGCCGAATCGTAGATCGCTCGGGCGACGATCTCTTCGTTAAAAGCCCACAGTTCTTCGAGCGATCCGCCGCCGCGGCCGACGATCAGCACTTCGGCTTCGCCGAGCCGGTTCAGGATGCGGATCCCGCGCACGATCGACGCGGCGGCTTCCTTGCCCTGCACCAGCGCCGGATACAGCATGACGGGCACGCCGGGGAACCGGCGGCCGAGCGTCGTCAGGATGTCCCGCACGGCCGCGCCCGTCGGCGAGGTGATGACGCCGATCGCTTTGGGCAGCGCCGGAATTTGGCGCTTGCCGCTGTCGTCGAACAGTCCTTCGGTCTCCAGCTTCTGCTTGAGCTGCTCGTAGGCCAGATAGAGACTGCCGACGCCGTCCGGCTGCATCTGGGTCAGATACAGCTGGTATTGGCCGTCGCGCTCGAACACCGAGACGCTGCCCTGCGCGATGACGCGCGTGCCTTCGCGCGGAATAAACGGCAGCCGCTTGTTGTGCGAAGCGAACATGATCGCCCGCACGCGGCTGCCGGCGTCTTTTAGCGTAAAATACATATGTCCGCTCGAATGATGCGTAAAATTCGAAATCTCGCCGCGCACCCACACTTCAGGCAGCAGCGGGTCCGCTTCGAACTTCTGGCGGATATACCGGTTCAGCTCCTGGATCGACAGTATGCGCTGCTCCATGCCGGAACCTCCCGCTTACGACAAGCCGTGCGCGCGCTTGGCGGCAAGCAGCGTGTTTTTCATCAGCATCGTGATCGTCATCGGACCGACCCCGCCCGGTACCGGCGTAATCGGGCCCGATACGGAACTTGCCGATTCAAAGTCCACGTCGCCGGCAAGCTTGCCCGTCTCCAGACGGTTGATGCCCACGTCGATCACGACGGCGCCCGGCTTGATGTAGGAAGCGTCGACGAAGTTGGCGCGGCCGACGGCCACGACCAAAATATCGGCCTGGCGCGTCAGCTCCTTCATGTTGGCCGTGCGCGAATGGCACATCGTCACGGTCGCGTTCTCGCGCTGGAGCAGCAGCGATACCGGCTTGCCGACGATGTTGCTGCGGCCGATGACGACGGCATGCTTGCCGGACATTTCGATGCCGGTATGCTTGATCAGCTCGATTACGCCGGCCGGCGTGCACGGCAGCAGGCTGTCGTCGCCGATCATGAGGTTGCCCACGTTGATCGGATGGAAGCCGTCGACGTCTTTCTCCGGGGAGATCGCGTTGATGACCGCTTTTTCTTCGATATGTTTCGGCAGCGGAAGCTGCACGAGAATGCCGTTGATGTTTTCTTGTTCGTTCAGCTTGTGCACGAGCGCAAGCAGGTCTTCTTCCGACGTATCGGATTCCAGGCGATGCACTTCGGAATGGTAGCCGAGGTCTTCGCACGCTTTGGCTTTGTTGCGCACATAGACCTGGGAGGCCGGATCTTCCCCGACGAGCACGACGGCGAGGCCCGGCACGCAGCCTTTGGCGGCAAGCGCTTCGACCTCGGTTTTCAGATTCTGGCGAATTTCGTCCGATACTTGTTTTCCGCTGATAATTTGGGCTGTCGTCATGGTTTTCTCTCCTTTAAAAGTGGGTCTATGTGAGGTGGGGATTTTTTGATTACTTCAACTTACTTTTGAGCTCGTCGGCGTCCTGGATCATTTTGCCGAGCACGCCGTTGACGAACTTGCCGGACTCGTCGGTGCCGAAATGTTTGGACAATTCGATCGCTTCGTTGACGGCGACTTTGGCAGGCACTTCTTCGGCGAAAATCATTTCGTACGAAGCGAGGCGCAGAATTTGGCGATCCACGCGCGACAGGCGGCTGATCTGCCAGCCTTTGAGATACACGCCGAGCAGGTCGTCGATCGCCGCTTTGTGCGTCCACGTGCCGTTCACGAGCGCCAGCACGTATTCGGCCAGCCGGTCGGCGTCTTCCAGTTTCACTTCGCCTTCGTTTTCGTCCCCGGCTTCCGAAATCAGCATCGACACGGCGTCGAATGCCGCCACCTCGTTCATTTCCATCTGGTACAGGCTTTGTACAGCCAATTCTCTTCCCAATCTTCTTTTCATGGGTCCCTCCCGCTATCTGTTGTGCTATCTGTTGTTCTGTCGGTTTATATGAATGTTACGGTACTCCTGAACATGCAAAAACCTGTGAAACGCTTCTCCCGTCCCGAAAAGCTTGGGTTTCCGCCGGAAAGTTCGGCTGTTAAGCCGTTCCTTCCGGTCGGAAACGCCGCCTGTCTTGCTTGGAAGACGGACGGCAAGCCGTTCTTCATGTCCGGCGTAAAAACGTCTCACAGGCTTTCGCTCCGTTCGTTCGCGCGCCTTCGGGACCTTCAACCCCGATTCGGGCAAAAACGCTCGGCCGGAACTTCCCGGCCGGCGCGCGTGCGGCAGCGGATACAGCGTCTTGCGAAGGATTTAGCGAAACGGGCGCCAGCGCTCCATGAGCCGGGCGCGCAGTTCGCCCCACGGAAGCAGCGGACCGGCGCGCCGGTCTTTGCGGCTTCCGATTCCGTAGCCGAGCAGCGTCAGCAGAGCCACCACGAGCATATGCCAGAATCCGACCGCCAGATACAGCAGGCCGAAAAACAAGCCGGCGGCCGTCCAAGCCAAGCGGCCTCCGTACACGGTCCAGATTTCACTCCATTTCATCGGCGCCCTCTCCTATTCCACCCGGCTTTTGAACGCCTGGGGCTGCATGACTCCCGCAATGTAGACCGAGACCGAAGCCACCGGAATGCCCGTGATTTCATGCACGAATTGTTTGACGCCGCGCTGGATTTCCGCGGTCAGCGCGGGAATCGGATATTCCCCGTCGACGACCGTGCGGATCTCGATTACAAGTCCCGGATCGGTCATCCGAATCCGCGTGCGCGGATCTTTGACGCCGCGCACGCGGGACGCCGCTTTGAGCGACAGATTCTCGATCGTCTCCAGCGAGATCTGGATCTCGCCCAGATCGGTTCGCTGGTCGACGGAATGCACGTTCGCGCGGCTGCGGCGCAGCGACACGTACAGCATCCGCAGGCTGATCAGAATCAGCACGGCAAGGCCGGCGACCAGAATCGACATCGTCGGCAGGTCGAACCGGAAATCGATCGGAACCCGGATCGAGCGGCTCAGCAGGAGGATGGCCAAAATGCTCAGAATCAAAATCGTTAGGCTGTATAGAAACAGCAGCAGACGGTCCACTATTTTTGCCACGTACGGCCAAGCCCCCTCCAAACGGTAGTAAACCCCGACTTTGCGGGTCGGGGGTCGGAAAAACGTTATTTCACCCGGGGAATGCCCAGTTCGAGCTCTTCGGAACGGCTTTCGACCGTTTTGGCTTTGAACTGCACGTCGTGCACATGCACGTTCACTTCGATGACGGACAAGCCGGTCATCATCTCGATCGAACGCTTGACGTTGCGCTGCACCGCGCCGGCCACTTCCGGCAGGCGGGAACCGTACTCGACGATAACCGATACGTCGACCGCCGCTTCGCGTTGGCCCACTTCGACCTTGACGCCCTTCGACAGGTTCTTGCGTCCCAGCAGCTCGGCAATGCCGCCCGCGAAGCCGCCGCTCATGCCCGCGATCCCTTCCACTTCGATCGTCGCCAGTCCCGCGATCACTTCGATCACTTCGGGCGCGATCTGGATCTCGCCGATCTCCGTCCGTTCAAATTCTGTAGGTAAGCTGCTCATATTCGATACCATCCACCTTATGGATTATTTATTCCTTAAATATAGCATTTGCCGCCCGATGTGACAAACGGCGTTTGTCACGTTCAGACTTCGTTTTCTTCAAGGAATTTGATGTCGAAATCGCCGCGTACGAACGTTTCGTGATTCAGCAGACGCTGGTGGAACGGGATCGTGGTCGCGATGCCTTCGACGGCGAATTCGGCCAGGGCCCGCTTCATTTTGGCGATGGCCTGCGTGCGCGTCGGCGCCCAGACGATCAGCTTGGCGATCATGGAATCGTAGAACGGCGGAATGGTATAGCCCTGGTAAGCGGCGCTGTCCACCCGCACGCCCGGTCCGCCCGGAGGCAGATAGAAGCTGATCTTGCCCGGAGCCGGCATAAAGTTGCGATCCGGATCTTCGGCATTGATGCGGCATTCGATCGACCAGCCGTTTATCGTCACTTCCTCCTGGGTGAACGACAGCGGATTGCCTTCGGCAACCGAGATCATCTCCTGGATCAGATCGACGCCCGTGACCATCTCGGTCACCGGATGTTCGACCTGAATCCGGGTGTTCATCTCCATGAAGTAGAAGCTGCCGTCCGGGCTGAGCAGGAACTCGAGCGTGCCCGCGCCGGAATAGTTGACCGCATGGGCAGCGCGTACCGCCGCCGCGCCCATCGCTGTCCGCACTTCTTCGGAGATGATCGAACAAGGGGCTTCTTCGACCAGTTTTTGCCGGCGGCGCTGCACGGAGCAGTCCCGCTCGCCCAAATGCACCGCATTGCCGTGCTTGTCGGCGATCAGCTGGATTTCCACGTGCTTCATGCCGGTCAGGAATTTCTCCAGATAGACGCCGGCGTTGCCGAACGCTTTCTCCGCTTCCTGCTGGGCGGCCACGATCTGCTGGCGCAGCGTGTCTTCGTCTTCGGCCAGACGAATGCCTTTGCCGCCGCCGCCCGCGGTCGCTTTGATAATGACCGGATAGCCGATGCCGCGCGCGATCTGGATCGCTTCGTCCAGGTCTTCGACCAGACCGTCGGAACCCGGAATGACCGGAACGCCCGCGCTTTGCATCGTCAACTTGGCTACCGCTTTGTCGCCCATCTTGGTGATGCTGTCCGGCGAAGGGCCGATGAACGTAATGTTGCACGATTCGCAAATTTCGGCGAAGTCGGCGTTTTCCGCGAGGAACCCGTAACCCGGGTGCACGGCGTCGCATTCGGTCAGCGTCGCGATGCTCATCAGGTTCGTGAAGTTCAGGTAGCTGTCTTTGGACGCCGTCGGCCCGATGCAGTACGCTTCGTCGGCCAGGCGGACATGCAGCGAATCGCGGTCGGCTTCGGAATAGACCGCCACCGTCGAGATGCCCATTTCGCGGCACGCGCGAATAATCCGCACAGCGATTTCGCCGCGGTTGGCGATCAGAATCTTGTTGAATTTCGTCGTTTCCAAATCGATGCGTCCTCCTTCCGCTTGCGCTTGACTCATTCCGATCTGACCAGGAACAGCGGCTGTCCGTATTCGACGAGCTGTCCGTTCTCGGCCAGCACTTCCACGATCTCGCCTTTGACTTCGGCCAGCAGCTCGTTCATGAGCTTCATCGCTTCGATGATGCAGACGACGGATTTCTCGTTGACGCGGCTGCCCGCGTTTACATAGGCATCGGCATCCGGGGACGGCGAAGCGTAGAACGTGCCGACCATCGGGGAGACGATTTTATGTAAAGACTCGTCGGGCGCCGATGCCTGGGCAGGCACCGCCGCGGCCGGCGCGCTCGGCGCGTGGACCGCCTGCGCCTGGGGCTGCTGCGCATTCACGGCAAACTGCAGGGCCGAAGCGTCGATACGGCTGCCTTTGCGGATGACGACGCGCGCGCCTTCTTCCTCCAGCTCCAATTCTTGAACCGAAGTCCGGTCGAGCAGTTCGATAAGTTCTTTGATTTCGCTTATTTTAAACATTCGGGCACGCTCCTTAACATTTTCAGGCTTGTGCAGGTAAAATGATGCAGCGCTTTGTAAACGCACGGCAAGCCGTTTAACTAACGTTATGTATTATATCACAACCTTGCAAAATAAAAAGGGCGGTCTCCCGAAGGAGAAACCCGCCCGCAAAATGCCGGTGAAACGCTATCATCGGCCGAATTAACGCCGGTCCTGCGGACCGCCCACAAAAGCCTGTTCCTGGGCATCCAGGTTATAGGCCGTATGCAGCGCCGCGATGATGTCTTTGACTTTCTCGCCTTCGATCACGCAGGAGACTTTGATCTCCGACGTGCTGACCATTTTGATGCTGACGCCCTGATCCGAGATGACCCGGAACATTTCCGCGGCCACGCCCGGATGGCTGACCATGCCGGCGCCGACGATCGACACTTTGACAAGTTCCGTCTCGGAAGTCAATTCGCGGTAAGGCACTTTGCCTCGCGTGCTTTCGATGACCTGAAGCGCCCGCTCCACTTCGGAGCCGTTTACCGTGAACGAGAAGTCGGCCGTGCCGCCCTGCGACCCGCTCTGCACGATGATGTCGACGTCCACGCGCTCCGCCGCCAGCGCCCCGAACAATCCGGCCAGCACGCCCGGCACGTCGGATACGCCCAAAATGCTGATCCGCGCCACGTTTTTATCGTAAGCGATCCCGCTTACTACCACTCCCTGTTCCATGCTCGACTCCTCCTCCACCACGGTTCCTTCATTATAATTAAAACTCGAACGGACGATCAGGCGGACGCTGTTGTGCTTGGCGTATTCCACGGCGCGGGGATGCAGCACCGCCGCGCCGAGATTCGCGAGTTCCAGCATCTCGTCGTACGAAATCGAAGGCAGCTTGCGCGCGCATTTGACGATCCGCGGATCGGTCGAATAGATGCCGTCGACGTCCGTGTAAATCTCGCAGGCGTCGGCCCGGATCGCCGCGGCCAGCGCCACGGCGGTCGTATCGGAGCCTCCGCGTCCGAGCGTCGTAATCTCGCCGTCTTCGCTCATGCCCTGGAAGCCGGCGACGATAACGATTTTGCCGTCTTCGAGCGCTTTCAGTACCCGATCCGGACGAATGTTCGTAATCCGGGCGCTGCCGTGGTTGGCTTCCGTCTCGAAGCCCGCCTGCCAGCCGGTAAACGAGACCGCTTCGTGGCCGATGGCCTGAATGGCGATCGACAGCAGCGACATCGAGATCTGCTCTCCCGTCGTCATCAGCATGTCCATCTCCCGGGCCGGCAGGTTGTCGCTCAGCCGCTTGGCCGTATCGATCAGGTCGTCGGTCGTGTCGCCCATCGCGGATACCACGACGACGCAGCCGTGTCCTTCTTCTTTTTTCTCGGCGACCCGCTTGGCGACCCGCTGCATACGCTCGGTATCGCCGACGGAACTGCCGCCGAATTTCATGACGAATAATGACAAAACGTGTTCACTCCCCCGCGTATTTCCGGAGCTGCTTGTACGTCCGTGCGAGGACCGCTCCGGTCTATTTTATCGCTTTAAATGAGTATAATACGAAACCGCTTCGCGCTTCCATTGTTTTTTCTGCAAATTGTTTGTATTTTCCGGTCGTTCCTATGTATAACCTGCATAAAAAAAACTCTCCGCGCCGCAAAGCGGGCGGAGAGCAGGCGGACGGCAAGCGGAAGCTTGCGGCCGAGAAAGAGTCAATATCGTCAAAAACGAATATCGTCAAAAGCGAACGTCATCCAAAACGAACGCCGTCGCCGGTCGTCGCCCAAGATCGAAAGACTACGCGCGGGAAATGTATTTGCCTTCGCGCGTATCGATCAGCAGCACGTCGCCTTCGTTGATGAACAACGGCACCTGAACGCTGTGGCCCGTTTCGAGCTTCGCGCTTTTGGAAGCGCCCGTCGCCGTGTTGCCTTTGATGCCCGGCTCCGTTTCGACGACTTTGAGCTCGACGCTCGTCGGCAGGTTGATGCCGAGAATTTCGCCTTTGTAGCTGATGATGTGCACGTTCATGTTCTCGCGCAGGAATTTGAGTTCCCATTCGAGCTGGTCGCTGGTCAACGTGAACTGGTCGTACGTCTCGTTGTCCATGAACGTGTGATCCTGCGCGCTTGCGTACAGGTACTGCACGCCGCGGTTTTCGATCTGCGCGCGGCCGATCGACTCGCCGGCGCGGAACGTGCGCTCAACGGTGTTGCCGTTGCGCAGGTTTTTGAGCTTGGAGCGTACGAATGCCGCGCCTTTGCCCGGTTTGACGTGCTGGAATTCGATTACGGTGAAGATGTCGCCGTCGACTTCGACGGTCAGGCCTGTTTTAAAATCGTTAACTGAGATCATAGAGGATTCCTCCTTGGAATGGTTGCCTGGTTGATGCCGATTCTGGATTGCCTTATGCCAGAGGCAGAAGGAGAAGATCTTTGGTCGAAGAAGTGATAATCTCGATTCCCGTTTCGGTAATCACGATATCGTCTTCGATCCGTACGCCGCCGAAGCCCGGAATATAAATGCCCGGCTCCACCGTCACGACCATGCCCGGCTTGAGGATATCGTCGCTGAGCTTCGACAGGCGCGGGCTCTCGTGCACTTCCATGCCGAGGCCGTGGCCCGTGCTGTGGCCGTAGTTGTCGCCGTAACCGTACGACGAGATGATGTCGCGGGTGAGCGCGTCCGCTTCGCGGCCGGTCATGCCCGGACGAATCTTGTCGAGCGCGTTCAACTGCGCTTCGAGCACGATGTTATACACCTCGCGGTGCCGGTCGCTCGCTTCGCCGAGCACGACGGTACGGGTCACGTCGGAACAGTACCCGTTGAGCAGGGCGCCGAAATCGAACGTGATGAATTCGTTGCCCTGCAGCACGCGCGAGCTGGCCACGCCGTGCGGAAGCGCCGACCGTTCGCCCGAAGCGACGATCGTGTCGAACGACGAAGACGTCGCCCCGTTTTCGCGCATGAACATTTCCATCTGCAAATCAAGCTCGCGCTCGGTAACGCCCGCGCGGATCTTCGTCAGAATATGACTGAAAGTCCGGTCGGCCAACGCCGCCGCTTCGCGCATGATGGCAAGCTCGCCCTCGTCCTTGAAGATGCGCAGGCCTTCCACAAGACCCGACACCGGCACGAGTTCGACGCCTTCAAGCGCTTCCCGGTAGTTTTGGTACGTCGCAAATGTGACATGTTCCTGCTCGAAACCGAGTTTGGTCGCGGCCCCCAACAATTCTTTAACCGTTTCCATCACCTTCGGCGCATGCTCGACCACGTCAAAACCCTGGGCCTGCTGCGGCGCCTGCGTCATATAACGGAAATCGGTCAGCAAATAACTGTCCGTTTCGGTAATCAACACGTATCCGGCGGAACCCGTGAATCCGGTCAGGTAACGACGATTAATGTCACTGGCTACAAACATCGCGCCGACGCCCTGGGCGGACATCGCTTCGCGCAATTTGCTTACACGCTGCTGCATATTTTCTCCTCTTTCCCGGTGAACCTATTCAGTTCGTATTTTCCAGAGCTTCAAGCGAAATTACCACAGTACATTCTATCATATGCGTACCCCCTCTGAGAAGCCTTTTCCGGCACGGGCCCGCTTGGCGGCGAAGCCGCCTGTTCGCTGGTATTTACGGATAAAATCCGATACAATGAAAAGAAATGTCTCCGGCCCGGCTTCGCTTCTCGCTCGTGCCGGCAGGTCGGGCCGTTTGCGGCCCGACGCGGACCATACGCCCCACGGGGTATTTTAAAACGTTTAGGAAGGTGAAGGTTTTGTCTGAAAAATCCGCTCCCGTCGCCTACGGCGGACAAGCCGTAATCGAAGGAGTCATGTTCGGCGGCAGGCACGTGAACGTCACCGCGGTACGCCGCAAGAGCGGGGAGATCACTTTCCTCGAAGTGCCCCGCGAAGAAAAAGGCTGGGTGCGCTCGCTGCGCAAAATCCCGCTGCTGCGCGGACTCGTCAGCCTGATCGATTCCAGCGTCAAAGGCTCCAAGCATCTCAACTATTCGTTCGACGCCTACGCTGACGACGAGATGACGCCCGAAGAACGCGAAGAATTGAAAGCGAAGAACAAAAAAGGCGAAGCCAAACTCGGACTCGGCGCCATCATCGGCGTGACGGCCGCGGCAATCCTTTCTTTTATCGTCGGCAAAGTCGTCTTCACGCTCGTCCCGGTCTTCGTCGAACAATTTCTGTTCAAAGGCGCGTTCGAACATCAAATCTACCACAACCTGACGGAAGGCGGCATCAAGCTGATCCTGCTGCTGCTGTATCTGTACCTGATCTCGCTCACGCCGATCGTCAAACGGCTGTTCCAATATCACGGAGCCGAGCACAAAGTCATCAGCGCGTTCGAAGCCGGCGAAGAGCTGACTCCGGAAAACGTGCAAAAGTATACCCGGCTCCATTACCGATGCGGCAGCAGCTTCATCATGCTGACGGTCATCATCGGCGTTCTGATCTACTCCCTGTTCACCTGGGATTCCCTCGCCGAGCGCGTCGTTCAGCGCCTGCTGCTGCTGCCGGTCGTCATGGGCGTGTCGTTCGAATTCCTGAAGTTTACGAACGCGCTGCGCGACGTACCGGTGCTCCGCTATCTCGGTTACCCGGGACTGTGGCTGCAGCTGCTGACGACCAAAGAACCGACCGACGAGCAGGTTGAAGTGTCGATCGCGTCGTTCAACCGGATGCGCGAACTCGATGCCGTCTATGCCAAACAAGGCGCCCCCGCTTCGGTGCCGGACGCCATACTCGATCCGCTGGAGGGTTGATGCCTTATGAAAAAACCGGGAGCCGCCGGCTTCGTGATTCTCGCGCTTGCCGCGCTTGGCATCGTTCAAATCTTGATGAATCCGTCCATTACATGGTTGATTCCGATCGTCATCATCGCGGTAGTCGCCCTGCTGTACTTCTTCCTTCCGAATTCGCGCCGCCCCGGCGGATTCCGCTCGACAGGCGGCGGCAGACAGCCGAAGATCAAACCTTCGGCCCGCACGCAGGAGAAGATGGCGCGCATGTCGTCTTCCGGTTCGGCGAAGGCCGCGCCTGCCCGCCCGGGCAAAGCGCCGGCCTTGCCGGCGAAAAATCCGAAAAAGCGGAAAAACTATCCGTTTCAGGTGATCGAAGGCCGCAAAGGCAAAGACGAAGACGATATTCCGAAGTTTCACTAAAAGCTCTGCGAGATGCCGGAGCACCAAAAAGAGAGAGCGGACTTTCCGCTCTCTCTTTTTTATCGTGCTTTTTTGGCGTATCGACGTGCCGTTCGGCTCAGTTGGCCCAATACTGCTGCAGCGTGCTTTTCACTTTGCCCGACAGCAGATGCTGGGCGCGGAAAAAGATATTGCCGTCGACGTTTTTGCGGCCGATCGTGTAGGCCAAATGGTCGGCCAGCTCTGAAGCGCTGCTCCAACCGGCTTCGGACGTGCCGACTTTGTAGGCGGCTTCGCCGATATACAGATCGACGTCGGTACCGTCGACCGTATCGGCCCACCAATCGACAAGCGTTTTGTAATTGGCGGCGGTGTTGACGTTGCTCCAATAGATCTGCGGTACGACATAATCGACCCATTCGTTTTTGATCCAGGTGCGCGCGTCCGCGTACGTCGAATCGTACGCCGTAACACCTGCGCGCGTGGAGGAGCCGAGCGGATCGCTCGAACCGTTGCGCCATACGCCGAACGGGCTGACCCCGTAGCGCACGTCCGCTTTGGCGGCGTGGATCGACTGTCCCAGCGTCTGCACGAAGCTGTTGATATTCGCACGGCGCCAGTCGCCTTTGTTTTTGTAGGCGGCGGTATTGTACAGGCTGTACGTGCCGTCGTCGCCGAATTTCTTGGCGGACGATTCGCCGTACGGATAGAAATAATCGTCCAGATGCACGCCGTCGATATCGTAGTTGTTCACGACTTCCATCACGTCGTCGATGACGGATTGGCGCGCGGCGGGAATGCCCGGGTTGATATACAGTTTGCCGTCGAAATTGACGATCCAATCCGGATGCGCTTTGGCGACGTGGTTCGAAGCCAGGTTCGACGTCGACGTGCCCGTGCTGGCGCGGAACGGATTGAACCAGGCATGGAATTCCATGCCGCGCTTATGCGCTTCTTCGATCATGAACGACAGCGGATCGTAGCCCGGGTCTTTGCCGGCCGTGCCGGTCAGGACGTTCGACCACGGCACGAGCGACGATTTGTACAGCGCGTCCGCGCTCGGGCGTACCTGCACGAAGACGGCGTTGATGCCGGTCTCCTGCAGTTGGTCCAGCATGGCGGAGAACTGCGTTTTTTGCGTCGCCGCGGTTTTGGACGACGGCCAGTCGAGACTCGATACGGTCGCGACCCAGGCGCCGCGCAGCGCGGTCAGATTGCCCTGGTTGTCCGGCACGCCGGGTACGGGCACGCCGACCGGACCGTCCGGCGTCGTCAGCGTGATCGTCTGCGTCGCCTGATTCCAGTTGACGTTCAGTCCGAGTCCCTGGCCGACGAAGCGCAGCGGAACCACGATCCGGCCGCCCAGGCTCGTCACCGGAGCTTCTAGTTCAACGGAATTGCCGTTGACAAACGCCGTTTTCGCGCCGAGCGGGATCGACAGCAGCGTGCCGCCCTGATTGATCGTGACGACCTTGTCGCTTTGCGACCATTGAATCTGCGCGCCGAGATTTTCGCTGACGAGCCGCATCGGCACGAGCGTCGTATTCGACACGATATAAGGATCGACGTCTCCTTGAATCCGTTGTCCGTCGAGAACGATCGAGATGACGGAAGCCGCGTGAGCCCGGCTTCCTCCGAATCCGCCCCCTGCCGGGAGCAGCAGCATCACTGCCAACAGTACCATTAATCCTTGACGCCATTTCATTTGTGCATCTTCCCTCATTTCCATTGATTTCGTCCGGCCGCTTGCTTCGCGTACCGGGGTTTGCTCCCTGCTCTTTGACGGGCAAACCGCCGACTTTGTTTCACACCTCCCGTATCCTGCTAACCGTTATACGCGCCGCACCGCCCGATTGTAGCGCTGGCGCGCCAAGAAAACTTTGGGAACTTGCCCGGAGGCCCTGCCGGCGCAAACAAAAAGGCATCTGTGTGCCGGGGCCACAGACGCCTTCTTTAGAATTCGCTCGTTCCTTCGTCCTGAACGACCTTGAGTTCTTCGAGCCGCTTCGGATCGCGGCCGAAATATTCGACCAGCGACTCGATCCGCGTGATCGAATCCCAACTCAGATGATGCTCGATACCTTCGACGTCCTGATAAATGCGGCTTTCTTCCACGCCGATCAAACGCAAAAATTCTTCAAGCAGCTGATGGCGGTCCACCAATCGCTTGCCGATTTTTTTGCCTTTGCTCGTCAGAATGAGGCCGCGATATTTTTCGTAGACCAGATATTCGTCTTTGTCGAGCTTTTGAATCATTTTGGTGACCGAAGAAGGATGAACCTCAAGCCCTTCGGCGATGTCCGATACCCGGGCATAGCCTTTTTCGTCGATCAACTGGTAGATGCGCTCCAAATAATCTTCCATACTGGGCGTTGGCATCCGCTTCCCTCTTTTCCTCGACTTAGAAGCCCGGCGCGCGGTCTTCCTCGTTAATGACGCCGATAAACGGACGTCCCGTTCTGTCGGCGGAAGGCCGAATACGTACACGGTCCGCCAAAAACAGCTCTTACCATGATACCTTTATTCGCGGTCCATTGGCAAGTTTACGACATAAAAAAAGAGGATATCCGTCAGACGGTATATCCTCTTCGGGCGACCAGCGTCAGCAGCAGCATCAAAATGAGCAGCAGTACGATCGTCGCTCCGGGCGCGAAGTTCCAGATGCCCGCGATGACCAATCCGGCGATAACCGCGATCTCGGCCACAACGACGGACAGCAGGATGGACATGCGGAAACTTTTGGCCAAAAACAGGCTGCACGCGACCGGAATGGTCAGCAGCGCCGAGACGAGCAGCGCGCCCACAATCTTGATCGCCGTGCTGATGACGAGCGCCGCAAGCACGGTAATGAGCATGTTGAGCAGCTTGACCGGAAGTCCGCTGACCGCCGCCGCGTCTTCCTCGAACGTCAGCAGGAACAGCTCTTTGTAGAAAATAACGACGACGGCCACGACGATCGCCGTGACTCCGCCCACCAGATACAGATCGGTGCGTCCGAGCGTATAGATGCTGCCGAACAAATAGCTGGTGACGTCGGTGTTATAGCCCTGTCCCAGCGTGAACAGGAACGACGCCATCGCGACCCCGCCCGACATGATGACCGCGATCGACAATTCGGCATAGCCTTTGTAGGCTCTGCGCAGCTTCTCGATCCCGAAAGACGAGATCACCGCGAAGACGAGGCCGACGACGAGCGGATACACGTTGATCAGGAAGCCGAGCGCCACGCCCGCGATCGTCACATGCGCCAGCGTGTCGCCGATCATCGACAACCGCCGCAGCACGAGAAAGATGCCGATCAGCGGCGCCGTCAATCCGATCAACAGCCCGCCGAGCAGTGCGCGTTGAAAAAAGTCGCTGAATAAAATTTCCAAGTTACCGTCTCCTTACGTTCATTCCGCGGAATGGACGAGCGGCAGCGAATGCTGCAGGTCCGTCCCGGCGCAGTCCAGATCATCGTGCGAATGGCGCACGAAAAACTTGATTTTGCCGTTCTGCTGCCGCGGTTCCTTGCCCAAATAATCTTCCAGCCGGTCGATGTCGTGCGAGACCATCAGGAACGTGATGTTGTGATGCTGGTGCATATGGCGGATCAATTCGAAAAATCCGTCCTGCGTCTCGGCGTCGATCCCGACCGTCGGCTCGTCGAGCACGAGCAGGTCCGGCTGGTTGATCATCGCCCGCGCCAGAAACACACGCTGCTGCTGGCCGCCCGACAACCGCCCGATCCGTTTGTCGGCGATGTCCTCGATCCGCATAACCTGCAGCGCGTCGTCAAGCTTCGCTTTGGCTTCGCGGGTCAGACGGCGGAACAGATTCTTGTTCGTGTACAAGCCGGACGTGACCACTTCGCGCACCGTTGCCGGAAACAGCATATTGAGCGCGTTTTTCTGCGGCACGTAGCCGATCCGTTCCCAGTCGCGGAACCGGCGGATCGGCTCGCCGAACATGCGGATCTCGCCGCTTGTCGGCGGCATCAAGCCGACGAGCATTTTGAGCAGCGTCGTTTTGCCGGCTCCGTTGGAACCGACGATCCCCACGAAGTCGCGCTCCTTCACGCTGAAACTCAACTCTTTGAGCACATGCTGGTCTTTGTAGGAAAAAGACACGTCGCGCAGCTCGATCATCGGCTGATGGCAGTCCAATGCCGGAATGGCGGACATGGCAATCCCTCCTTTCGGATAAACGCTTCGTTGCTATTTTATCAAGTTCTATTCTACCGAGTTCTATTCTATCAACTTCTCTTCTATAGTGTACCTCTTTTTATTGTAAGGCGAGCAGCAGATTTTGCAAATTGTTTTGCATCAGGCTGAAATAGTCGTCGCCGTTCTTCGCCTGATCCTGCGTCAGCCCTTCGACCGGGTTCAACACGAGCGTCTCCACGCCCGCTTCGCCGGCCAGCGTCTTCGCCAGACGGTCGGACACGAGTTCTTCGAAGAAAATGTAGCGGATGCCTTCTTCCTTGACCATATTGGCCAGGTTCAGCATATCCTGCGCGCGCGGCTCGGCGTCCGGCGACAAGCCCATGATCGCGTGCTGCGACAGACCGTAATCGCGGGCCAGGTAACCGAACGCCTGGTGCGAGACGACGATCTCCTTGTTCGGCACGGCGGACAGCTTCTCCGTAAAGTCGGCGTCGAGCTGCTTCAGCTTGTCCGCAAGTCCGGTGTACCGCTGTTCGTAGCCGGCTGTGTGCGCCGGATCGGCCGCGACCAATTCATCGCGAATATTGCCGGCCATGATCAGCGCCGATTTGGGGCTGACCCAGGTGTGCGGATCGATATGCTTGGCATCGGCCGACGCTTCGGCGTGTTCGTCTTCCGCATGTGCTTCGCCTTCGTGCGCATGTTCGTCTTCCGCGGCACCGTGGTTATGCCCGTCGTCTTCGGCTGTCGTGATCAGTTCGACGCCCTGGCTCACTTCGACGGCTTTGACCTGCGTGCCGGAATCGAGCCCTTTGAGGAAATCGGGCACCCAGCCTTCCAGGCCGGCTCCGTTATAGAGGAACAGCTGCGCTTTGGACGTATTGACGATATCCTGGCCGCGCGGGGTCCAGTCGTGCGGTTCCACGCCGGTCGGCAGCAGGTTGATGACGTTGGCGTCTTCGCCGCCGATCTCGGCGGCAAATTCGTAGATCGGATAGAACGTCGTGACGACGTTCACTTTGTCGTCGACGATCGTCGTTCCCGACGTATTGCGTCCGCAGGCGGACAAGACAAGCAGCGCGGACAAAGCCAGCACGAGCATGAGCCGTCCGGCGGATCGATTGGGGGTCAGCATGGAAAACACTCCGTTTCGTCTGAATATAATGCGGATCTGGATAGACATTTTCGATTAAATCGTAACCTTACCGATTATAGGAGTCCGGTATGCGGTTGTCAACTTTTTTCGCCCGATAGGCCTGGAAAAGAAAACGACAAAAAACCGGAATTCTCCAGCTTGGAGAATTCCGGTCCGGACGGCCCGAGGTAGGGCCGTAATAAGCGGGATTACTTGACGAGCGCACCGTTCGGCATCGAATCCGGCACGGTCGCAAGCGTCAGCTGATCGCCGTGCGAAGCGGCCAGAATCATGCCGCGGGACTCTTCGCCGCGCAGCTTCACCGGCTTGAGATTGGTCACGCAGATCACTTTGCGTCCGATCAGCTCTTCCGGCGTGTAGAACTTGGCGATGCCGGAGACGACCTGGCGCTGCTCGAAGCCGAGATCGAGCTGAAGCTTCAGCAGCTTGTCGGCTTTTTTGACCGGTTCGCAGGCGATGACCTGCGCGACGCGCAGCTCGACTTTGCCGAAATCTTCGATGCCGATTTCTTCTTTGGCCTCGGGCGCTTCGACCGGCTCGGAAGCCGGCTTGGCTTGTTCCGGCGCCGCGGCGGCGGCCGGTTTGCCGCCGCTCATCGCTTCGACGATGCTCGCCACTTCGACTTCCGCGTCAAGACGCGGGAAGATCGGATCGCCTTTTTGCAGCTTCGTGCCTGCCGCGATGACGCTGAACGTGCGCAGCGAATCCCAGCTTCTCCACGCGGCGGCTTCGTCGCCCGCGATGCCGAGCTGCGTCCAGATCAGCTTGGGCGCGCGCGTCAGGAACGGCTGCAGCAGCAGCGACGCGATCCGCAGGCTCTCGATCAGGTGCAGCATGACCGATTCCAGTTCGCCTGCGCGGCTCTCGTCCTTGGCGATGACCCACGGCTGCGTCTCGTCGATGTATTTGTTCGTCCGGCTGACGAATTGGCTGATCGCGGTCAGCGCGACAGAGAATTCCATGCCGTCCATCGCCTGTTCGACCTTGTCCACGGCCGCCACGGCCGCTTCTTCAAGCGTCGCGTCGAACGGCGTCACCTGCCCGCGGTATTCCGGCACCTGGCCGCCGACGTATTTGTCGACCATGGCGACAGTCCGGTTCAGCAAATTGCCGAGATCGTTCGCAAGATCCGAGTTGATCCGCTCGACGAAGCTTTCCGGCGTGAACTGTCCGTCCGAACCGAACGGCACTTCGCGCAGGACGTAGTAGCGCAGCGCGTCCAGGCCGTAGCGGTCGATCAGCTTCACCGGATCGATCACGTTGCCTTTGGACTTGGACATTTTGCCTTCGCGCGTCAGGAACCAACCGTGGCCGAACACTTTTTTCGGCAGCGGCAGATCAAGCGCCATCAGCATGATCGGCCAGTAGATCGTATGGAAGCGCAGAATGTCTTTGCCGACCAGATGCACGTCCGCCGGCCAGAACTTCTCGAACAGCGCCGGATCTTTCGATCCGTAGCCGAGCGCCGTAATATAGTTCGACAGCGCGTCGATCCAGACGTAGACGACATGCTTCGGATCGCTTTTGACCGGTACGCCCCATTTGAACGTCGTCCGCGAGACGGCCAGATCTTCAAGCCCCGGCTTGATGAAGTTGTTGACCATTTCGTTTTTGCGCGATTCCGGCTGGATAAATTCCGGGTTTTGCTCGTAGTAGCTCAGCAGACGGTCGGCGTACTTGCTCATTTTGAAAAAGTAACATTCTTCCTTGACGAGTTCGACCGGATGGCCGCTTTCCGGGCTTTTGCCGGCGGTCACTTTGTTGTTCCCGTCCCGCACGACGTCGACCAGCTGCGATTCCGTGTAATACGTCTCATCCGGAATGCTGTACCAGCCTTCGTATTCGCCTTTGTAGATATCGCCCTGCTTGAGCAGCCGTTCGAAGATTTCCTGCACGACCGTAATATGCCGCTCTTCGGTCGTGCGGATGAAATCGTCGTACGAAATGTCGAGCTTGTCCCACAGGCTGCGGATGCCGTCGACGATCCCGTCGATGAACTGGAGCGGCGTCTGGCCGGCTTCCGCCGCTTTCTGCTCGATCTTCTGGCCGTGCTCGTCCGTTCCCGTCAGGAAACGCACGTCGTAGCCGCGCAGCCGCTTGTAACGCGACATCGCGTCGGCCGCTACCGTCGTGTACGTGTGCCCGATATGCAGCTTGCCGCTCGGGTAGTAGATCGGCGTCGTAATGTAAAAGCTTTTGTTGTTCGTCATGCTCGCTTCTCTCCTCTGATTCGTAAATTGTGCCGCGGCAAGCCGCGTGCGCCGGAGCGGAAGACATCAAAAAGACCCCCGCCCCATCAATGGGACGAGAGCCGGAAGCTCGCGCGGTACCACCCACATTCCCTTCGTTCTCGCGAATCGAAGGCTCTGCCGGTCGCATTCGACCGTCCATTAACGCTGGAACACGCTCTGCGCTCGCGAATGCTTGCGCAAAGTTCCTCCCGGACCATCTTCAAAGGGTTTCCCAGACCGGTTTGCAGCGCCTGACCCGGTTCTCTGCTGCTGGTTCCGCCTTCTACTCATCCGTTCTTCGGATTTCATATTGTATATTCGTATAATATACGATATTAGAAAATATACAGAAAAAAAGCCCGCAGTGTCAAGCCTTCAGGCCTGCGTACTGCGGACTTCGTTCGATTGTTCGCTTTCCGGCGCCGGCACCCGGAGATCACGCTCCGGCCGGGGAGGCACCGGATCGTAACCGCCCGCATGCAGCGGATGGCACTTGGAGATCCGTTTGGCGGCCAGCCAGCTTCCCCGCGCCGCGCCATGCACCTCGATCGCTTCGAGCGCATACGCCGAACAGGTCGGCACGAACCGGCAGCTTGGCGGCGTCAGCGGAGAGATGAATTTGCGGTAGAAACGGATCGGTCCCTGAACCGTCCGGCGGGCGATCTTCATCGCGCTTCACGCTTCCCCGCCGCGGCCCGGGCCGGTTCAAGCGAAGCTTCTTCGCGGCAGTCCTTGCAGTAGCCGAACACTTCGAACTTGTGCTTGACTACCTGGAAGTCGTCGGGCGATTCCGTCAGCTGCATCGGGCAGAACGTGATCGGATACGTCTTCTCGCACTGCAAACAGATCATATGATGGTGATGATGGTCTTCGCTGCAGTGCAGCTTGAACTTCACGCCTTCTTCGAACACGATCTGCTCCAGAACGCCAAGCTCTTGCATCACCCGCAGATTGCGGTAGACCGTATCAAAGCTGAGCCCTTTGTATTTTTGTCCCATATAGTCATAAACGTCTTTGGCGGACAGATAACCCGGCGCCTCGGCGAACAACTTGGCCAGCGTCTTGCGCTGATCCGTAATTCGAAGCCCCTGCTCCGCCATGATCTCGATAATGCGTTCCATTGAAAGCATCGGTGAACCCTCGCCTCCTGCCTGTAGCGGCTTTTTCCTGTGCGGCATACGCTGCTTTATTCGTAATGCCCTGCATTAATAATGCCCCAAAACCGGTACGGAGTCAATCTCGGCGCTTCTCCCGACACGGCGCAAAGCCCGGTTCCGAAAAATCGGAAACCGGGCTTTGCTTCAGTGCTTTTTACTTGTCGTTCTCGGCACGTGCCGCTTGGAACCGTCAAGCTTTCGGCCGTTACTGCTTGCGCGCAGGCAGCGGCGAGAAGATCAGGTTGACGGCCAGGTTGCTGCCCGGAGCCGGCGTGAATTCGAGATCCAGACTCTCGGTCGAAGCGCCCGTGCGGTACACGACGCCGGTCTCGCTCGACGTGTTCAGCGCGGAGCCGACCAGGCCCAGGCTTTGCGCGGACAATTCGACGAGCTGCCCGTTCACGGTAATCCAGCCGGCATATTTGCCGCCGCGACCGTTGAACGTGATCAGCGTATTGGGCGCCACTTTGTCCAGGTGGATTTTGTACAGAACGCCGAAGTTGCCGGCGTTCGATTCCGGCGTATTGTTCGGCGCGTCGGTGCCGGTGAGGTTCGGATCGTCGTTGTTGTCGCCGATGATCAGCTTGCTCGGCGTCGTGCCGCCGACCGGCTCGTAGACGTCGACGATTTTGGTCGCCAGCGGATACGTGCCGCGGTTGTGGACGCCGTCGCGCGGAGCGGTCGTCAGCGTCTTGGCCGCTTCGTAAGGATCCAGCTTCGGATCGATCATGAGCGTGCTGTACGTGATCGGCTGCGTGGATTCCACGTCCGCGATCAGGGAGATGACCGTTTTGTCCGCCATCGGAATGGCGTTCAGCTCGGTCAGCACGATTTTGCTTTCACCCGGCTGAAGCGTGACCGACGATCTCTTGTTGCCGGCCGCCACGGATTCATGATACCGCTGCACGGACACTTTGCCGGCCGCGGTCGCGAACGGACTCGGTCCGCCGAAGCCGCTGTCAAGCGTCGTTATCGTCGTCGGCGTCGGGTTGTTGTTCGTCGCCACGACGTACATCGTCACCTTCTGCTTGGTATAGTTCGCATGGTGGATCATGAAGCGAACTTTGCCCGACAGCGTATCTTCGTACATTTTGCCTGTTCCGAATACAGATTCCGGGCTGTTGCTCCGGTACAGCGTCACGTCTTCCGACGTGTTGAAGCGCTCGACTTTGCGCATCGACGGAACGCTGCCGCCGTCAAACAGGAACTTGCTGCCGATCGGAACGAACAGGGCGTTGTACTCGTCTTGCGTGTACAAAATTTCGTCCGTGATCGTGATCGTTTTGGAGATCGTGTTCGTCGCGCCGTCTGCGTCCGTTACCGTCAGCGTGATGCTTTGCGGTCCCGGAGTGAAATAAGCGCCTTTTTGATTTTCCCACACACGGCTGTTCGCTTCCGGCAGATTGCCGTCGGGATCGTAGCTCTGGTCGCTGTAAGTGACCGGCTCGCCCATACGGTACGTATCCTTGTCGGTCGTGAACTGCGCGACCGGCGGCACGTTCGGTGCTTCGACCGTCACCGTCTGGGTATACGGATCGCTCCATTGTCCGGCGGAATCCTGAACGGAGTACGTAATCGTGTAGACGCCCGGATCGGTAAACACGTCCTGGCGGCCTTCCCAACGCTCGTCCACGATCTGGTATCCGCTAGGCGATTCGGATTTGGTGTTGTACGTGACCGTCGTCTGGCCCGCGATGATCTTTTGCGGTTCGACCGTGAACGAAGCCGTCGGTTTCGAAGAAATCGCCAGCGTGATCGTTTTGGTCTTGTAATCGATTTTGTACGGAATGCCGAGCGCCTGCGTGATCGACGTCAGCGGCACCATGAACGTGTTTTTTTGCTGGAACGAAGTGCCTTTCATTTTGGTCGGCACGCCGTTAACCGTATACACGTCTTTGTCGAGCTTGAAGCGCAGCTCGTCGGCGCCTTTGGTGATGACCGTTTCTTTCGTTTTCGCATCGTATGTAACTTTCAGTCCTACACGATTAACGAACGAGCGAACCGCGATGTACGAGACGCCGTTTTTGGCGACCATCGGCTGTGCAGCCGTATACATTTCGCCGTTCTGGTACATTTTGTCGCCGTTGATAGTCAGAATGAGCTTGTCCGTTCCGAGCGTAATGGCCGGATCGATCGCCGGAATCTCCGGTACGGTCGGCACGGTCGGTTTGGTCGGAACCGGCTTGGTTGGGGTCGGCGTCGCGCTCGGCGTGGTCGGCGGAATCGAAGACGGCGTAAGCGTCGGATCGGTCTGCCCTTCCACGGTGCCGTTCTCGTCGGTCGGCGGCTGGTCCGTCGGCGGCGTGAGCGTCGGATCGGTCTGGCCTTCGACCGCTGCCAGGACTGCCGGTTCGTTCTGCGCAGGCTGCGCGTTCGGTGCCGGTACCGAATTTATAGGATTCGCCGTTTGCGAATCGGTCTGGCCTGCCGGATTTTGCGTAGGCGCGGCCAATTTTTTGGTAAATTGTTGTGCCGATTGTTCCGGTTGTGCGGTCTGGCCCTGCACAACGATCGGCGTTTCGCCCTGCGATGCGGATTGGGCCGATGCTGCGGGCAGCATCGCTGCCGTCTGCACGACAACAAGCAAAGCGATGATCGTGATTTTCTTGAGATTCATTCTACGACTCCCTTTATAGCTGAATTTGGTCCTTCTCTCGCTAAGCACATACTATTAGACGCGGGCATTTTGTAAAAGTTTCTGCAAATCATTAAAAAAAAGCGGCCTTCCGTTGTCGGGAAGAGCCGCCGCTTTAACATCATGCTAACATTTACATACGTTTTCGGTAAAAATCAAACGATTCAAATTCGGGTCTTCCGCCTGCAAAAGCGTTATACGGTCTGCATGCGCCGGCCTTCTTGGATGAGGGCGTAGGCCCGCTGCACCTGTTCGTCCGTCGGCGAATCGACGCCTTCGAGCGGGTATTCCCGGCCGAGTTCCTTCCATTTATAAATGCCCATCTGATGGTACGGCAGAATTTCGAATTTCTCGACGCCCTGCAGCGTCCCGATAAAACGTCCGAGGTCGCGCAGATTGTGCTCGTCGTCGTGGATGCCCGGAACGAAGACGTGGCGAATCCACGTTTTTTTGCCGTGATCGGACAGCCATTTCGCCGTGCGCAGCGTCTGTTCGTTGCTTACGCCGGTCAGCACTTTATGTTTGTCATTGTCGATATGCTTGATGTCCAGCAGCACGAGATCGGTCACGTCCATCAAATATTGAATTTTGTCGGGATTGTTGAATCCGTTGCTGTCGAGCGTCGTGTGCAGTCCCCAGCGTTGTTTCACTTCGCGGAAAATTTCAGCCACGAAAGCGGCCTGCAGCGTCGGTTCTCCGCCCGAAATGGTCAGTCCGCCGCCCGAAGACCGATAATAATTCAGGTAAGGCTTGATTTCGGCCAGCACTTCGTCCACGGTCATTTCCCGGCCGCCGTCGAAATTCCACGTATCGGGGTTATGGCAGTATTGGCACTTCATGAGGCATCCCTGCAAAAATAATACGAAGCGTATGCCCGGGCCGTCTACCGTCCCGAAGGTTTCCAGCGAGTGTATGCGTCCTGTGTGACTCATTCGTTTTCACCCTTTCAAGGAGAACGGCGCTCCCCTGTAGCGAGCGCCGTCTATAAGATCTTATGAAGGAACAGGTATCCGGTCCGGCGAACGGCTTGCGCTTCGGCTCTGCCGGCTTGTCGGTTCCGGCCGGTTTACATATTCGAGTGGAACGTGCGGTTGATGACGTCCATCTGCTGTTCGCGGGTCAGCTTGATGAAGTTGACCGCGTAACCCGATACGCGGATCGTCAGCTGCGGATAATTTTCCGGATGGTCCATCGCGTCCATCAGCTGTTCGCGGTCGAACACGTTGACGTTCAGGTGATGGGCATGGCTGCCGAAGTATCCGTCAAGCATCGCGACCAGATTCGATTTGCGGGTCTCTTCTTCTTTGCCGAGCGCTTTGGGCACGATCGAGAACGTGTTCGAGATGCCGTCGAGGCTTTCTTCGTACGGCAGTTTGGCGACGGAACTGAGCGAAGCGAGCGCGCCTTTTTTGTCGCGGCCATGCATCGGGTTTGCGCCCGGAGCGAACGGTTCGCCCGCTTTGCGGCCGTCCGGCGTCGTGCCGGTTTTTTTGCCGTAGACGACGTTCGACGTGATCGTCAGCACGGATTGGGTCGGCACCGAATCGCGGTACGTTTTGTGCTGGCGGATCATGCCCATGAATTTCTCGACGAGCTGCACGGCGATTTGGTCGACGCGGTCGTCGTTGTTGCCATAGCAAGGGTATTCGCCTTCGATTTCGAAGTCGATCGCGATGCCCTGCTCGTTGCGGATCGGTTTGACTTTGGCGTGCTTGATCGCGCTCAGGGAATCGGCGGTGACGGACAGGCCGGCGATGCCGCATGCCATCGTGCGCAGGATGTCGCGGTCGTGCAGCGCCATTTCGATCCGTTCGTAGCTGTATTTATCGTGCATGTAATGGATGATGTTCAGCGCGTCCAGATACACTTTGGACAGCCATTCCATCATCGGCACGTACCGTTTCATGACTTCGTCGTAGTCGAGGTACTCGGACGTGATCGCCGGATATTCCGGTCCGATCTGCTCGCCGGATTTCTCGTCTTTGCCGCCGTTGATCGCGTACAGCAGCGTTTTGGCCAGATTGGCGCGTGCGCCGAAGAACTGCATTTGCTTGCCGATCCGCATCGCGGATACGCAGCAGGCGATACCGTAGTCGTCGCCGTAGATCGGACGCATCAGGTCGTCATTCTCGTACTGGATAGAGCTCGTCTCGATCGAGACTTTGGCGCAGTATTTCTTGAAGCCTTCCGGAAGCTGCTCCGACCACAGAACCGTCAGGTTCGGCTCCGGTGCGGGTCCCAGATTGTACAGCGTGTGCAGGAAGCGGAAGCTGCTCTTCGTGACGCGGGTCGTGCCGTCTACCGCCATACCGCCGATCGATTCCGTTACCCAGGTTGGGTCGCCGCTGAACAGTTCGTTGTAATCCGGCGTGCGCAGGAATTTGACGATCCGCAGTTTCATGACGAAGTGGTCGACGAGTTCCTGCGCCGTTTCTTCGGTCAGTGTGCCTTCGGCCAGATCGCGCTGGATGTAGACGTCCAGGAAGGAAGAGACGCGTCCGAGCGACATCGCCGCGCCGTTTTGTTCTTTGACCGCCGCGAGGTAGCCGAAGTAGACCCATTGGAACGCTTCTTTGGCATTGACGGCCGGTTTGGAGATATCCATGCCGTGCAGTTGGGCCATTTTTTTCAATTCGCCCAGCGCGCGGTACTGCTCGGAAATTTCTTCGCGCAGGCGGATCGTGTTCTCGTCCATGCCTTCGCCGACCGTTTCGTTATGCTCCCGCTGTTTTTGCTTCATCAGGAAGTCTACGCCGTACAGCGCGACGCGGCGATAATCGCCGATGATGCGGCCGCGGCCGTAAGCGTCCGGCAGGCCGGTCACGATGCCGGATTTGCGCGCAGCCCGGATCTCCGGCGTGTAGGCGTCGAATACGCCCTGGTTATGCGTTTTGCGAATATTCGTAAAGGTCTCGACGATGGAATCCGGCACTTCGAACCCGTACGCTTTGCACGCGTCGATGACCATGCGGATACCGCCGTAAGGCTGAATAGCCCGTTTGAACGGCTCGTCCGTCTGTACGCCGACGATCTGTTCTTTGGCCTGGTCGAGGTAGCCCGGTCCGTGCGACACGATCGATCCCGGCGTGTTGACGTCCACGTCCCAGACGCCGCCTCTTTCCCGTTCTTCCTTGGACAGCTTGGATACGATCTGCCACAGATCGTTCGTGTTCGCCGTAGGCCCCGCCAGGAACTTTTCGTTACCGGTGTAAGGCGTTACGTTTTCGTCGATAAAGTTTTTGGTGTCCACGTGGTTCGTCCATTTGCCCGCTTTGAACCCTCTCCATGCTTCCGAATTCGCGCCCGTGATTTCTTTTTCGATAACCGACATGTGATTACCTCCGTTTTATGTGTATTTGGCCGGGATCGCGGTGCCAAGCCTTCCGCGTCCCGCCGTCGATCCCTGATTGCCGACAGCAGCGTTGACAAGGTGAAATTTATCACATTCATCGAAAGAGAACGTCGTTCCGGTTTGGGTTTCCCTCTCGATGCGTTGGGGGACCTTCTATGCCTTTATTATGCGCGCCCTGATCTATAGATACTGTGACATTTCTCACAGAACCGACTCTTTTTTATGATCTTTATCACTTTTAACGTCGTTTTCTGAATAACACCGCAATTTTTGACTGCTTTTCAAAGATTGCAAGCAAGCAAAAAAAAACGACGCCCCCTCGCGGGAGCGCCGTTCCAGTCGTTCTGGCTTGGATCTGCTTATTCTTCGAAGCGGCCGTAGAAAGCGTCGCGGTACACGTCGGCAAGTTCCGTCACCAGCGGCATTTTAGGGTTGGCTGTCGTGCATTGATCTTCGAACGCGCGGTCGGCCAGGTAGTCGACGCGGCTCTCGAACTGCTTCGCGTCGAAGCCGAGTTCCTGGAACGTCTCGGGTACGCCCAGTTTGCGGTTCAGATCGCGGATCGCGTTGATCAGACTCTTCACGCCTTCTTCCGTCGTTTTGGCCGGCAGCCCCAGAATGCAGGCGATTTCCGCATACCGTTCGTCGGCGATAAAGTGCGAATATTTCGGGAACGAAGCGAACTTCGTCGGTTTTTTGGCATTGTAGCGAATAACGTGCGGCATCAGGATCGCGTTGGTGCGGCCGTGGGCCGTATGGTATTCCCCGCCCCATTTGTGCGCCAGACTGTGGTTGATGCCCAGGAACGCGTTGGCGAACGCCATACCGGCGAGCGTCGAAGCGTTGTGCATTTTCTCGCGGGCCAGCTTGTCGCCGGTCAGCGCGGATTTCTCCAGGTTGGCGAACACGAGCTGGATCGCTTTGATCGCGAGGCCGTCCGTGTAGTCGCTCGCCATGACCGACACGTAAGCTTCGATGGCGTGCGTCAGCACGTCCATGCCCGTATCGGCTACCGCCACTTTGGGCAGCGAGTAGACAAATTCCGGATCGACGATCGCCACGTCCGGCGTCAGTTCGTAATCGGCCAGCGGATATTTCGTATTGCCGTTCTCTTTATCGGTAATGACCGCAAACGACGTCACTTCCGAACCCGTACCCGAAGTCGTCGGAATCGCGACGAATTTCGCTTTTTTGCCCAGACGCGGGTATTTGTAGATCCGTTTGCGGATATCCATAAATTTCTGCTTGAGGTTGTTGAAGTCGGTATCCGGATATTCGTAGAACAACCACATGCCTTTGGCGGCATCCATCGGCGAACCGCCGCCCAGCGCGATGATGCAGTCCGGCTGGAACCGTTCCATCATGGCGCGGCCGCGTTCAACGGTCGTCGTCGACGGATCGGGCTCCACTTCGGAGAACACTTCGATCGCGACCGGCGTTTGGCGCTGGCGCAAGTAATGCTGCACTCTTTCGACGTAGCCGAGCTGGACCATCATCGGGTCGGTAACGATCGCGACGCGGGTAATGTCCGGCATTTTGGCCAGGTACTGCGTTGCGTTTTTCTCGAAGTAAATTTTGTCCGGCACTTTAAACCACTGCATATTCACGGTACGACGCGCCACCCTTTTCACGTTGATCAGGTTCACTGCGGTTACGTTGGAAGAAGTCGAGTTGCGGCCGTACGAGCCGCAGCCGAGCGTCAGCGAAGGCAGGTTCGTGTTGTAGATGTCGCCGATCGCGCCGTGCGTCGAAGGCGAATTGACGATGATGCGGCCGGTTTGCAGACGGTTCGCGAAGCGCTGGATGACGGCGTCGTCGTTGGAGTGGATCGCCGAAGAGTGGCCCATACCGCCGAATTCCACGACTTCCGCGGCGCGTGCGATGCCTTCGTCCGCCGTTTTGACTCTGTAGCAGGCCAGAACCGGGCTCAATTTCTCGGCCGACAGCGGGAACTTGGTGCCGACGCCTTCGATTTCGGCCACGAGGATCTTCGTCGTCGCCGGAACGGTGATACCGGCCATTTCCGCGATCTTCACGGCCGATTGTCCGACGATAGCCGGGTTGACCGCGCATTTGTCCACGTTCATCGCGCTTGGCGTCAGTTTGGCGATTTCGTCTTTGCTCAGGAAGTAACAGCCGTTTGCGATCATTTTCTTTTTGACGCGATCGTAGATCGGTTCTTCGATGATGACCGCCTGCTCGGAAGCGCAGATCATGCCGTTATCGAACGATTTGGACAAGATCAGGTCGGTAACGGCCTGGTCGATATCGGCCGTCTTCTCAATGAAGGCCGGCACGTTGCCGGGACCTACGCCGAGCGCCGGCTTGCCGCAGCTGTAAGCTGCGCGGACCATCGCGCCGCCGCCGGTCGCCAGAATCAGCGCCACGTCGGGGTGGTTCATCAGAATGTTCGTCTTGTCCATCGAAGGCTTGTCGATCCATTGGATACAGCCTTCCGGAGCGCCGGCTTGGACCGCCGCTTCCTGCAGGATTCGGGCCGCTTCCGAACTGCAGTATTGCGCGGAAGGGTGGAATCCGAATATAATGGGGTTACGTGTCTTTATGGAAATCAGCGCTTTGAACATCGTTGTGGAGGTCGGGTTCGTGACCGGCGTGATCCCCATCACGATGCCGACCGGCTCCGCGATTTTCTGGAAGCTGTCATACTCGTTGTCTTCGATCACGCCTACCGTTTTATCATTTTTGATACTGTGGTAGATGTACTCGGTAGCGAAGAGATTTTTCGTAATCTTGTCTTCGTACACGCCGCGCTTCGTTTCTTCGATCGCGATCTTTGCGAGATACATGTGCTTGTCCAGGCCGGCCAGGGCCATCGCTTGCACGACGGTATCGATTTGAGCCTGATCCATTTGCATGAAAGCTTCCTGCGCTTTTCTCGCGTTGTCGATCAGCTTCTGAATGTCCTGCTCGGCGGTTGGTTCAACAGTACGGGCGGCTTCATTTTTCACTGCCATTTCCCTCATCCTCCTCAAGATGTTTGCGTTGTTTTCTCTACGTGACCGATCATAGCATAGCGGTTTTGGTTTGGGAAGTGAAATTTTTCACAAAATAAACGGCGTTTCTTTCTAAGTTGCAGCGAGCATTTTTCCCTCATTAATGACCGTTTTCCGCTTTTTTAAAAAAACACAAGAATTAATCCAAAAATTTCGTAATAAGAATTGACAAAGTATTCGATTTGACGCATGATAAGGACATAAAGTGAAAAAAGTCACAATGTCCAATCAACACGAACTGTGCGTTTTCGCAAAGGAGAGGTTAACGATGACCCAATACCACCACGCTACCAACCATCGCGGCAATACCGGTTGTTTTTCGGATTCGAACATGCAGCGTCTGGAAGTGCTGATGAAAGACCGCCATATTCCCGAAGGCTCCCACCTGTTCTGGGAAGGCGATCTGGCCGACAAGCTCTACTATATCAAGCGCGGCCGGGTCAAACTGACCAAATCGACCGACGAAGGCAAAGAACTCATCTTGTATATGTACCAGTCGGACGACATGGTCGGTCAAGCCGATCTCTTTTTCAGCACCAAGCACAGCTTCACGGCGGAAGTGATCGAAGATACCGAAGTCGGCGTAATCGAACACAAAGACCTGGAAGTGCTGATCTGCCAACATTGCGATTTCGCGATCGACTTCATGAAATGGATGGGCATTCATCACCGCCTGACGCAGACGAAGTTCCGGGACTTGATGATGTACGGCAAGCCGGGCGCCCTCTGCTCGACACTTATCCGCCTCGGCAACACGTACGGCGAGAAGCACGGCGAGACGATTCTGATCAACAAAAAGATTACGCATACCGATCTGTCGAACATGATCGGAGCGACCCGGGAAAGCGTAAACCGGATGCTCAGCGACCTGCGCAAAAAAGGCGCGGTCGAATACGAGAACGGCATGATCGTCATTACCGATCTCGGCATGCTGCAGGAAGTGTGTCACTGCGAAATGTGTCCAAACGAAATATGCCGGATCTGAGGAGATCCGGCCTGTTTGCGTTCGCTGCCGGGCGCTTCGCTGAGAAGCGGCTCGGCTACAGCTTTTCCAATGTCAGTTCCACGTAATCGCCCGGCTGCAGCTGCATGTCGAATCCCCGTTCCCGGTTCAGCTCTTTGCCGTTGACTTTGAGCACCCAGCGCTCGCTCGGTTTGGTCATGTAGCCTTCCTGCGTATCCGGGCTTGCCTTGACGAGGCGGATCGTGCGGTCGTTCTCGGACATCGTAACGAGGCCGCTCGCTTTGAGCACGTCGCGCACCATCGTCCCTTCCCGGTAAGGATGGGCGTACGAACCGCCCAGCGAGGCATTGAGCTCGCCGCCGCTGATGAGCAGCGTATTGACCGGCTCCCCGTCGTTCCCCGGCGCTTCGATATAGAGCAGAATCTCGTCGCCAGGCTGAATGCGCGTGCTGAAGCCGCTCTCCGGTATTTGCTGGCCGTTCTGCTTGACGACCCACATCAGTTCGGAATGCAGTTCCGTGTCGTCCACCGAGTCGATCCGCCCTTCGTTGTCGAAACTGACGATGCCGCTGCGCTCCAGCGCGTCGCGGATCGTGTCTTCCGTGCGATACGTGCTGACGAGCGACCGGTTCTCGTTGGGCATGTAGATGCCGCCGTCGACGACCAGCCTGAAGTTCTCTCCCCCGCTTGCCGCCGCGTCGGCCGATACGTCCGCCGACGGCTGGCGCAGCAGAAAAGCCATTGCGGCCGCGGCCGCGATGAGCAAGACGGCAAGCACGAATAGCAGGACGCGTTGATCGGGCATTTTGATTTTTGTCCGCATGGGCTCCCGTTCCCTTCATCGAGCGTGTTCTTCCTTATTGTAACAAAAAGGGCGGGCCTTTCTCAAATGCCGGTTGCGTGTGCGGTGGCATCAAAAGAACCCCTTTGCCGGCAAAGGGGTTCTGCGCGAAAATTCGGTCATTCGACCCAAAATTCCGCCCACATCTGAATTTGTTCCATAACCGGCTTCAGTGCACGACCTTTTTCGGTCAGCTCGTATTCAATGCGCACCGGAGTCTCCGGATACACGTGACGCGTCAGAATGCCTTCGCCTTCCAGGTCCTTCATGCGTTCCGACAACATTTTGTCGCTCATCATCGGAATCTGGTTGGAAATATCTTTGAATCGCTTCGGACCGCTCATCAAAGTCTGAATGATCAGGCCGTTCCAACGTTTGCCCAGGAACGAAAACGCGCTCTCGAAACGCGGGCAAAGCTGCATCGGAATTTCGCTTTTTTGCTCAATCATAGATGATCACCTCTTAGAAGATTCCCTCTGAAGAGAAACTTACGATTTGTTAGTTTATTTCATATTAACACATTTCCAAGAAAAAGAAAATGCTTTTATGAATTATTTTTTGCGTCCAAAAATTGCTTGAGCGCCGTCAAATCCCGCTCGATCACCGCTTCCAGCGAGCGATTGTAGATGACGGCCGCCGGATGGTACAGCGGAAAAATCGAATACGACCGATCCCCGAACACGTAGCGGGAATGCGGATCGGACACTTCTTCCAGCCGCTGGATCGGTCCTTCGAGCACTTTGCCGTGCAGCGAAGAGATCGTCTCGTGGCTGCCGATCAGCCGATGCAGCCCGATATTGCCCATCGGCACGATCACCCGGGGCTGTACGAGTTCGATCTCCGCGTCGAGGATGGGTGCATGGGCCAACACTTCGTTCTTCGTCGGCGTCCGGTTCGAGCGGCTGATCCTCGGCTCTTTGCCGGGCGCCGTACCGGCCACGACCTTGTCCTTGAACGGACGGCTGCGGACGGCGCTCGAAATATAGATGTCCTGACGGGTCAAGCCAATCTTCTTCAGGTATTCTTCGAGCACTTTGCCCGCCTGCCCGGTAAACGGGCGTCCTTCCACGATCTCCGTCGCGCCGGGCGCTTCCCCGACGAACATGATTTGGGCCGGGATGGCTCCCTGACCGAGCAAAAACCCTTCCAGATCGTAACTTGCCGATCGGTGCAGGCATTCCCGGATCAGTTCTTCCGCCACCGGCGCACTGCCGAACTCCACCTTCATCGCCATCCCCCTTTCTGTTATCGCTACCCTCTCATTAACAGGTATTGCAATTATTTTACCCCAAAACCGATAGGGCGCCAACCATGCAAGGTCCCTTTCGCAAATTTTGTGAGCGCTCTCTTGGATTCGGGAAAAAAGGATGCAAAAAAGCCGTCGTTCGCTTGAAGCGAACAACGGCTGTGCGGCAGTCTAAGCTGCCGGACGAACGATCAACGAACCATCAAGTCGCGAACCATCCGTTCGAATTGCAGGCGAAACCGGCGCGGCTTAGACCAATTCGCGGGCGTGCAGCGGACGAAGCGGCTGCGTATTGCCGTAGACCGGCTTGGCCGATCGCGTCGGATAAGCCCAACGAACCGAATTGGAGATGACGCGAATCACGTCCTGGTTGTAGTAGGTCGGATACGTCTCGTGCCCCGGACGGAAGTAGAAAATCTTGCCGGAACCGCGCGTAAACGTGCAGCCGCTGCGGAACACTTCGCCGCCGGAGAAGTTGCTGATAAAGACGATCTCGTCCGGATTCGGAATATCGAAAAATTCGCCGTACATTTCTTCATGTTCCAAAATGATGTTCTCGCCGATGCCTTCGGTAATCGGGTGCGAAGGATTGACGGCCCACAAAATTTCCTGCTCGCCTTCTTCGCGCCATTTCAGGTCGCAGCCCGTACCCATCAGTTTCTTGAACGGTTTGGAGAAGTGGCCGGAGTGCAGAACGATCAGGCCCATGCCTTCGCGGACGCGCTGCGCGACCGCTTCGGCGATCGAATCGTCGACCAGCTCGTGCGCCATATGTCCCCACCAGATCATGACGTCGGTCGAATCGAGCACTTCTCTTGTCAGGCCGTGGTCGTCTTCTTCCAGCGTGCAAGTGCGAATCGCGAAGCCTTCCGGCGTCAGGGCGCGTTCCAGCTGTTTGTGAATGCCGTCCGGATAGACGGCTTTGACCTTTTCGTCTCTGCGTTCGTGCACGAATTCGTTCCAGATGGTTACGTTGATCATCGTCGATGTCCCCTTAGTTATAGCTGTATTGTGTGCTTCGGCGTATCGGTCGGTTTATTTAGACCCACCACATTTCTCCTGCCGGTTCTTCGATCAGAATCTGCTGGAGATTGCGGACGGCTTTGCTGAATCCTTCGTCCACGGACATCAGTCCGTCTTCGTGTTCGATACTGACGACGTGATCGTAGCTTTGCAGGCGCAGTTCGCTGATCATGTCCGCCCAGATCTTCACGTCGTGGCCGTAACCCACGCTGCGGAAGTTCCAGCCGCGATCCTGCATCTGCGTATACGACTGCATATCGGTCAGGCCGTGCATATTGACGTTGCTTTGGTCGATCGTGATATCTTTGGCATGGAAATGGTGGATGGCTCCGGCGCGTCCGAGAATGCGGATCGCCTGGACCGGATCGATGCCCTGCCACCACATATGGCTCGGATCGAGGTTGACGCCGACGGCTTCGCAGGTCGCTTCGCGCAGGCGCAGCATCGTGGCCGGTGTATGGGCCGAGAAGCCTCCGTGCAGTTCGATCCCGATTTTGACGCCGTGGTCTTCCGCGAATTTGCCGGCTTCTTTCCAGTAGGGAATGACTTTGGTCTCCCACTGCCATTTCAGCAGATCCTGGTAATCGTTCGGCCACGGAGCGACCGGCCAGTTCGGATATTTGGCATCTTCGCTGTCGCCGGGACAACCGGAGAACGTATTGACGACCGGAATGCCGAGACGCTGCGCCAATTCGACGCTTTGCAGGAACACGTCGTGATCGGCTTTCGCGAGCGCTTTTTGCGGGTGAAGCGGATTGCCGTGACAGCTCAGTGCGCTGACGACAAGGCCGCGCGACTCGATCGCTTTTCGGAAAGCTTCCAACTTCGACTGGTCGGCCAGCAGTTCTTCCGGGTTGCAGTATTCGTTGCCCGGATAACCCCCCGTGCCGATCTCTACCGCCTTGAGTCCTTTTTCCGCCACGTAATCGAGAGATTCCTCGAATCCCCGTCCATTGAACAAGACCATGAACACTCCAAGTTTCACTAATCGAACCTCCTCGATATAACTATTATATCCGTATTTTAAGTTTAAGCTGAATAGGAAAGAGGTGCGAAAAAACCTCATTTTTCGACTTTCGGCGCGGCCGGCAATCGGAGAATGGTACCAGTGGCACGGCCTATTGGCGCTTTACACCTTAATCAAAATAGACGGCTTTGCCGGTCTTCGCGGATTCGTAGATCGCTTCGAGAATCTGCGTCACGACGAGCGCCTGCTCCGGCTTGACGACCGGCTCTTTGTCTTCGAGAATCGCTTCGAGCCATTGACGCGCTTCGCGGTCTTCGGCATTCTCCGAACCGCCGTCGTAGAACGCGACGCCGCCGGAGCCGAAATCGACTTTGGTCTCGATCAGGCGGCTGCGGTCTTCGCCGTTGATATGCAGGCCGTCCGCCATGTCGGCGCCGCCTTCAGTTCCGCAGAGCAGCGTCTGCGCTTCGCCGAAGTTGCGCACATTAAGCGCCCAGCTGGATTCGAGCACGATCGTTGCGCCGTTCTCCATTTTGATAAAGCCGAACGCCGAATCTTCGACCTTGAACTGCTCCGGGTCCCACGGACCGAACGCGTTGGCCGCATTCTCGCGGCTGCCCAGCTTGTGGAACGTCGAGCCCATGACGCTTTTCGGTTTGTAATTGTCCATCAGCCAGAGAGTCAGGTCAAGCGCGTGCGTACCGATATCGATCAACGGGCCTCCGCCCTGCTTTTCTTCGTCCAGGAATACGCCCCAGGTCGGCACGGCGCGGCGGCGCAGCGCAATTGCTTTGCCGAAGTACAGATCGCCGAGTTCGCCTTTTTCGCACATGTCTTTCAAGTGCTGGCTGTCGTCGCGGAAACGGTTCTGATACGCGATGGACAGCTTTTTGCCGGTGCGCTCCGCCGCTTCGATCATGCTGCGCGCTTCTTCCGTCGTTTTGGCCATCGGCTTTTCGCACAGCACGTGCTTGCCCGCTTCGAGCGAAGCGATCGTGATCGCCGCGTGGGAATCGTTCGGCGTGCAGACGTGCACGACGTCGATACTGCCGTCTTTGAGCAGTTCGTTGTAGTCGGTGTACACTTTGGCGCTTTCGGCGCCGTATTTGTCGGCCGCTTCCTGCGCGCGGGATTCGACCAGGTCGCAGAAAGCGACGAGGACGGCTTTGCTTTGTTTGGACAGGGCCGGCAGATGCTTGCCGGTGGCGATGCCTCCGCATCCGATGATGGCGACGTTAAGCGTGTTCGGGTTAGACATTGAGTTTTGCTCCTTCTGCTGCGTATTTTTTGATCCATTCCATGCTGGTTGCGATGCTCTCGAGCGGCTTGCCGCCCGCGCAGTAATCCTGCTCGACGACGATCCACTCCACGCCCGCTTCGATCGCGGCATCCGCGATGCCTTTGAGGTCGACTTCGCCCACGCCGAGTTCGGCCGTGATCGCTTTGCCGTCCGCGTCGCGCGTCATGTCTTTGAGATGGATGATCGGCAGGCGCCCTTTGTAGCGTCCGATGTATTCGACCGCGTCGTATCCGCCGTAATGCACCCAACACGTGTCCATTTCGACCTGCAGGTCTTCGGCCGGCACGGCTTCGTACATCGCGTCGAATACCGGCTTGCCGTCCAGCTGTTCCGTCAGTTCGAATTCGTGGTTATGGTAAGCGAGTACCGCTCCCTGTTCGCGCGCCCGGCTGCCGAGCTTGCGCAGATTGGCGAACACGTCTTCCCAGACGCGTTCTTCCGCCTGCAGGTAAGGAACGATCAGCGTGTCGTTGCCGATCTGCTTGTTATAGGCAATCTCCGCATCGAGATGCTCCAGCAGTTGGCCGTACGACGTATGCGTGCCCAGGGCAACAAGTCCGAGTTCGTCGAGCATCGATTTCACTTCATCCGCGCCGTGTCCGAAAAACGTATGGAACTCGACGCCTTTGTAGCCGAGCGCGGCTACCTTTTCGAGCGTGCCGCGGAAATCCTGTTCCATTTCTTCGCGCACGGTGTACAATTGCAGTCCTACTTGGGTCATTTTACGTTCCACCTTTTCATCCGATTATAATTTGAGCGAATCGAGTCTTGCAGCGGGAACTTTGTACGAGCTTTCCAGCGTGATATGCCGGCTCTCGGCCGACGACCGCATGAAAGCGTGCATCGTCTCAAGCACGTGGTAGGCCAGGTCGCCGCTTGCGCGGTGACGGCGTTCTTCGCGGATCGACTTGATCATGTCGTCCACGCCGATGCCCCGTTCGTTATGCTCGGTCTCGAAGACGGCTTCGACCGTCTCCCAGTCGTCCGAACCGGCGCGGCGCAGCTTCACTTCGCCGCCGAAGAAATTCGGGTCCGGCAGCGACAGCGTGCCGTTCGTTCCGTAAATTTCCATTCTCGGCAGGTCGCTTGCACCGCGAATGTCGAAGCTCATGATCATCGTCACGATCGTGCCGGCAGCAAAATCGAGCGTGCCGGCCAGATGGGTCGGCGTCTGCACGGCGATCGGCGTACCGGCTTTCGGTCCCGAGCCGATGACACGGTCGGGAATCTGAATCCCGGTTGACGAACTGACACGCTGGATCGGCCCGAGCAAATTCACGAGTGCGGACAAATAATACGGGCCCATATCGAACATCGGGCCGCCGCCGTATGCGTAGAAAAATTCGGGATCGACGTGCCACGCTTCGGGACCGCCGCTCAGCATGAACGCGGTACCCGCGACCGGGCGGCCGATCAGCCCTTCTTCGATCGCGCGGCGGGCCGTGCTGATGCCTGCTCCGAGGAACGTATCCGGCGCGCAGCCGACGCGTACGCCGCTTTTTTTCGCTTCTTCCAGAATGAGGCGTCCGTCTTCCAGCGACACCGCAAGCGGCTTTTCGCCGTACACATGTTTGCCCGCTTTGACGGCGGCCAGGTTGATCTCGGCATGGCTGGCGGGAATCGTCAGGTTGATGACGAGTTCGATCGATTCGTCGGCCAGCAGCTCCTCCACCGTGCAAGCGTTTGCAATGCCGAATTCGGCAGCCCGCTCCTGCGCCTTCCCGGGGATCCGGTCGGCGACCGCCACCACTTCGGCCCACTCGCTGGAACCCAGGTTTTTCAAATAGATCGCGCTGATATTGCCGCATCCGATAATTCCGATCTGCATTCGTTTCAAGGAACACCACTCCTTACCGTAGTTGTTGGGCTTTATCGAATCAAGGTTGTGTCGGTTCCGGTTGTGTGGTTGGTTCGCTTTCATGGTATTGCATATCGTTTTGTATTAAAATGAAGAATATAATCGAAACATGAACAATCTGGTCATTATTTTATTTTTAAATTTATTTTCTTCCCAAGGAGCAGCCCATATGCAGACGTCCTCACCTTCCTGCCAGGTATTTACCGCAGGATTTTCCTTCCACCGTACGCCTTTTCACGTGCACCGCACCGAAGGTCTCGGCAGCTATCTGCTGCGCCTGCAGACGGACGGCACTTCCGAAGCGCTGATCGACGGCCGCATGCAGCGGATCGAAGCCGGCGACCTGCTGCTCTACGGTCCCGACGACACGTACGAACTGAAAATTTTCCCGCCTTCGGCTTCCGAAGATTCCGGCCAGCCGATGGAGAGCGGCGATTACCACATTTTCTTCGGCGGCGAATGGATCGACCGCTGGTGGAACGAACGCAAACGCCCGACCCGCATCACGATCCCGCTTAGCGAAGGATTGCTCGGCCTGTTTCGCCAGATCGTAATCGAGCAGCGCCGCATCTCGAACCCGGACCCGCGGATCTCGGACTATTACCTGCGCATTCTCTGTCTGGAGACCGACCGCCTGCTGAACGAACAGCCGATTTCGTCGGGCAAGACGTTCCTCGCCTACCGGATCAAGCAGTATATCGAAGAGAACGCTTCGTCGCTGTTCAAGCTGGAAGACGTCGCCTCCTACGTGGACACCAGCGTCTCGCGCTGCGTGCACCTGTTCAAGGAAACGTTCGATATGAGCATTATGCAGTACGCGCTCGAAGTCCGGCTCGATATGGCCAAGGAGCGGATCGTGTTCAGCCCGATGCCGCTCGAACAGGTCGCCGAGACGTCCGGTTTTGCCAACTACACGTATTTCCACCGGGTGTTCCGCGGCAAGTTCGGCATGTCGCCGAAAGAGTTCCGGCATACGCGGCAGGAGAAAATGTAGCCGGCGCACGACGAACAACCGCAAGGACGCCCCGGGCGACCTTGCGGTTTTGTTAGGAAGTCGATGTTGTTCGCGGCCGCTCAGCCGCGCTTGGCGCGTTCGCGGGCTTCGATCGCTTCGGACACGACCATGCCAAGATCGGCGTTGCCGTACATCGACAGCACTCCGAGCAGCGTATCGTCGGTAATGTCGCCGGCTTCCTCTTTGGATACCGTCAGTTCCATCACGCGCGACAATCGCTCGTTCGCGACCTGCTCCGGATACGCCTGGGCGTACAGTTCCACCGGATCGAGATCGTTGTTGATGCACCACTGCGCGTAGACGAGAATCATCATGTCTTCTTCCTGCCGGTAAGCTTCGACGATCTTCTCCTGCGTTTTCTGTTCCCATTCCTTGCGCCCTTCGGCGCTCTCGTACCGTTCGTAATCGTCATCTCCGTAATCACTCATACAGATCTGCCCCTTTCGATTTTTGGTTGTATCGGTTTGTCCGATGCTCGGGTTCATCCGGTGACCCGTATATCGGGCCGTCGCTTCATAGAAGGCGGGCGGCCCGCTCCGCCAACTCGTGCGAGCCCAGCAGCGCGTCCGCCCGGACCGCGCAGCGCTGCGGCTCGTGCAGCGTGTCGAGCACATGTTGCACGACGCCTTCGAAGCCGCGCCGCTTCAGCACCGTATCCCAGCTGCCGAACCCGCGCTCCTGCGGGTATCCGCCGCTGTCCGTCCACGTCGCTCGCTCAAGGTCTTCCACGACCGCCGAACGCCCGCTGCCATGCAGCTCCAGGCGCTCGAAATCCCGGCCCGCGCTGCGCACCATGCCGTAGCTGCCCAGTCCGCCGGCCAGCGGCAGGGAGCCGAACGCGTGCCGCATCCGCCCCTGACCGTCCGTCTCGACGCCGCCGGTCAGCAGGCCGCCCTGTTCGCCGCCCAGCCAGAGCAGCAGGTCGAGCATATGGATCAGGTCGTCGTATACGGTATCGCGCGCGGAACGCGGCTGCGCTGCGGTGCGATGCTTGACCGCCTGCGCCTGGACGAAGCCCCCGGCTTCTTCGAGCCACGCTTTGGCTTCGACGTACAGCGGCGCAAAGCGGCGGTTGAACCCGACGCCGAGCAGCAGCCCTTTGCGTTCGGCCAAAGACGTCATTGCCCGGCTCTCCGCCAGGTCTGTCGACAGCGGCTTGTCCACATAGACCGGCAGTCCCGCTTCCAGGCACCGCATCACGATTGGGTAATGCGAATCCGTGGCGCTGTGCACGAACACCGCGTCGGGCTCCCAGCGCAGCACGTCGTCAAGTTCTGTCGACGCGTTCGGGACGCGGTACCGCGCCGCCGCTGCGCGAACGCGATCTTCCGTCCGGCTGACGAGGCCCACGATCTCCGCATCCTTGTGACCGGCCAACAGCGGCAGATACACTTTTTCCGCGATGCCTCCGATACCGACCAGCGCCACCCTTTTTTTCCGCCATGCTCGTTCCGTGCCGCTTGCCGCCTGATCCATGTTCCGCTTCCCCGCTTTCCCGCTCTCCGTCATGACTGCACAAATCGCCCGCCGAGGCGAATTCGTTTCTGTTTCGAGTATACGCGTCGCGCTTGGGGTTGGCAAAAAAAAGAGTGGGGATCGAAAACGTCGGCCGTATGCAAGGAATCTGATTCGCCAAACTCCGTAACGTTTACTAGCTTTGTGTGGCGAGACTTGGCTAAAAGCGCGAAATCGTTTATAATTTAAAACAGTTCTTCATTTAATTGTTCATCAAACAATCGTTCAAAATAAAAATTGCGGAGGGATTAACCATGGCCGATTATTCATCTTCCATGATCGAAAAAGCAACATTTGCGGGAGGCTGCTTCTGGTGTATGGTGACGCCGTTCGAAGATCTGCCGGGCATCGTCAAAGTGGTCTCCGGTTACACGGGCGGACATACCGAGAACCCGACTTACAAAGAAGTCTGCTCGGAGACGACCGGACACGTCGAAGCGGTCCAAATCACGTTCAACCCGGACATTTTCCGTTACGAGAAGCTGCTTGAACTGTTCTGGCAGCAGATCGATCCGACCGACGGCGGCGGACAGTTCCACGACCGCGGTTCGTCGTACGGCACGGCGATTTTCTATCATACGGAAGAACAGCGCATCAAAGCCGAAGCTTCCAAAAAAGCGCTGGCCGAAAGCGGCCGCTTCGACAAACCGATCGTGACGCCGATCCGTCCGGCCGAAACGTTCTACGAAGCCGAAGAGTACCACCAGGATTACCACAAAAAAAATCCGGGCCATTACAACCGGTACAAAAAAGCGTCCGGCCGCGAAGCGTTTATCGAAAACAACTGGAAAACGCCGGTCGACAAAAGCGATCTCAAACAACGCCTGAGCGAGATGCAGTATAATGTCACGCAAAAAAGCGGTACCGAGCCGGCGTTCCACAACGAGTTCTGGGATCACCACGGCGAAGGCATCTACGTCGATATCGTCTCCGGCGAGCCGCTGTTCAGCTCTCTCGACAAGTACGATTCCGGCTGCGGCTGGCCGAGCTTTACCCGGCCGATCCGCGATTACCACGTGAAGGAAAAAGTCGATCTGACCCACTTCATGATCCGGACCGAAGTGCGCAGCAAAGAAGCCGATTCCCATCTGGGCCACGTGTTCGACGACGGCCCGGGCCCGGACGGCCTGCGCTACTGCATCAACTCCGCGGCGCTTCGTTTCGTGCCGGCGGACAAGCTCGAAGAAGAAGGCTACGGCGAATACCGCGCGATGTTCGCGCAGGCGTAAGCCGAACCCGAACGCAGCAATCGACCGAAACCATACACTGTAACAATCAACCGGTAACAACAGCAAACCCCCGGATTCCGCCGCTGCGGAGTTCGGGGGTTTTGTTGTTGTCCGGCGTTCGAAATCCGCTTAGCCGTACATCCGGTGAATCAGATGCACGAACGTATCGACCGCTTTGCGAATACGCAGTTCGGTCGCCTGATCGGCCGGTTCGCCTTCGTCGGTGAACTTGCGCTGGTCGCTGCCGATCGAGATCCATTCCGGGCAGTTCAGGCCGTGCAGATTGCGCACGATGCCCTGCAGCGTGCCGAGCGACGAGACGCCGACGGTGCCGCCTGCCGAGCTCGCCGACAGCACCGGCTTGCCTTCGAAATATTCGCTGTTGAGAAAATCGAGCGCGTTTTTGAGCACGCCGGAGATCGAAGAATGATATTCGGGCGTCGTCAATACGACGGCCTGCGCCGACTTGACCGCCTGCGACAGCTTCAGCACTTCTTCGTGTCCGTACGCTTCCCCGGGACCGTACAGCGGCAGTTGGTGCTCATACAAGCTGAACACTTCCGCTTCGAATCCCTGTTCTTCCAACAGTCGGGCCATATAGCGGGTCAGCTGCGTGCTGCTGGCCTGCTCCCGGTTGCTTCCGGCAATCAAAGTTACTTTCATCGTCAAACCCCTTCCATCCCTATCGGTTATCGTGTCCTTTGCGGACCCTGTTTTTTATCATAACAGGAAGTATCAAATTTGAACATTCTTTGTCTGTTTGTGTGAAAAAAATGAGAATCCGCCGAATCTCTTCGCCGTTTGCCCGTGATTAAGCTCTTTTGGCCGCGGGTAGGTAATACACATAAGCTTTTTCAAACCCAGCGAACAGGAGGCAACCCCATGCCGTGGAACAAAAAAGATTACCCGCAGTCGATGAAAAATCTGGACGAGCGCGTGCGCGACAAAGCGATCGAAATCGCAAATGCGCTGCTGGACGAAGGGTACGAAGAAGGACGCGCCATCGCGATCGCGACAGCCAAAGCCGAAGAATGGGACGAGAACCATCCGGAATAAGGTTCTTCGAAATTCTGACCTGAAGACTATTTTAGAAAAGAAGAAAAAAACCGTTTCGGCTTTCTCCACCAGGAGAAAATCGGAACGGTTTTTTAAAAAAATGCGTGACGGGGAAGTTGGCGGCTGCGGGCCTTCCCCTCGGGCCCTGTATCTTACACTCTATTCAAACCTTTGACTTCCGGTGCGACATGTCCGTGACGTTTCGAAGAAACGAACACCCGTGCGATCGACGCAAGACCGTGGCGCAAAATTTGCGGTTCCACCATCCACGTAATCACTTTGCCTCCGATACATACGGCAGCTACGGTGTAGAGCGTCTCGGCCAGCGGCAGATAGAACAGCGACAGCAGCAGAACGGAAGCATCCATCAAGATGAATACGGTCCCGATCTTGAGGCCGGTCTTCTCGTGCAGCCAGATGGCGGCGCAATCGTCTCCGCCCGTGGCTCCGCCGCAGCGCAGCACCAGTCCGCCGCCGATTCCCGTCAAAATCCCCGATAGCAAAGCGGCCAGCCAAAGCTGTCCGTGCAGATCGAAATTCAACGTGGAAAAGTGCTCGATGCCGGCGTAAAACACAGTGAACGAACCTGCAGCAAGTACGGCCGGTCCCATGTTTCTCCACCCTTTTTTGAGCGCGAACAGCAGCATGAACGGAATGTCGAGAATCAAAATCGTCAGCGCGGGCGACAGCCCGAACGCATACTCGCCGAGCAGCGAAATGCCGACAAAACCGCCTTCCGAAAGATGGTTTTGAAAATTGATGTGATAAAACGCGAATGCCATAACGAACGTGCCTGTTAAGATCGCGGCCGCCTGCGCGGACCGCTTCATCCTTTTACCTTTTGCCTTCATCCGATATTCTCCTCATTTTCGCAATATTTGTCTCAAATCGACAACATGCTGCGAGCCAGAGAAGAAAACCGCGAGGCATTCGTCCTTCGCATGGGTGGTTCCCTTCCTTTCGCAGCGTTTGTCAATAACGGTCGTCCGACAAACTATCTACGAAAGGCGCTAAGTATAGGAGAGATCGTAACGTTTCCAGATTGTCCTTTGGGGAATACTCCTTCGGGGACTCATGGTATCCTGATCCTTTCTGTGGTTGGATGGTGAAGTCTGAGCATTACTTACCCAGCTCGGTCACCTTTTTAAACTATTTTACCACAAAAACGAAGCCGAAGCGACTGAATGATGCTGACCTTTGTCATTTTCATGTAAAATATGATGTTTTTTTCGCACAAAAATCATTTGGCCGCGCGCAGCAGACGATTGACCGTTTCGCGCCGAAGCCCGATCAGCTGGCCGATTTCTTCCTGCGTCAGCAGGTCGGTCAGCGGCTGGCCGTACGTATACGTGCTCATCCAGTGCTGAAGCAGAGCGAGGCGTTCCGCCGGCGTTCCCGCCGTCAGATGATCGATACGCTGCTGCATGAACCGCACTTTGTCCTGCAGCAGGAGCGCGATTTCCAGCGCCTTTTTGGGATTTTCCTCCAGGCTTTTGTACCAGTCGGCGGCCAGGATCGGCTCCACTTCGCTGCTGACGAGCGCGATCGCGGTGCCGTGCGTCTCTTTGGGACTGATCAGCGAATGATGCGGCACGACTTCCCCGGCGTAGAATACGTTGAACAAGATGATATTGCCGTTCTCGTGCAGGCGCATGACTTTGAACAACCCGCTATGTACGCGATACAAATACTTGCCGTCGTCTCCCTGGCGAAACAAAATTTCTCCTTTGTGCAAAATCATGCCTGTCCCTCTTCTCTTCGATTATTGCCGGTACAGGCCGGCTACCCGCTCCGCTTCCCGCGCGACCGCGTCCTTGAGCACCGGCGGCCCGGTCACCTTTACCGCCGTTCCGAGCCCCAGCAGGAAGCGCAGCGCAAACTCCGGCGTGGCCAGATCGGCCCGCACGGCGTAGGTGCCGCTCTCCAGCGCTTCTTCGCGCAGCACCCGCACGTACCGTTCGGCGCGCACGATCTCCAGCGTCTGCGCCGGCATCGACAGCTCCGCTTCGTACCGGGGCAGCTTGGCCGGGAACGCTTCGAGCGACGCCTGCCAGTAGCCGGCCAGATCGAAGTCGGCCGGATAGTCGAACGGCTCGTCCAGACGCTCGGCGTTGATCATTCTGGATACGCGGAACGTTTTGATCACGCCGCGATCCCGGGCCACGACGTACCAGACGCCTCGCTTGACAGCGAGGCCGAGCGGCTCGACGGTACGCGGGGCGGGCGCGGCGGCGCCTTCTTGCTCCTTGACGTAGCCGAATCGCAGCCGCCGCTCGGCCCACAGCGCGTCCTGACAAATTTCAAGCGCTTCCGGCACGCCGGGCGCGCGGCCGTGCCAAGCGGCTTCGTCGATCAGCAGCCGGCGCAGAAAAGCGCTGCCCTGCCGCTCCGGTTCGGGATAGGCGGCCCGCAGCTTGTGCAGGGCGGCCTCGTAATGCCCGCCGAGGCCCAGATCCTGCAGCGGTCCCGACGAAGCCCGCAGCAGCAGCGCCGAAGTCTCGTTCGGCGTCATGCCGGTCAGCGTGCTGCGATACCCGTCCAGCAGACTCCAGCCGCCGAAGCGGCCGCGGTGCGCCACGATCGGAATGCCGGCCTGCCCAAGCGCTTCCAGATCTCGGCTGACCGTCCGGGGCGTAACTTCCAGCTCGCCTGCGAGCTGCCGCGTCGACAGGCGGCCCCGGCTCTGAAGCAGCAGCACGATCTTGAGCATCCGGTCGCCTCGCATGGGTCGTCCTCCTTCGCCGCTTGTTGGGTGCGGCCGTTTTTTGTATTTGCTTTTTTAATATAAGGCATTTTTTAATATAAGACAAAGGTTGTCATCTATTATCTTTTATAGTGGAAAAGCGGGCAAGAGTTCGCCCGGCCTCGGCCGGGGCGGACCCCGATCCGACGACGAATATTCGAAAAGAGGTGGCATTCATGCCGGATATACACAAACCGTTAAGCGGCAAAACGGCGCTGGTCGCCGGAGCGACACGAGGCGCCGGACGCGGAATCGCCTGTCAGTTGGGCGCGCTCGGCGCGCACGTCTACGCAACCGGACGCACGACGAGAACGTCCGCCTCGGACATGGACCGAAGCGAGACGATCGAAGACACGGCCGAACAGGTCGAAGCGCTCGGCGGCAGCGCTTCGGCGATCCGGACCGACCATACCGAGCTCCGGCAGGTCGAAGCTTTGGCGGAGCGTATCGCCGCGGAACGCGGCGGGCTGGACATTCTCGTCAACGATATTTGGGGCGGCGACGCCCTGACGCGCTGGGACCACAAGCTGTGGGAGCATTCGCTCGAAGACGGCCTGCTGATCCAGCGGCGCGCGGTGCATACGCATCTGATCACGTCCCGCTTCATGCTGCCGCTGATGCTGGACCGTCCCGGCGGCATCGTGCTGGAGATTACGGACGGCACGGATTACCGGTTTCGGGGCAACGTGTATTACAGCCTGGCCAAAGTGTCCGGCATCCATCTGGCGGCGGCGATGGCCGAAGAACTTCGGCCGTACGGCATCGCCGCCGTGTCGCTGACGCCCGGCTTCCTGCGCTCGGAAGCGATGCTGGACCACTTCGGCGTCACCGAAGCCGACTGGCGCGACGCGGTGAAGACCGAGCCGCATTTTATCGCTTCGGAGACGCCGGCGTACGTCGGCCAGGCGGCGGCGCGGCTCGCCGCCGATCCGGAGCGGATGGCGTTCACCGGGCAGGCGCTCAGCTCGTGGGAACTGTCGGACC
>NZ_VPFK02000022.1:0-13696 GCF_008634075.2 Saccharibacillus sp. WB 17 | reverse complement strand
TTTTTGCGCTTGCTATTGATCGAAAGCGAGCCGGCGGATCGCCGCCGTCATCGCATTCGTGTCGAGGCCGCCGAGATTGCCGAGCAGCACGACGACGGTCCCGTCGCTAAGGCCGCGCCGCAGGCCGGTCGTATAGCCGTTGCCGCCGCCGTTATGGAACACGACTTTGTCGGCGCCTTCGCCTTCGGTCATCCAGCCGTAGCCGTAATTTTTGTACGGCGTCGGCGTGTACATGGCATCCATCGTCGCTTCGGACAACAGCTTGCCCGCGCTCAGCGAATCGGCCCAGATCAGCATGTCGTCGAGCGTCGAATACAGGCTGCCCGTGCCGGAAGGCGAGAAATAATACTCGTCGACGCTTTTCCACGCCTTCTCCTGCCAATCGTACGTGTAGCCGGTCGGAATCTTCGTCTGGCGCGTCGCCGTACCGCTGTTCTTCATGCCAAGCGGTTCGAGAATTTGCGACTGGACGAATTCGGGATAACTCATGCCGGACGTCTCTTCAATGATGTAAGCGAGCAGCACGTAGCCGCTGTTGCTGTACATATAATCGGTGCCGGGCACGAACTTGAGCGGGCTGGCCTGGATCTCTTTGACCGTCTCCGCAAGCGGGGTGCCTTCTTTGCGCTCGAAATTGAGCGCGATGCCGGACGTATGCGACAGCAGCATCCCGATCGTAATCTCGTCGCCGCGCGGATAACCGGGAATATGCTGCGCCAGCGTGTCGTCGACGCTCAGCTTGCCTTCTTCGGCCAGCTTCATGACGGAAGCGGCGGTGAACGTTTTGGTCAGCGAGCCGAGCCGCATAAGGTCGGTCGGCCGAACGAGTGTCGAAGCCGAAGAGACGCCGTACGCTTTGCGCATTTTGACGCTGCCGTTTTGGGCGACGAGCACGCTGCCCGAGAAATTTTGCGTTTTCAAAAAAGCGTCGACGGGCTCCATGCCGGGATCGACCTGCGTATGCGTATCCGTCGTCAGCGACAGCTTCAGCGTGCCCGGGCCGGATACCGGCGCGACGTCCGCTTTGAGCGGTTCGGTCAGCCCGCGCAGCGGCACGGTCAAAATGCCGTCCACGTAGCGCGTCGTGCCCGGCATGCGCAGGGCGAAGCCGTTGATCGAGACCGTATCGGAGCCCGGACGGTAGAGCAGTTCGTCGCCGTTGAGCGTCACGATCGCGGCGCGCTGGACTTTGTCCCATGTGACCTGTGCCCCGAGCGACACGGCGCCTTCGCGTACCGGCACGTACGTCAGCGAACGGTACGTGTAGACGCTCGGCCCCCACCGGGCCGGCTGTCCGTCGATCTCGGCCGAAATAGCCGTTCGGCCTGCGGCCGCCGGAAGAGAGGCGGCTCCGGCAGCGCCCGCCGCGTCCGCCGACTGCGCCGGCAGCGTGCCGCCGACTATGGCCAGCGCCAGGCCGGCGCTCAGCGCGGCGCGGCTCCAGGCGAAGCTTTTTTTCCATTCGAATATCATGTGCTTGAATCCCCCTCGTGTTCTCTGCCCGCCAAGGCGGATCGTCTACCTATGTATACCGCGCAGGCGGCGAATAGTTGTGCGCGGCGGAAACGGAAAGTCATCTAATTAACTATACTTTATATAGTATGTTATTTTTTGACGTATGTTTACGAATTTGATATGATAGAGGTATCAGAACGATAAATTTATTACGCGCACGGCGCTGTTCCTAACGAATCGCGCTTGAGAGGGGAACCCATATATGCTTAAGATCGGCATGCTCGACCAATCCACCATCACCGAAGGCTCCGGCCCGAGAGAAGCGCTTCAGGCGACGACCGCGCTCGCCAAGGAAGCCGACCGGCTCGGCTTCAGCCGCTTCTGGGTGTCGGAACACCACAGTTCCAAAGCGCTCGCCCATTCCAGCCCGGAAGTGCTGATCGCGCATCTGGCGGCCAACACTTCGCGTATCCGGCTCGGCTCCGGCGGCATCATGCTGCCCCATTACAGCGCTTATAAAGTCGCGGAGAACTTCCGCCTGCTCGAAGCGCTGTACCCGAACCGGATCGATCTCGGCGTAGGCCGCGCGCCGGGCGGACGCCCGCTGTCTACCCGCGCCCTGCAGGAAGGCCATTACCACGGCGCCGATCCGTATCCGCAGCAGATCATCGACCTGATCGCTTACCTGAACGACGCCGTCCCGGCCGATCACCGCTTCGCCGGGCTTAGCGTGTCGCCTTCGGTCGACAGCGTGCCGCAGCTGTGGCTGCTCGGCTCAAGCGGCGGCACCGCGCGCCTGGCGGCCCAGACCGGCGCGTCGTACGCGTTCGCGCAGTTCTTCGGCACGCCGGGCGGACGCGAAGCGACCGAGTTCTACCACGACAACTTCGAGCCGTCGCTGATGGCTCCGAAGCCGAAATCGCTTGCCGCGATTACCGTCGTCTGCGCGGACACCCAGGAAGAAGCGGAGCGCCTCGCTTCGAGTTCCGACCTGTTCTTCCTCGCCATGTACAAAGGCATGGAACTGCCGTACCTGCCGTCGGTGCAGACGGCGATGGATTATCCGTACACGCCGTACGACCGCGAACAGATCGCCGCAACGCGCGCTTACCGCGTCGTCGGCACGCAGGACGTCGTGAAGAAGCGCCTGCTGGAGCTGGCGGAAGAGTATCATACCGACGAGCTGATGATCGTCTCTTCGGTCCATGATCTCGACGCGCGGATCAAGTCGGTCCGCCTCGTCGCGGAAGCGATGGAACTGAGCGGCCAGACTCAACAGCCCGAAGCGCAGGGCAGCCGCTAACGAAGCGTCGGCCGTCCGAGACGGCCGCAGCCCTTCCGTTCGCGCACTTGGCCGGCCCGGCAGCTGCGCAAGCGGACGCCGAACCCGGCTGCACGCACAAGCCCGGCTCTCTGCCCAGAGCGAACCGGGCTGCCCCCGCATAATGAAAAAAGAGGTTCCCTCCACGGAGGGAACCTCTTTTTGGCCTGAGCGGCGATAGCTGCGCGGTCTGCCCTGCCTGACGGCCTTGATCGGCAGCCTGGATCGACGGCCTCGATCGCAGCATGCACGACGTACGCCGCCGTGCGCCAAACGCAGCCGGTCCGCGGCCCAAGCGGCCCGACCTTGATCCGAACGGCCGCGGCGGATCAGTCCCGCGTCAGCTGCGACGAACCGGCGATGCCCGGCTTCGTCATCTCGAACGGATTCAGGATGATATCCAGTTCTTCTTCGCTCAGTACGTTGTGCATCAGGCACAGATCGCGCACGGAACGGCCGGTCGTCATCGCTTCGCGGGCGATACGGGCACAGATTTCGTAGCCCAGATACGGGCTGAGCGCCGTAATGACGCCGACGCTGCGTTCGACATACTCCGCGCAGTTCGCTTCGTTCGCTTCGATGCCGTCGATGCAGTGCGTGCGGAACACGGTCAGCGCCTGGTTCATGATGCTGATCGATTGCAGCAGATTGAACACGAGCACCGGTTCCATGACGTTCAGCTCCAGCTGTCCGGCTTCGGACGCGAGCGAAATCGTGTGGTCGTTGCCGATGACCTGGAAAGCGGTCTGGTTGACCACTTCGCACATGACCGGATTGACTTTGCCCGGCATGATTGACGAACCCGGCTGGCGCTCCGGCAGCTTGAGCTCGGCCAGGCCCGCGCGCGGACCGGAAGCCAGCAGACGGATATCGTTGGCGATTTTGGACAGGTTAATCATGCAAATCTTCAGCGCGCCGGACAATTCCGTGTACGCGTCCGTATTTTGCGTCGCGTCGACGAGGTCTTCGGCGTGGCGCAGCGGCATGGCACTGATCTCGGCCAGCTTGATCACGACCGCGTCCATGTAGGATACGTCCGCGTTCAATCCGGTGCCGATCGCCGTCGCGCCCATATTGACTTCGTGCAGCAGTTCTTTGGAACGGCGAACCCGGTGCAGGTCGCGGCCCAGCACGCGCGCATAAGCGGCGAATTCCTGGCCCAGCCGGATCGGCACCGCGTCCTGCAGATGCGTGCGGCCCATTTTGATCACATGGTCGAACTCGCGCGCCTTGTTCTCGAACGAGCGCTGAAGGCGCTCCATCGTGTCTTCGAGCTTCTCGACGAGCGACAGCGCGGCGATATGGATCGCGGTCGGAAACACGTCGTTCGTCGACTGCGCCATATTGACGTGCACGTTCGGATTGAGATGGAAATAATCGCCTTTGGCTTTGCCCATCAGCTCAAGCGCCCGGTTCGCGATGACCTCGTTGGCGTTCATGTTGATCGACGTGCCCGCGCCGCCCTGAATCGGATCGACGATGAACTGCCCGTCCCAGATCCCGTCCATCACTTCGCCCGCCGCCTCGACGATCGGCGCGCCGAGATGCGGCTGCAAACGCCCCACTTCCATGTTCGCGAGCGCGGCCGCTTTTTTGACGATGCCGAGCGCGCGGATCATCGACTCGTGAATCCGGTAGCCCGTAATCGGGAAGTTTTCGATCGCCCTCATCGTCTGTACGCCGTAGTACGCGTCGGCGGGAACCTGCTTGGCTCCCAGGAAGTCTTTTTCGATCCGAAACTGCGGTTGCATCTTTTTCCGTCCTTTCCAAACTGCTTATTTGGTGAAGCCCGATGTTGCGTTTTCCGCCATACTGTATATTTATCGGGAATTTCCAGTTTTGCATTTAGCGGTAGGCGTGCTTTCGTTCAATGCGCTTTCTGCGCAAACGTGACGGTCGGCTCGGCCGACACTTCGACGTTGCCCTGCAGCGCCCGCGTAATCATGCACGAACTTTCGGCTTTGCGGGCCAGGCGTTCCGCTTTGGCCAGCGTTTCTTCGCTCTGCCCGCCGGCCAGCACGAGCAGCGGACGGTGCGTGATCGAGCGGTATGTGAAAATGTTGTTCGTCACGTCCACGACACCTTCCGCGTCCAGCGTGAGGCTCTCCACTTCGATCGAAGAGCGTTCGAGCATGGCCGCAAGCGTAATGATGTAGCAGGTCGCCGCCGCGCCGAGCAGCATCTCGTCCGGATTGGTGCCGACGCCCGGTCCGCCCATCGGCTCGGGAATCGAAATGTCCGTTTGCAGCTGTCCGCTTTCGATCCGGCCGGTGCTGTTGCGCCCGCCGTTCCAGTCCGCTTTGAGCCGGAAAATATGATTCATGCGAAAGTCTCTCCCTTGTCACTCAGAATGGCTTCCACTTCAGTATACGCCAATCCGTGCGCTTCGGCGACCGCCCGGTACGTCACATGGCCCGCGCATGTGTTGATCCCTTTGGCGATCGCGGGGTTGTCCCGCGCGGCTTCCCGGAAGCCTTTGTTCGCAATCTGCAGGCCGTACGGCGTCGTCACCATGTTCAGCGCAAGCGTCGACGTGCGGGCGACCGCGCCCGGCATGTTCGCGACCGCGTAATGCAGCACGCCGTGCTTGACGTACACGGGATCGTCGTGCGTCGTGATCCGGTCGATCGTCTCGATCGAACCGCCCTGGTCGATCGCCACGTCGACGATGACCGAACCGGCATCCATCGTCCGCACCATCTCTTCGGTGACGAGCTTGGGCGCGCGCGCTCCCGGAATAAGCACCGCGCCCACGAGCAGGTCGGCGCGGGCGACAGCCGTCTCCAGATTGTGCTTGTCCGACATGAGCGTCTTGAGCCGGCCCGCGAACTGGTCGTCCAGCCGCCGCAGCCGGTCCGCGTTGATATCGAGCAGCGTCACGTCCGCGCCGAGCCCGATCGCCATCTTCGCCGCGTTGACGCCGACCGTGCCGCCGCCGACGATCGTGACCCTGCCCGGCTCCACGCCCGGCACGCCGCCGAGCAGCACGCCTTTGCCGCCGGACGATTTTTCCAGAAAATGAGCGCCGATCTGGATCGACATCCGGCCCGCGACTTCGCTCATCGGCGTCAGCAGCGGCAGGCTTCCGTCCGGAAGCTGGATCGTCTCGTACGCGATACCGGTGACGCACGTGTCCGCCAGGGCGCGGGTCAACTCCGGTTCCGGAGCCAAATGCAGATACGTGTACAATATCAGCCCCGCGCGGAAAAAACCGTATTCGGCCGGCAGCGGCTCCTTGATCTTGACGACCATCTCGGCCGCCCACGCTTCCGCCGCGTCGGCTGCGATCGCAGCTCCGACCGCCGTATACTCTTCGTCCGAAAACCCGATGCCGAGTCCCGCTCCGCTCTGCACCCGGACCTCGTGTCCTTCGGCGATGTACGCTTTGGCGGAAGCCGGGGTCATGCCGACCCGATACTCGTTGTTCTTGATCTCTTTCGGTACGCCGATGATCATGCCGTATCCCTCCCGTTTGCCCGCTTTTTCCAAGTGGGTAAAGTTCCCAATTCCATCTTAACATGCCCGAATCCAAAAGAAATGGTCCTTTTTCCGGCGTTTTTTGACCGAAAGATCTATCACGTCTTGCTATGTATGCGCTAACCGGATTAGAATGTGTAGAAATACGCTTTTAATCCTGTTTCGAAATAACGCGTTGCAGCGGCTGAAGGACCGATCCTGTTCGCCGGCTTTTGCCGCTCTCGCCCCCTGTTTTGAAAATGGATAGCCGCGCAAAGGAGACTATGCAGACATGAATGAAACATTGGAACAGCTGCGGGCCAGCGTCGACGGAATCGATTCCCAACTTCTCGACCTGCTCAGCAAACGCGCCGAACTGGTACACCAGATCGGCCAAGTCAAAGAAAACCAGGGCGTGCCCAAATTCGAACCGGAACGCGAAAAAGAAATTCTCGACCGCGTTACCGGCCTGAACAAAGGTCCGTTCTCGGACAGCACAGTGAAGCATCTGTTCAAGGAAATCTTCAAAGCGTCGCTGAACATCCAGCAGGAAGAGCATAAGCGCCAACTGCTCGTCAGCCGCAAGAAGCGTCCGGAAGACACGATCGTCCGTTTCAAAGGCGTCGAAGTCGGCGGACCGAGCCCGATTCTCGTGGCGGGTCCCTGCTCGATCGAATCGCGCGAACAGCTGCGTACGGTCGCCAAAGCGCTCAAGGAATCCGGCGTAACGGTTATGCGCGGCGGCGCATTCAAGCCGAGAACGTCCCCGTACGATTTCCAGGGTATGGGCCTCGACGGCCTGAAGCTGCTGAAGGAAGTCGCGGACGAGTTCGGTCTGGCGACGATCAGCGAGATCGTGCATCCTTCGCATATCGAAATCGCGGCCGATTACATCGACGTGATCCAGATCGGTGCGCGCAACATGCACAACTTCGAACTGCTCAAGGAAGTGGGCGGCGCGAAAATTCCGGTTCTGCTCAAGCGCGGCCTGTCCGCGACGCTGGACGAGTTCGTGCACGCGGCCGAGTACATCATGGTCAGCGGCAACGAGCAGATCATGCTGATCGAACGCGGTATTCGTACTTATGAAAAAGCGACCCGCAACACGCTCGACATCTCGGCCGTTCCGCTGCTCAAGCAGGAAACGCATCTGCCGGTCATGGTCGACGTGACGCATTCCACGGGCCGCAAAGACATCATGCTTCCGTGTGCCAAAGCGGCGCTTGCCGCCGGCGCGGACGGCATCATGATCGAAGTGCATCCGGACCCGCAAACGGCGCTGTCGGATGCCGGGCAGCAGCTCGACATTCCGCAGTTCGGCGTATTCTGGGACGGCCTGAGAAACTCCGGCCTGTTCGGTCCCCGCACGTAACACGCACAAAGCCCCGCGGCTTGAACCGCGGGGCTTTTTTTGCGTGCTGCGGCATAAAAGCGCGCAAGACTGTCCTCGCCGTTCACGATTCCAGCGGGCTGCCGACTTCGCCCATAAACACGATCAGCCCGGTCGCCTGTTCGGTAATCGCGAAGAAGAACGGGCGGTTGAACTTCAATTCGAACGGCGGTTCCGGCGCCGGAGCGGCTCCCGCCCGGGCAATGCCGGTCACGGCTGCCGCTTCGACGCCTTCTTCGTCGACTTCGATAAACGTCTTGTGCACGAGGCTGCCGACAGGCCGGCCCTGCTCGGCCGAGATGCCGCCGAAATCGGCCTGCGCCGGATCGAAAGCCGCGCGCAGGCCGAGCCGTTGCAGCACCCGGTTCAGCGCAAACGCGCTTTCGACCTTGAACCTGGGCAGCTCGACCGTGCCGGGCGTCGACTTGAAGCTTCCGCTCCGCAGGGCGAAGCCGGCCGGCGTAAGCGCCTTATGCTGTTGCAGCGAATGACCCGGAGCCGGAAGGATCAACGTCATCGCATAAGCCCCGCGATCTCCGTAAGGCAGCCGGACCGCCTGTGAATCGCCGTGCTCACAGTAGGCGAATCTCCCCTGCCGCCGCATCGTCGGCACTTCGATCTGCGCGCCGTCCGCCGTGCGAAACGGAAAAGGCTGCGTCAGGCGCGGATCGAACGGCTCCGACCAGGAGCCTTTTAAATACAGCGCATTGGCCAGATAGAATGACAGGCCGCGCAGCGCAGCGGCATCGGCCAACTGCACGATTTTGCCGTGCGTCGACTTCGACACCCAGTCGTTGATCGCAAGCGCCGCGTCGGGCGAGTCGAAATCGACCGCGCCGACCTGCGCGTCGTAATCCCGCCGCAGCGCTTCGGCAAACGCCGCATAAGGCGGATCGCTTTCGCGGTTCCACAGCGAATTGGCGATCTCGAACCGGACCGACGGATCGGCGGCGAGCAGCGCATCCTGCAGCCTGCGCTGGCTTGCGCCGAGCCGCTCGCTACCGAGCGCATGCCCATGAAGCAGGCGGTCGATTTCGTCCGCCGTCGAGCCGCGCGCGCCTTCGCGCAGCATCGACACGGCGAACGCGATGCCCGCCGGCGACACCATCCGGTTGGGCGGCGCGTTCGAAGCGCCGGCGCCGCCCGGGCCGTCCATCGATTCGTACAGCTCGAACGCCCATTCGTTCAGCGCCCGGGCGAAACGCCGGTCCGCGGCCTGGAGCGAATCCCCGCTGCCGCTTCCCGCGGCGGGCTGCCGGGGTCCGTTCATTTCGTTCATTTCGTTTATCGCGTTCGGAACGTTCTTCTCGTCCATTTTATACGCCTCCTTGTGCACGATCGCTTTTCCCTATGAACGCGCGCCGCGCAGAAAAGGTTGCCGGAACAGGAAAAGCCGGGCAGGCGCGCAGAGCAAAAAGCGTCCCGCTTCGATCCGAAGACCGGGCGGGACGCTTGATTCAGGCAAAGCTTGGGTGGCGCAACATTCTATCCGCGTTCAAGGGTCGACACGCCGATCCGGCTCAGGCCGAATTCAACTGCGGGTCGCGCATCAGCTGCGCGTCGAATCCGAACGTTTGCGGTCGGGCCGCAGACGGTCGTCGTTCAGCACGCGTTCGATCTCGTGCGCCGACACCGGCTTGGCGATAAACTCGTCCATGCCGCCTTCCAGGCAGCGCTGGATGTCTTCTTTGCGCACGAGTGAACTGACGCCGACGATCAGCGGCACGCGGCCCGGCGGAAGCTGGGTCCGAATCTGCGCTGCCGCTTCGATGCCGTTGATGTCGGGCAGCTGGACGTCCATGAAGATCAGGTCGTACGAGCCTGTCAGGGCGAGCCGGATCGCCTGTTCGCCGCTGTCGGCCAGATCCGCGCCGCAGCCGAACCGGGCCAGCATCGCCAGCAGCACTTTACGGTTCACCGGATGGTCTTCGACGACGAGAATGCGCAGGTTCGACAGCGCTTCGGCTTCCGCGGACAAAGGCATGTTCTCGGGCAGAGGCGTCCTGCGCTCTTGGGCGTCGATCTGCCGGGCGAAACGCTCTTCTTCTTCCTGCGGAAGCAGGAAACGCAGCAGGAAGCGGAACGTAGCGCCTTCCCCTTCCTCGCTGTCCACCGAGATCGTGCCGCCCATCAGCTCGACCAATTTGTGGCTGATCGACAAGCCGAGCCCCGTACCTCCGTATTTGCGGTTCAGAATCGGGTGCAGCTGGGAGAACGGCTGGAACAGCCGGTGCTGCTTGGCACGCGCGATGCCGATACCCGTGTCGGCTACCGCGAACTCGATCCAGATCTCGTTCGGCGCGCGGAACGCTTTGGGCGACACGCTTACTGTCACGCTGCCGCTATCGGTGAACTTGATCGCGTTGCCGACCAGATTGATGAGCACCTGGCGCAGCCGCTCGCTGTCGGCCATAACGATCTCGGGTAGCGGATGCATGCTCTCGTCGGCGTCGTACTTGAGTTCCAGCTCTTTTTCCGCCGCGCGGGGCGCAAACAGCTGCAGCACGCCGCTTAGCACTTCGCTCAGCTCGACCGGTTCCGGCGCGATTTCCATGCGGCCGGCTTCGATTTTGCTGATATCCAAAATTTCGTTCAGAATCTTGAGCAGCGCGTAGCTGCTCTCGTGGATGATCTCGATATACTGCCGCTGTTCGCCCTGCATCTCGCTGTCGCGCAGCAGGTCGGTCATGCCGATAATGCCGTTCATCGGCGTCCGCAGTTCGTGGCTGACGATAGACAGGAATTCGGATTTCGCACGATCGGCCTGTTCGGCCGATTCTTTGGCCCGGATAATTTCTTTCTCTCCGGTAACGTCGCGGAAGACGAGTACCGCGCCCCGGCGCTCCCCGCGGTCCGAGATCGGCGTCACCTGATACGAGACGAGGAAACTGCCACCGTCTTTGCGCCAGAAAACGGCTTCCGGATGCGTCTGCGTCACGCCCGATTCGAGCGCGTCCAGCAGCGTCGTTCCTCCGGTATCGTAAGCGCTGCCCTGCGTTTGCGCCTGCCGCATCATCTCTTTGTAGGAAAGCCCCGCCACTTCCGTTCCTTCGTAACCGAGCATCGCAGCGGCCGCCGGATTGGCGAACATGACCCGGCCGTCCGCGCCGAAGCCGACGATGCCTTCCGATACCGTATTGAGCAGCAGCGAATGCTGATAGCTCAGTTCTTCGATCTGCGCGATATACTGCTTGCGTTCCGTAATGTCCGTGATGATGGCGTAGACGCCTTCCTGCTTCTGTTCCGAGTCGATCGGCACGAACGCAATGCTGATATGGCGCAGCTGACCGTCCCGACGGTAAAAGCACGTCTCGAATATCGAAGATTTGCCTTTTCTCGCTTTCATGAAATGTTCGCCCGACAGCTTCGCGTATTCCTTGGGCTGCAGCATGCCGACGCTGAGCCGCAGCAGCTGTTCCAGCGTGTAGCCGCTCATTTCTTCCATCGCCGGATTGGCCGACCGCAGCCGCCCTTTCATGTCCATCGAGATAATGCCCGCATTATGGTTCAGGAACAGCGACCGGTAGCGGCTCTCGCTGCTGCGCAGTTTTTCTTCGGTCCGTACCCGCTGCGTTACGTCCTGCACGATTCCGATCACCTGCAGCGGTTCGCCCGTCATGCTGTCCCTCGACACCTGCCAGATGCCGTAAATGGTCTTCTCCTGGCCTCCCGGCAGCACGATGCGATACGTCATCTCCCCGTCTTCGCCGCTGCTCACGGCAGCACGAATCCGCCTTGCGACCTTCGTGCGGTCTTCGGGATGGATCACGCCTACGAACGAATCCGTACCGGATTCGACCGGCTCGATCGCATAGTCGAAAATCTCGCGCATCTCCCGGGAAAAAACGAGCTGGTTCTGCGGCACGTCCCAGTACCACGAACCGATATTCGCCAACTGCTGCGCTTTTTCCAGCACGATGTCGTTCATCTTGCGCTCGGTCACGTCCCGGGCGATAACGAGCACCCGGCTGACTTCCCCGTTCGAATCGTGCAGCAGCCGGAATGACGTGTCGACCCAGCGCACGCTGCCGTCTTTGTGCAGCACCCGGCGTTCGAACGATTTGTTTTCCGCAAACAATGTATTTTCGATTTTCATTTTCGTCGCGTCTCCGGAATGGTAATACTCCGTACGGTTCTGTCCCAGCATCTCTTCGGGCGTGTAGCCGAGCGTTCGTTCGACGGAAGGCGAGACGTAGAGCAGCGTGCCGTCCGGTTTGCTGAACGAGATCATGTCGGGAATATTTTGCGTGATCAGGCGATAAATTTCGCGCGTATGGTCGCTCGGCTGCATAGGGTGAAGTTGGCGGTCCGAGACGTCGTCCATATAGACCACGATAGGCGCGTCGTCGCCTTCCTCGGGCAGTTCGCATTGGATCTCGATCCAGACAGACTCGCCGCCGCGGCGGGCCAGACGGATCTCGACCGGTCCGAACGTCCGGGGCTCGGACAGCCATGAATCCAACGAATCGATCATATCGAGCGCGATGTCGGGGTCTGTGCGAAGCAGCCGATGGTAACCTTCTCCCAGCAGTTCGTCCGCTTCCAGACCGAAAAGCCGATGCATTGCCGGGTTCGAACCGATGCATCGGCCGTCCGCAGTCAGCAGCAGAATGCCGGTCGCCATTTTATTATAAATTCTTGCATAAGCGGATAAGTTGGGCACTTGAGGCACAGTCAATGTCATTCTCCTTTAAAAAAAACGTTCTCTCTCTAAAACCTTATCCTTATGATTTACCCAAAACGCACAGCTTTCTATCCGGATCGGGCCGGGCAAAATCAAATAAATCGGGGTCACGGCCCGGTCAAACAAAAGGCAACTCATCGATATAAAGGATAGCACAATTTTCCGGTCTGTTTCTCCTCAAAGCATTTTGATCTATCGTTTTAATTTTTTTGTAGAAAAATGTCGTTTTTTTGTTTCCTTTACGTAAAAATTCGCTATAGTTAAGTCCATAGAAATAAGGATGACCGTCGACGCCGACGCCGTTAACCCCCGGTTATTGCGGCATTGGCCGTCCGTCCAGAAGGAGGAGCCCATGAAACGAATCAAATCTTCCGCGCCCGCAAGACCGGCCGCTTCAGATGCCGGCGCTGCGCTGTCCGCAGACCGGGGAGCTTATGTCCCGACCGCGACCGAAGAACAAATCTCCATGCTTCCGCTCCAATACGTGCCGCCGCTCATACGCGAGATGAACGAGTCGGCCAAACGCAAATGGGCGCAGACGCTTCAATTTCCGTTCGCGCGCCGCAGCACCCGCAAGTGGCCGGAGGCGCTGTTCGCCAAGTCGATGCTCGATCTGCTCGCCCAGGCCCGAAGCAGTCTGGAGCTGCGCGGCAAGCTGTGTTCGGCTCTGCTGCCGGAGCTGCGCCCGCTGCTGACGGCCGAAAATCCGGCGTTCAGCCCGGAACGGTTCGACGAAGATCCCGGGAGCTGGACGCAGAAGTACGGCAAATGGCATCTGTATTGGGCGCTGTATTTCCACGCGTCCGCGCAGGGCGAATCTTCCGGCGCCGAAGCGGCGCAGCGGTGCCTGGAACGGCTCGCTTCCAGCGAAGTCCCTTCTTCCCCGCCGGCGACGAGCGACTTCGAAGTTCGGGAAGCCCGGCCGGAATCCCCGGCATCGGGCAGCCGCGCCGAAGCGGCCGAACAGCGCCGGATCGACAAGCTGAACCGGCGCATCGAAGCGCTGGAACAGCGCTCCCGCAAAGACGAAGAGCGGGCGCGTCTCGCGGAAAAAGACGCGGCCGAGCTGCGCCGCGCCGCGGCCCGCGAACAAGAACGGTCCGCCCGGCTTGAGCAGGAACTCGAAGCCGAGCGGCGGCTCGTCGGCCGCCTGAACGAAGAACGCGAAGCGGCGGCCGCCAAATCGGCCGAACTGAAGCGCCAGCACAAGCAGGAGCGCAGCCGCTTCGAAGAAGAGCTGGCCGAAGCGCAACGCAGCGCCCGCGCGGCGGCGATCCGCGAAGCGCAGGCCGTCGCCGATGCCGAGCGCGACCGCGGCGCGGCGGACGATAGCGCGGTGGGCGGTGGCGGGGCGGACCGCCGCGCGGATTCCGGCGCGGCCGCACCGGAC
>NZ_VPFK02000021.1:0-51884 GCF_008634075.2 Saccharibacillus sp. WB 17 | reverse complement strand
GCAGCGGCGAGGCCGCAGGCGCCGCTTGCTGCGCGGCGCCCGCGGCCGCGGATTCGTCCGCGTGCCAGCAGGCGGCGAGGCGGCCGCCGCCCTGGTCGCTCAGCGGCGGGACGCTCTCGCGGCAGCGGTCCGTCGCGAACGCGCAGCGCGGATGGAAGCGGCAGCCATCCGGCATATCCGCAAGGCCCGGCGGCGAACCTTCGATCGCGCGCAGCCGGCCTCCGAGGCTGCCCTGCGCCGCGACGGAATTCAGCAGTCCGATCGTATACGGATGCCGGGGCTGGCCCAGCACCTGCGCGGCCGGGCCCTGCTCGGCGATGCGCCCCGCGTACATGACGACGATCCGGTCGGCCATCTCGGCCGCTACGCCCAGATCGTGCGTGATGAGCAGGATCGACATGCCGAGGCTGTCTTTGAGCTCGCCCAGCAGCTTCAGAATCTGCGCCTGGATCGTGACGTCGAGCGCGGTCGTCGGCTCGTCCGCGATCAACAGTTCCGGTCCGCCGGACAGCGCCATCGCGATCATCGCGCGCTGAAGCATGCCGCCGGACAATTCGCCCGGATACTGCTCCATGCGCAGTTCCGGTTCGGGAATGCCGACCCGGATCAGCAGGTCGATCGCGGCCTGCCGCAGCACGGCCTTTTTCCCGCGCCGGTGGGCGCGCATCGTCTCGATCAGCTGGCTGCCGATCGTGAAGACCGGATCGAACGCCGCCATCGGCTCCTGGAAGATCATCGCGATCCGGCGGCCGCGCAGATCGCGGATCAGATGCGGCGGCAGCGATTCGATATGCTGGTCGCCGAGACGGATACTGCCGCCGGCGATCCGGCCGTTCTCGTAATCGGTCAAGCGCATGATCGCTTTGGACGCGATCGTTTTGCCGCTGCCCGATTCGCCGACGAGGCATACCGTTTCTCCCGGACCGATCCCGAACGAGATGCCCGATACCGCGGTCAGCGTGCCTCGCGGCGTATCCACGTCGATCGTCAGGTCCGTCACTTCAAGCCGTGCTGTCATGTCGCCGCCTCCCCTTTCCGTATCTGTTTTTCTGTTCCAGACATAATCTTCTTTTTGCCAAGCGTGTATTTCCTTGTATCCGCCTTATGCTATTAGCGGCTCAAGCCCTGCCTTTGCGCTTCGGATCGACGGCATCGCGCCAACGGTCGCCGATCAGGTTGACCGACAGCACGAACAGCGTGATGGCCAGGCCCGGAAACGTGCAGATCCACCAGGCTACGGTCAGATAGCCGCGTCCTTGCGACAGCAGCGCGCCCCAATCGGGAATTTCTTTCAGTACGCCGAGCCCGAGAAAGCTCAGGCCCGCTCCGGCCAAAATGGAAGAACCGAGTCCGAGCGTCGCCATGACGAGCAGCGGCGCGGCCGAGTTCGGCAGCACATGCTTGAGCAGGATCGACGACGGCTTGGCGCCGAGCGCCCGCGAAGCGAACACGTAACCCCGGCGGCGGATGCCCATGATCTGTCCGCGCATAACCCGGGCATAGCCCGGCACCGACGAAATGGCGATCGCCAGCACGATGTTGCGTAGTCCCGGCCCGAGCGCCGCCGCAATCGTCAGCGCCAGCAGGATGCCGGGAACGGTAAGCAGAATGTCCATGAAGCGCATGATGATCGCGTCCAGCCGGCCGCCGACGTATCCGGCGAGCGAACCGAGCGTGCCGCCGATCAGAACGCCGACGAGCACGGAACTTGCGCCGATCAGCAGCGAATCCCGCGTGCCGTATACGATCAGGCTGAACACGTCCCGCCCGAAATAATCGGTGCCAAACGGATGCGGCGCCGAAGGAGCCTGCAAAATCGCGGCCGTATTCATCTCGGTCGGCGAATAAGGCGCGATCCAGCCCGGCACAAGCGCGCACAGGGCGAGAAAAGCGACAGCGACTGCCGCAGCTCCGGTCAGTACGTCGGCGGAGCGTAAGCGGAACCTGCTTCCGGTCGCCCGGCCGCTTCCGCCAACCGCTTCTGCGCGCTTGAACGGCGGGATGCGCCGCAGGCGTTCGGACTTCGTTTTGGCCGCAGCCGCCGAAAACTTCATAAGTTGGCTCCTCTCCGTCGAATTCTCGGATCGATCGCCGCGTACGACAGATCGACCAGCAGATTGATGCCTACATAGACGATAGCGGTGAAAAAGACGATCCCCTGCACGACCGGCAGGTCTTTGGCCATAATCGCGTCGGCGAGAATCCGTCCGACGCCCTGGCGGGAAAACACCGTCTCGATAATGACCGTTCCCGCCAACATGTCGCCGATCTGCATGCCGATCAGCGTAACCGCGGGAATAAGCGCGTTGCGCAGCACATGCTTGCCCTGGATCAGCCGCTCGCGCAGCCCTTTCGCCCGCAGCGTCGTGACGAACGGTTCGCCGAGCACGTCAAGCATGCTGCCGCGAACCATGCGCACGATCGAACCGGCTCCGACGAAGCCGAGCGCAAGCGCCGGCATGACCAGCGTCGCCCAGCCGTCCGATCCCATCGCCGGCAGCCATTTCAGCTGCACGGAGAAGATCAGGATCAGCAGGATGCCCGACCAGAACGTCGGCATCGAGATGCCGAACAGTCCGACGATCCGGGCGGCCAGATCGATTAATCCGCCTTTGCGGACAGCCGACAGCACGCCGAGCGTGACGCCGACGACGATTGCGATCAGCGAACTGGCCGCCGTCAGCAGCAGCGTCGCGGGAATCTGGTGCAAAATTTTGGGCAGCACCGGTTCGGAACCGACAAGCGAACGGCCGAAATCGCCGGTCAGCATATCGCCGAAATAAGTCAGCAGCCTTTCGTGGAACGGCCGGTTCAGCCCGAGCTGCTCCCGCAGGTTCTCGATGACTTCCGGACTGACGGAAGTCGGATCGACCATCGACAGCACCGGATCGCCCGGCAGCAAATTGAAGATACAAAAGACGAGCGCCAGCGAACCGACGATGACCAGCAGCGAGCTGGCCAGCCGGGCGCCTATGGCCTGCAGCATGGCAGGTCCTCCTTCCGTTTGCTCAAGTATGGAGTACCGTGAGGTCTCCGGCCGGTTACTTGTTCAGGTACGCGTCGTTGAAGATCGGATAACCGAACGGATCGAACGTCAAGCCCTGTACCGACCGGCTTGCGGCGACCGTGTACGGGAACACGTACACCGGCAGGATCAGCGCTTGATCGCTAATGTACTGCTGCACTTTTTTGTACAATTCCGCCCGCTTGGCTTCGTCCGGTTCGACCGCGCCTTCGTCCAGCCAGGCGTCGACCTGCGGATCGGACAAGCCGGACAGCGTACGCCGGCCTTCGCCGGCCGAACGGTAGAACGACGTCAGCCCGTTCGGATCGCTGTTGACCTGGCTGTTGCCGTACAGGTCGTAATCCCAGTTCTGGTAGACGACCGTCGCGATGTCCTGCGTAATCTCGACTTCCGTCTCGATCCCGATCCCTTTGAGCTGCTCGCGGATCATTGCGGCAACGTCGTTGCGCTTCTCGCGGTTCGGCGAACCGTCCACGTAATGCAGCGTCAGCTTTTTGCCGTCTTTGGCCCGGATGCCGTCCGCGCCTTTGATCCAGCCCAGTTCGTCGAGCAGGGCGTTCGCTTTGGCGGGATCGGGCTTGATCTTGCCTTCGAGCGATTCGTCGTACCCGAGAATGCCCGGCGTGATCGAAGACCAGGCCCGTTCGTACGTGCCGAGATAGAGCGTCTTGACGATCGAATCGAGATCGACCGCGTACTGCACCGCCTGGCGCGCTTTCAGCTCGTTCCACGGCTCATGCTCCAGATTGAAAAAGAGCGTATACGGAAAGCCGATCGTATTCGTCTGAAGCAGCTGCGCGTTGGGGTCGTTTTGCAGCGCCACCACGTTTTGCGGCGGCACGGTCTCGGCGGCCAGCACCTGCCCGCTCTGCACGCCGCCGATCCGCGTCGCTTCTTCCGGCACGATCTTGAACGTCAGCGTATCGAGATAAGGCGCCCCTGTATTTTTCGCTTCTTCGCTGCCCCAGGCGTAATCCGGGTTGCGCGCAAGCTTGATCTCCGCGTTCTCGGACCAGCCGACGAACTTGAACGGGCCGGTGCCGACCGGGTTTTTGCCGAAATTTTCGCCGTCTTTTTTGGCTGCTGTCGGAGAGACGAGGCTCAGCATGCCCTGGCTCAGATTGCCGAGGAACGCCTGCGAAGGCGTCTCCAGATTCAGCTTGATCGTATGCTCGTCCACCACTTCGGACGATTTGTACGGACGCAGCAGCGCCAGCGCGTTCGCCGCTTTGGTCTGCGGATCGATGATGCTGTCGAAATTGTATTTGACCGCTTCCGCGTTGAACGGCGTGCCGTCCTGGAACTTCACGCCCGGCTTCAGTTTGAGCGTGTAGCTCAAGCCGTCGCCTGACGCTTCCCACTCCGTAGCGAGCGACGGGCCGAGCGAACCGTCCGCTTTGCGCACGAGCAGCGTGTCGTACAGCGCGCCGAACACGCGGACCGAGACGGCCAGCCCGCTGCGGCGCGGGTCGAGCGTGTCGGGCGAAGTCGCCAGCGCATACGTCAATTCGCCGCCCTGGACCGGAGCCGAAGCGGCCGCGCCGCTGCTGCCGGCGGCTGCCTGTGCGGTGCTTGCGCCCGATGACGAACCGCATCCGGCAAGCGTCGTCGTCAGCGCAAGCGCGAGTGCGCCGAGCGCGCAGCTCAGTCTGAACCTTCTTTTTGGGGATGCGGGGAATCGGTCAGTTGTTGCGATGCTTTCCGTGACGGGGTTCGTCATGGGATCAACCTCCTTTTTGTATGTAGGGCGGCGGGCCGAAATCTTCGCGGGAGCAAGGGTTCAGCCCCGCCGCGATAAATCGATGCGGCAAACGTTCTCTCTGCGCGGAGCCTGTCCAATCAGTCGGCGCCGGCGCTTTCGATCGACGTCTCCCGGGCCGATTGGCCAAGACGCGCCGCCGTATGGCGGTTCTCCGGAATCGGCACGCCCAGATTGCCGCGCAGCGTATCGAATTCGTAATCGAGGCGGTACAGCCCGCGCTGCTGCAAAATCGGGACGACGGTGTCGACGAACGTCTGAAGTCCGCTCGGAATGTCCGTATGGATAATGAATCCGTCCGCCGCTTCGCCTTCGAACCAATGCTGAATCCGGTCGGCCACGTCTTCCGGCGTTCCGATGAAGGTCGTCTTCGGCGTCGCCGAGCGGAGCGCGACCTGGCGCAGCGTCAGCTTCTGCTCTTGGGCGTCGCGCTTGATCTTGTCCGTCCCGCTCTTGAACGCGTTGCTGCCGAGATCGCCGAGATCCGGGAAAGCTTCGTCGAGCGGATACTGCGAGAAATCGTGATGGTCGAAAAAGCGGCCGAGATACTCCAGCGCTTTGTCGATCGTGACGAGCGAAGCAATCTGTTCGTACTTCGCTTCCGCTTCTTCGAGTGTCCGGCCGACGATCGGATTGATGCCCGGCAAAATCGCGATGTCCTGCGGCTGCCGGCCGTTGGCGACGGCGCGCCGCTTCACGTCCCGGTAGAACGCCTGCGCGTCTTCGAAGCGTTCATGCCCCGTGAATACGGCGTCCGCCGAACGCGCCGCCAGGCTTTTGCCGTCTTCCGACGACCCCGCCTGAAACACGACCGGTTGTCCCTGCGACGAACGTTCGATATTGAGCGGACCTTCGACGGAGAAGTATTCGCCCTGATGGTTCAGGCGGTGCAGCTTGTCCGGATCGAAAAAGACGCCCGATGCCTTGTCCCGCACGAAAGCGTCGTCTTCCCAGGAATCCCACAGCCCGCGCACGACGTCCAGATGTTCTTCCGCGATCTTGTAACGCTCGGCATGCGCCGGATGGGCGCGAATCGTATGGTTGCGCGCCGTCCCTTCCAGCGGCGAAGTGACGACGTTCCAGCCGGCGCGGCCGCCGCTGAGCTTGTCGAGCGAAGCGAACTGCCGGGCGACCGTGAACGGTTCGCTGTACGAAGTGGAGAGCGTGCCGACCAGTCCGATCCGGCTCGTGACGGCGGCAAGCGCGGACAGCAGCGTCAGCGGCTCGAAGCGGTTCAGGAAATGCGGGATCGACTTTTCGTTGATATACAAGCCGTCGGCGATAAACACAAGATCGAACTTGCCGGCTTCGGCGATCTGCGCCTGCCGTTTGTAGAAATCGAAATTGACGCTGGCGTCGCTGAGCACTTCGGGATGTCTCCAGCCTGTAACGCTTCCGCCTACCCCGTGAATGATCGCTCCGAATTTCAAGCTTCGTTTGTTCGTCATGTTCTCTCCGCCTCTCTTTTTCTCAAAATGCGACACAACCATAATTAAATCTACAATTCCGATGTATTTGGTATGCTTTCGGGTTGAGAAGAAGCTTACCACCGCAATCGCCGCACGGTCAATCGTTTCGCTAATAGACATTTTCTATACGCTTATAGAAGAGATGTATACGAACGAAGATCACCCCCGGCCTGCGGAAAAAGACGACAAAAAACCGGCTTCCCCCGGCGCAGCATGCGTACGGGAAAAGCCGGTTTGATTGGAGAAGAAGCTTTGCTGGCGTCGGGAAGCCGTCGATAAGCGGCAAATGAAGCGCCGATCGGCGGCAGGCGAAGCCCGCTTGCGCCAGCGTCAGCGGCGCAGGGCGCGCAGCACGCCGAGGCTGCCGCTTGGCTCGAACAGCCGGTCGACGCGCTGCGCCACGCCGGCGTCCGGAATGAGCGGCGGCGCCTGATGCGGCTTGACGCGGGCGTCGATAATGACATTATCGCAGCCCCAGTGCTTGTGGTCGTACGCTGCGTTCACGCCGTATATGTCGTGCGACGGATTGCTGCGCGTAAAGCCCGCCCACAGGAAGTTGTCGAACGCGGCGCCCATGAAGGCGGAATCGTCGCACAGCACGATCAGCGGGCAGTCTTCGAGCGGCCCGCGCGCGGCGATCGCCTGCGCCAGTGCGCCGATCTCCGCTTCCGCCGACGCGTAATCGACGAACGCCGGCGCTTGCAGCAGCGCGATGCCCGGCATCGCCATCGCGGCTTGGCCGAAGCCGCCCGGCAGGTCGGACAGCGCCGCCGGCACGCCGGCCGACAGCTTGCGCACCGGCCGGCCGACAGCGGCGAAGACCACTTTGCTGCCGCTGTTCAGTCCGGTACCGGAATAATCGAGCGTATCCATCGTCGTATTCGTCTGGAAATGCAGGTCGCGCCGCAGATCGATCCGCTCCAGCACGTGCGCGAACAAAGCCGGGATGTCGTGCGCGTTGACCGGCACATCGTCTTCCGCCGTAATAAACAAATATTTGGCGAGACTGAGCTGGCCTGTCCCGAAAATCCGGTTGGCGATCGTCAAAATCTCCGCCGGGCGCTTCACCGCCTGATACGGCGTATAACGTTCGCTGCCTACGGCCAGCAGCAGCGGATGAACGCCCGCCGCGTCGACGGCGTGCACTTCTTTGACGCCCGGAATTTCCTGCTGCACCGCGCCTCCGGTCAGTTCGTGGATCAGCGCGCCGAACGCCGTATCTTCCTGCGGCGGACGGCCGACGACCGTGAACGGATACACCGCGTTTTTCTTCGCGTAGACTTTGTGCACGCGCATCACCGGAAATTCGTGCACGAGGCTGTAATAGCCCAGATGGTCGCCGAACGGTCCTTCCGGCTTCGTCTCGTCCGGGTAGATCTCGCCGGTGATGACGAAATCGGCATCGTGGCTGACGCAGAACCCGTCGACGTAGCTGTAGCGGAAATGGCGGCCCGACAGCAGCCCCGCAAACGTCAGCTCGCTCAAGCCTTCCGGCAGCGGCATGACCGCCGACAGCGTATGGGCCGGCGGCCCGCCGATAAAGCAGCTCACCTTGAGCGGCTGTCCGCGCTTGGCGGCTTTGGATTGATGCACCCCGATACCGCGGTGAATCTGGTAATGTACCCCGATCTCGCGGTCCGGCTCGTAGTCGTTGCCGCTGAGCTGAATCCGGTACATGCCGAGGTTAGCGTTCATGACGCCCGGCTTGTCCGGGTCTTCGCTGTACACCTGCGGCAGCGTTACAAAAGCGCCCCCGTCGTTCGGCCAGCTTTTGATCATCGGCAGGTCGGAGATCCGGATCTCTTCAAAATCCGCGGGCAGGCCGGCTTTCTTGATCGGCAGCGCGGTGCGCGCCGCAAGTCCGGTGCTCGCGTAACGGTGCGGCTGCTTGAGCGCCTTCATCGGATCGTTGCGTAGAGCGATCACTTCCTGCGTCGATTTCCACGTGTCGCGGAACATGTATTTGCTGCGCTCGATCGTGCCGAACAGATTCGACACCGCGCCGTATTTCGATCCTTTTACTTTTTCAAAAAACAAAGCCGGTCCGCCCGCCTCGAACGTTCTCAGATGAATGGCGGCCATCTCCAACTCGGGATCGACTTCTTCCGTGACCCGCATCAAATGCCCGGCTTGTTCCAGATCGGCGATACATTCCTGCATATTGCGATATCTCATGGCGTAGGCTCCTATTCCGATTGTGATTATTCTCCCATTCTACCTTACGCCGCCGTTCAGCGCCAATTTGCCCGTCCAACTCTTCACTCTCTTTTTTGCCCGACCGATATAAGAAAAGAGAAGACCGAGAACATTTTTGAGAGGCAGGAGAACAGACAAATGATGCACGCTCCTTATTCGATCCGAACGAATCAGTCGACCCAGAAGGTCGAGATGAAAGTCAACGGGACGTTCACGCCCCAGGATTATCAGAATTTCGCGCGCGATTACGCCAAAATGGCCGCTTCGATCGATGCCCAGGCTTTTACGCTGATCGTGGACTGCCGCGACATGGACCTGCTCGGCACCGAAGAAGTGGAGAAGCTCAAAGGTTCTTTTCACAGTTACAAAGAAACCGGCTTCCGGCGCGTTCTGTTCACGATCAGCCCGGCGCAGACGATTATCAAAATGCAGTTGGCCCGCGTCGCCCGCCAGGCCGGTCTGGACAATCACGAAATCGTAACGGAGTAGGCCACAGCGAACCGAACCCGGAGCAATCCAACAAGAGAAACCCACCCAGACGAATCCAACAAAAAAAGCCGGGTACGCATCGGAAGATGCGTACCCGGCTTTTTGGACTGCGTGCAGAAGCGCAAATGCTGGCTTGCTGCCGCGCGGCAGCAGGACTTGCGCCGGGGTCAGCGGCCGCCCATAAAAGCGGAGAGGTCCACGCCGAGACCCTGCGCAAGGCGCATGCCGTATTCGCGGTCGGCGCGCACGAAGTTGCAGATCGCGCGCAGCCGCGTCTGTTCATCCACAACGCTCAAATCGTTCACGAGATTGGCGATCAGATGGTCCCGCTCTTGGGCCGTGTAGGACCGGTACTGCATGCCGGCCTGGGCAAAATCGTCGGTCTTCGCGATCTTCTGACGGGTGACGCGGCCTTCCAGCTCGGGTTCGGACTCGCGGTAAGAATGATCTTCGACCGGGCTGTCCGCATCGCCGTTCGGCTCGTAGTTCACTTTCGGCAGGTCGCTGCGCATGTTCATCGCCCCGTCCTGCTGATGGTTGCGCACGGGCGCGTACGGGCAGTTGACAGGCAGCTGCAAGTAATTGGCGCCGAGCCGGTAGCGCTGCGTGTCCGGGTAGGAGAACAGGCGGCCCTGCAGCAGCTTGTCTTCCGACGGTTCGATGCCCGGCACGAGCGCGCTCGGCGAGAACGCGGCCTGTTCCACTTCCGCGAAGAAGTTCTGCGGATTGCGGTTCAGCGTCATCGTGCCGACGGTATGGAACGGGAATTGATCTTCCGGCCACACTTTGGTCGGATCAAGCGGATCGAATTCGTAATCGTCGATCTCGGCCTCGGGAATCATCTGGACTTTGAGCGTCCACTCCGGATAATCGCCCGCTTCGATCCGGTCGAACAGATCGCGCGTCGCATGGCCGAAATCGCGGCCCTGCACCTCGACCGCTTCGGACGCGCTCAGCGTGCGGACGCCCTGCTTCGATTCCCATTTGTATTTCACGTAGACGACGCGGCCGGCTTCGTTCACCCATTTGAACGCATGCACGCCGAAGCCGTCCATTTCGCGGTAGTTGGCCGGCGTGCCGTGATCGGAGAACAACCACGTCATCATATGCGTCGATTCCGGCATGCGGGTCATAAAATCCCAGTAGCGCGACGGTTCCTGGCGGTTCGACTGCGGGTCCGGCTTGAGCGAATGCACCATGTCGGGGAACTTGATCGCATCGCGGATAAAGAACACTGGCAGATGGTTGCCGACCAGGTCGTAGTTGCCTTCCTGCGTATAGAATTTGACCGCGAAGCCGCGCGGATCGCGGGCCGTCTCCGGCGAACCGGTGCCGTGAATGACCGTCGAGAAGCGGACGAAGACCGGCGTCTCCAGACCGGCTTCCCGCAGGAAAGCGGCGCGCGTATGGTCTGCCATGCCGTGCTCGGTCTTGAATACGCCGTGCGCGCCGGCGCCGCGCGCATGCACGACGCGTTCCGGAATACGCTCGCGGTCGAAATGGGCCAGCTTCTCAAGCAGGTGGTAATCTTCCAGCAGGGCCGGTCCCCGGCGTCCCGCCGTTCTGGAATTTTGGTTATCGCCTACGGGCATGCCCTGGTTGGTCGTCAGTCTCGAATATGTCATCTGGTAATCTTCCTTTCCCGTTCGAAGATAGAAACTGCAATTTTTCAGTAGATTTAGAATTGGTATAAGACCACTTCTAAATCGTTAACCGAATTCTACCATCTTGCCGGGCGGTCGATCATGAGGAGCACGTAAGCGTTTGGTGAAGATCCCGTGAAGGCGCGCAGCACACGGCCGCGACCTTCATGGGCAGGATGCGCAGGGTACGGGACTCAATCGGCCAAACGGTATCCGACGCCGCGAACGGTCGCCACGTAGAGCGGCTGGCCGGCGCTGTCGCCGAGCTTTTTGCGCAGACTTTTGACATGGACGTCCACCACGTTGCTGCCTCCGAAGTATTGGGTGCCCCAAATGCGGTTCAGCATGTCTTCGCGGGTCCGCACGCTGCCCTGTCCTTCGATCAGCTGCTGCAGCAGTTCGTATTCCGTCTTGGTCAGGTCGATCCGTGCGCCGCTTCGATAGACGGTCATGCGCCGGCGGTCGATCCGCAGGTCTTTGAAAATCAGCTGGTCGCGCGCATTGTCTTCGTCCGGCGAGACCGGCGCATACGGGCTTTGCGCCGTCACGCCGCGCAGGATGCGGCGCACGTGATGCAGCCCTTCCTGCGGACGCGCCGGCCAGACGAGCAGTTCTTCATGGCCGCCGGTCGCGCCGCCTTCTTCGAGCATGCGCTCGTCCACGAGAAACAGCGTCGGCACCGCCGCGTGCACCGGATGTCTGTTTTCGCGAAAAGCGCCGACCGGGTCCTGTTCCTGCGATCCGCTGACGTCGAAGATCAGCAGATCCGGCTGCAGCGCTCCCGCTTCCGAATGTTCCCAGCGATGAAATACAAGCACGTCGAAACAAGCTTCCATCAGCGTTCGCATCAATTCGTGCATCCGTCCGGGAAAAGGACTGACGACGATGATACGCCGGGTCATCTCGCACACTTCCGGTTCCATAAACGGCATGTCGCGCAGCCTTATTTCTTCCGCTTGGTTCTGCATGCTCCGCACACTCCTTCCACCACGATATGGGCGCCCTGCACCTCGTATCCGGTCTCTTCCGCGACCCGAATCATCCACTCTTCCGGGATCGGGGTCGTCACTTCGTCCACTTTGCCGCAAATTTCGCAGACGATATGCTGGTGGTCGTCTGTCCGCGCGTCGTAACGGCTGGCCGTCTCTCCGAGCTTGAGTTCGCGCAGCAGGTCTTTGTCGGTCAAATAACGCAGCGAGTTGTAGACCGTTCCGTAAGCGAAGCTGTGGCCGCGTTCCACCAGACGGTTCATGACGTCCGCCGCTGTCGGGTGATCTTCGGATTCGCGTACGACGTCGTATATGGCTTGGCGCTGGGTCGTCAGATTTATCGTTTTCATGTTGTTATTCCCCATTTGTGATCGATTTTCATTCTCATAGACTTTCAACTTAGAATAAGTATAAATCTATTTCGTACAGGAATCAATATTTTCAACGGTAAAAAAGTACGCAAATTCCAAAGAAAAATACACAAAAACGGCCGTCCCGAAGGACGACCGTTTGTTAGCGGGCTTAATGGACGCAAAAAGTGCGCCGCTGCCGCTTTCACTTGAATAACCGGAGAAACCTCTTACCGTTCGCCGCGCTTGCCATAAGCCGGCACTCTTGCCAAATCGAACGATTACGTTCGCCGGACCGATGCCCATGGAGACCATCGTCCGTTGTCTTGCCCGTTATAAGTCTTGCTGTCGCGCAATCTCGATTAACATGGATCGCGCGTGTCATAACGAAATCGTATCGTTAAAATTCATGAGCTGTCACTATACGGTGAAAGGCTTCGTTCTTTGAAATCTAAAACAACGAAAGCCCTACCTCTCTTCCATCCTTGCGGCTCCGATGACCGCGCCAGTGCGATTCGGATCTTCAAAGCATGCTATAAGTGCATTGGTGATTATTCAAGTGTCCACATAATTTTAAGTCTATTCTATTTTCCTGAAAAAGTCAAACGCTACAAAAGCCCTATTTCATCGCGGCTCTATCGGGCCGATAACTTACTTAGGCTTGTGTACAGGCGGACGAATCGTCCGACAGCCGGAGAGGAGGAACCGATATGGATATCGCGGCACTTTCCGTGGCGATGAGTCAGACTGCGTTCAGACAGCAGGCTTCGACTCAAGTCATGAACATCTCGATGGATCAAGCGAAACAGCAGGGCGAACAGATGGCCAAAATGCTCGAAACGAGCGTTGCGCCTCACGTTGGCGGCTCGATCGACATTCGCGCGTAAGCGGCGCGGCACTGTACCCTACCGGACGCGCGGCTTCAGGCGCCTCCGGTTTTTTGGCGTGTCCCGGCCTTCTTTGCCCTCTTTTCCCGCTTCGCTTTGTCGCTGTTCATGCTATAGTGGATTCGATCGAAAAATACGACTCCGCCGGAGGTACTCCTTTTGCTTACGACTACCCAACTTGACGACATCAGACGTTTGCGGCGCTTGTGCGAACAGACGGACGGTCTTTTTTTGAAACTGAATGAAGATTTGCTCCGCTCGGACACCCGAAGCGACAACTTCGACTATTTCCGCTACGACGCCGACGGCGCGCTGATCGGCTTCCTCGCGCTGTACGGATTCGGCGACCAGTTCGAAGTATGCGGCATGGTGCATCCCGACTGCCGCAGGCAGGGACTGTTCGCGCAGCTGTGGAACGAGGCGCTGGCGTCGGGCGCGCTGGACACAGCGGAATCGATCCTGCTCAACGCTCCCAAAGCGTCGGATTCGGCGGCTGCCTGGCTGCGCACGCTTCACTGCCGCTACTCGTTTTCCGAATACGAGATGAAATGGCAAGATGACGTGCCCGGCAGCCTGGACGAAGCGCCCGGCACGCCGGTCTCTTACCGCCCGTTCCAGCCGGAAGACTTCCCGACCGTCGCGCGCCTGTACGCGGACGGATTCGAGATGAAGGAATCCGAAGTGTCGTCCATGATCGACGAGGAACGGCCTAACGCCAGCCGCACACGGAGCATGATCGTGCGCCGCGGCGAGACGGTCGGGACGCTCGTGCTGGACTACGACATCCCGGGAGAAAGCAGCATCTTCGGTCTGGTCGTCGACGACGCTTACCGCGGTCAGGGTATCGGACGCAGCATTTTGCGCCAGGTCATCCGCAGCGAACGCGAACGCGGCCAACAGATCCTGATCGGCGTGGAGACGGAGAACGAACATGCGCTGCGCCTGTACGAATCGTGCGGATTCCGCGCCTATACGGTGCAGGACTATTACGAACTGAAGCGCTGAGCAGACGCGCAGGCCGCTTCCCGGCTCCGGACGCAGCTTTACACCTGTCCTTGCGCTTGCTTTTGCCTAACCCGCTGCCGGCTTCGTCTCCAGGCTTCGAAACGTTCTTTTTTTCGTAAAAAAAGTTCCGAAAAAAGCTCCGCCCGAACGCATGCCGCGTTAACGGGCGGAGCTTTTTGGCTTGCGGCTTAGCACACGTAGGCGCTTCGCGCCGTCGCTCCTTCTTCTTCTTGCTGTTGGCGGCAGCGGCCGCAGGAACATGCCGCTTCGCCGCCTTCGTGCATGCCGCCGTAGGCGAGGCGCAGGTAATCGAGCGAATCTTCGTATGTATCGTCTGCCGCGTCCAACACGATCCGTTCCCCGCTCAGCACCGCATACGCTTCGATCTTCGAAGGTTCGGCTCCGAATGCCTGACGGCAAAACACCCGGGCCGCGTGGCGATACCCTTCCAGCACCCGGGGATCGTCATCGACGACGAATCGCTGCAGATGCAGACCCGCGCCGCCTTGACCCTGCCAGGCCAACTGGAAAATCATCGACAGATCGAGCTCAAGACCCGGAACATGGACTTCGAACTTTTCGTACAGCAGAACCGGACGCTGCCCTTCATGGCCGTTCTCTTCGAAAAAGGAGCGCAAATGCTGCGTCACCCGGTCTTTGAGTGTCCAATAACTCTCCTCCGAATCGAAATAGGCGATCCGGCGCGGCCAGCGGTAATCGACCAGTTCCCCGGCATCCGCATGCTCCCGAAACTTCGGCGCGGCTTCGTAATACCGATTGACCGCGTGGCCGACGGCGTACTGCACCCGCTGCGTCCAGTGATACGGCTCCTGCCGGCGCTGCGGCGGCCGTGCGGCCGGCTCCCGGCGGGTCGAGGCCAGCCAGCGTTCCAGCCGATGGTCTTCCAGCAGCCCCGGGCGTTCGGCCGTCTGCGGCGGCCGATGCCGAACGACGTTCATACGCCGACCGCGCTGCCCGCGAACGTTTTGCCGAAAGCGCGGCACGCTTCCCGTTCGTCGCCCGACGGATTGAGTTCCAATTTGAGCGGCTCCAGCACCATCTGCGCGCCGCGTTCGGCCAGCTTGTCTTGCAGCAGGTCGACCGCTTTGGCGAACTGTTCGTAGACCGTATCGCCGCTGCCGAATACCGCCGCTTTTTTGCCGGCCAGATCCACTTCGTCCAACTCTTCATAGAAGTCCAGGTATTCGTCCGGCAGCTCGCCGTCTCCCCACGTATAAGCGCCCAGCATAATGCCGTCGTAATCCAGCAAAAGGTCGGCGCTGCAATCTTCGACCAGCTTGACGGTCACTTCCCCGCCCGCCTGCTCGATCCCGTTCGTGATCAATTCGGACATTTCTTCCGTGTTGCCGGTCATGCTGGCATAGATGAGAAGCAGTTTGCTCATGGTCAGACCTCCAGATTGGATTGTTAAAAACTGAATCTCTTCGAGCGAAGAAATTATATATGGCCCAGCATAAATGATAATGATTATCAATGTCAACTGTTTTTGAATTTCTGGCTTTTTGCCCCCTGCTCGGGTACAATAATACTCTGGGAATCACAGCGAACGACAAAGTCTTTTTTCTCACATTCGTGCGCAACAACGACAAAATAAGGGTGGTTTAATCTCTATGTACATGGCTCAAAACTGGAAAGACTACGAACTGATCGATACGGGCGCGGGCGACAAGCTCGAACGCTGGGGCGACGTGATCCTGCGGCGTCCGGACCCGCAGATCATCTGGCCGATCGCGGACGAAAGCGGACCGTGGCGGGATACGGCGGGGCATTATCACCGCAGCTCGGCAGGCGGCGGCAGCTGGACGTGGAAGTCGTCGCTGCCGGAGCGCTGGACGATCTCGTACGAAGACAAGCTCAAATTTTATATCAAGCCGACCAGCTTCAAGCATACGGGCCTGTTCCCGGAACAGGCGACGAACTGGAGCTGGATGATGGACAAAATCCAGAACGCCGGACGTCCGATCCAGGTGCTGAACCTGTTCGCGTATACAGGCGGCGCGACGGTCGCTTCGGCTTACGCCGGCGCAAGCGTCGTGCACGTCGATGCGGCCAAAGGCATGGTCCAATGGGCCAAAGAAAATATCCAGCTGTCGGGACTGAACGATCGCCCGGTCCGTTTCATTACGGACGACGTGTTCAAGTTCGTGCAGCGCGAACAGCGCCGCGGCAACAAATACGACGCGATCATCATGGACCCTCCGTCCTACGGACGCGGGCCGAACGGCGAGACATGGAAGCTGGAATCCAGCTTGTATCCGTTCCTTGAATCGTGCATGCAGATTCTGTCGGATAACCCGCTGTTCATGCTGATCAACTCGTACACGACCGGCATCTCGCCGACCGTGCTGTCGAACATGCTGGAGATGACGATGAAGCCGCGTTACGGCGGACAGATCAGCGCGGGCGAAATCGGCCTGCCGATCAGCCGTTCCGGCTTGACGCTGCCATGCGGCATCCTCGGTCGCTGGGAGTCGAACTGATGCACGGCGACGTCCGGGAGGTTCCTCCCGTTCCCGTGCTGCTGGAAGACAACCATGTGCTCGGCGTCGTGAAGCCGGTCAATATCCCGGTGCAGGAAGACGCAAGCGGCGACCCCGATATGCTGACGCTGCTCAAGCGCGATCTCAAGCTCCGGCACGACAAACCGGGCAATGTGTTTCTCGGTCTTGTACACCGGCTCGATCGCCCGGTCGGCGGCGCGATGGTGTTCGCCAAAACGTCCAAAGGCGCTTCGCGCCTGTCGGACGCGGTGCGCACGCACGCGATCCGCAAGACGTACGCGGCCGTGACGAACGGCGTTCCGCACAAGCGTGAAGGCCGGCTCGTCGATTATCTGCTGAAGGATGAACGCAGCAATACGGTGTCGGTCGTACCCAAAGGCACGCCGGGCGCCAAAGAAGCCATTTTGGATTACGTCGTGCTGGCCGACGACGGCCGCCGTTCGCTGATCCGCGTCGAGCTGCATACCGGCCGTTCGCATCAGATCCGCGTCCAGATGAGCCGCCTCGGCTGCCCGCTGTTCGGCGACCAGAAATACGGCGCGTCGCAGACGAAGCCGGGCGAGCAGATTGCGCTCTGGTCGGTCCGCCTGCGCTTCCCGCATCCGATCACGAAAGCGTCGACGCTGCTGATCTCGATGCCCCCGGCCGTCGCCCCGTGGACGCAGTGGCCGGACAACGTGTACAAGCTGCTCCGCGACGAACTGGAACACGGCGAGTGACGGAATATGCGTCAAGATGAATTCCGCGATACGGAAAGCAAAAGGCCCCTTTTCAAGGGGGCCTTTTTTGCGTTCACTTATCTAAATGATCCGCTTAAAATGTCCGCAGCTTACCGCCTATTGTCGTCAGCAGCTGCATATGTGCGTCGTTCGTCTAGCAATCTGGCTGCAGTAGCGTCATCGATGCTGCCAATGAATGCTTGCATGTAAGCAGGAATCGTTTTTTCTTCTACTGCTGTACTTTCGAAGGCGGACGTACCGTGAGATTTCTGTATATACCGATCCGATGGCTTTTTTGGGACTGAACGAAGAGAAGGTGCTTTTACTTTACCTCCCTGTTTCTCCCTGTAGGCAGGCGCAAGCTTATGTTTAGCGGAACTGCGTACGCCGTTTGCAAGACCTTTCGACGTTTTTCTCGTTAGGGGCATACTGAGCCCTCCTTGATTTGATTACCGTTTTAACCAAGCATCCCTACGCCTGATACAAAAAAAGCCCGGCTGCTATCGCAAAAGTAGCCGCCGGACCCCTGTATGTTCGTGCTGGGTCGATAGATTGAGTGTTTCTTTTATTCCTTCTCGAACGAAGGCAGCAGATCGACGATCGTGACCGGCTTGTCGATCGCCAGCAGCGCTTTGCCGATATGTTTGCGTTCGGTCAGCGACGCTTTGCCCGCCGGGAATTCGAGTCTTTCCCCGCTGGACAGGATTGCGACCGCCGGCATCGCCGCGCGGGTGTTGTACGCGCCGACGAGCCGGCTGCCGTTCGGCTTGACCCGCTTGCCTTCCTTGAATTCGAACGTCGCGATGCCTTTGCCGCCGCGGCTCTGCGACGGATACTCCAGCAGCATCGACCGCTTCGCGTAGCCGAGATCGCTGATAACCATCAGCTCGCCGTCGTCGCCCGTCACGAGCAGCGCGGCCGTGACCTGATCGCCTTCCTTGAGCTGAATACCGCGCACGCCGGCCGAGACCCGGCCCATGGCCGACACTTCGCTTTCGCCGAAGCGGATACTCATGCCTTCCGCCGTGACGAGCAGCAGGTCTTTGCTGCCGTCGCTCAGGCTGACCTGCAGCACTTCGTCGTCTCCGCCCAGCTTGCAGGCCGCCATGCCGCCGCTGCGCTTGGTCGCGTAATCGCGCAGCATCGTGCGCTTGACCTGCCCTTTGCGGGTCGTAAAGAGCAGCGACAGCTCGGACTCTTCCAATTCCTTGACCGGAATGATCGAGACGATGCGCTCTTCCTTATCGAGCGGAATGACGTTGACGATCGCCGTTCCGTTGTCTTTCCATTTGAATTCCGGAATCTGATGCACCGGCAGCAGGTAGAATTGTCCGCGCTGCGTGAACACGAGCAGGCGATCGAGCGTGCTGACGTCCAGCAGTTGGCGAATATAATCGCCGTCCCGCACGCCGGACGCGTTCCGGTCGCTGCCCGAACGCGTGAACGACGGCATGCCGGTCCGCTTGATATAGCCTTCCTGCGACAGCGAGACGATCACTTCTTCCTGCGGGATCATCACTTCCAGGTTCAGCTTGATCTCTTCGACTTCGCTTTGCAGCTCGGAGCGGCGGTCGATGCCGAATTTGTCGCGGATCTCCGTCAGTTCCTTGCGGATGACGGCGTCCAGCTTCCGGGGACTCGACAAGATGCCTTCCAATACCGCGATACGCTTTTCGAGATCGGAATGTTCTTTTTCCAGCTGCGTCACTTCAAGGTTGGTCAAGCGGTACAGTTGGAGGGTCAAAATGGAATCCGCCTGACGCTCGGTAAAGCCGAACATCCACTGCAAATTGTTCTGCGCATCCTGACGGTTCTTGGAAGCCCGGATCGCCGCCACGACTTCGTCCAGAATGTTCAGCGCTTTGACGAGACCTTCGAGCACGTGCGAGCGGTCTTTGGCTTTCTCCAGCTCGTGCGATGTCCGTTTGGTGATCACTTCGCGCTGGTGCCCGATATACGCCTGCAGGATCGGCTTGACGCCGAGCTGCTGCGGCGCTTTGTTGACGATCGCCACCATATTGAAGTTGTAGCTGACCTGAAGGTCCGTCTTCTTGAGCAGGTAAGCCAGAATGCCGCTTGCGTCCGCGTCCTTCTTCAGTTCGACGACGATGCGCATGCCTTCGCGGCCGCTCTCGTCGCGCACTTCAGCGATGCCTTCGACCTTTTTCTCCAGCCGGATATTTTCCATCGCCGTAACGAGGCGGGCTTTGACGACCTGATACGGAATCTGGGTAATAACGAGCTGCTGCTTGCCTCCGCGCAGATTCTCGATCTCCGTGCGCGAACGCACCTGGATTTTGCCGCGTCCTGTCGAATACGCTTCGCGGATGCCCGCTTCGCCCATGACGATGCCGCCCGTCGGGAAATCGGGACCCTGGATATGCTGCATGATGCCGTCCAGGTCAATGTCCGGATTTTCCATGACCGCGATGCAGGCGTCGATGACTTCCCGCAGGTTATGCGTCGGAATCTCCGTCGCGAAGCCTGCCGAGATGCCGCTGACGCCGTTGACGAGCAGGTTCGGGTAACGGGCCGGCAGCACGACCGGTTCTTTGGCCGTGTTATCGAAGTTGTCCTTGAACTGGACGGTACGCTTGTCGATATCGCGCAGCATTTCCATCGCGATCGTCGACAGGCGCGCTTCCGTGTACCGCATGGCTGCCGCCGGATCATCGTCGATAGAGCCCCAGTTGCCGTGTCCGTCCACAAGCGTATGCGCCATTTTCCACGGTTGGGCCATCCGCACCATGCCTTCGTAGATCGAGGAGTCGCCGTGCGGATGATAGTTGCCCATGACGTCGCCGACCGTTTTGGCCGACTTGCGGTAGCCTTTTTCCGGCGTGTTGCCCGATTCGTACATCGCGTACAAAATCCGGCGCTGAACGGGCTTCAGCCCGTCGCGCACGTCGGGAATGGCCCGGTCCTGAATAATATATTTGGAATACCGGCCGAAGCGGTCGCCGACCACTTCTTCGAGAAAAGCCGGTTTGAATTGTTCTTCCGGTACGCTCATTGGTTAAAAAACTCCTTCTGTCGCTTATTCTTCGACTTCGGTAAAGTCCACGTGCTCGACGATCCAGCGCTTGCGCGGATCGACTTTGTCGCCCATCAGCGTGGATACGCGCCGCTCGGCTTTGGCCGCGTCTTCGATCTGCACCTGAAGCAGCGTACGGCTCGTCGGGTCCATCGTCGTCTCCCAGAGCTGGTCCGGGTTCATCTCGCCGAGGCCTTTGTAGCGCTGCAGTTCGAAGTTTTTGGCGTTCTTCGTCAGCTTCTCCAGCTCCTCGTCGCTCCAGGCGTAGGACACTTCGTTTTTGCGGGAGCCTTTGCGCGTAATTTTGAACAGCGGAGGCTGGGCGATATACACTTTGCCCTGGTCGATCATCGGCTTCATGTAGCGGTAGAAGAACGTCAGCAGCAGCACCTGGATATGCGCGCCGTCCGTATCCGCGTCGGTCATAATAACGATCTTGGAAAAATTGCTGTCTTCGACGGCGAATTCCGGGCCGATGCCCGCGCCGATCGCCGAGACGATCGCCCGATACTCCTCGTTTTTGAGAATTTCGGCCAATTTGGCTTTTTCCGGGTTGAGCGGCTTGCCTTTGAGCGGCAAAATGGCCTGGATCTTGGAATCTCGTCCTTGCTTGGCCGAACCGCCCGCGGAATCGCCTTCGACGATAAACAGTTCGGTCTTCGTGAAGTCTTTGGACTGCGCCGGCGTCAGCTTGCCGTTCAGGTTGGAGCTTTCGCTGCGCTTCTTGCCCGTGCGCATCTCGTCGCGCGCTTTGCGCGCCGCTTCCCGGGCCCGAGCCGCCTGCACCGATTTGCGGATCAGAATCTGCGCGACCTGCGGATTTTCTTCGAGGAACTGAGCCGTCTTGTCGGAGACGATCGAGTCGGCCGCGCTCCGCGCCGAGGCGCTGCCGAGCTGGTCTTTGGTCTGGCCGACGAATTCCACGTCGCCCATCTTGACGCTGATGACGGCCATCATGCCTTCGCGCAGGTCGCCGCCTTCGAGGTTTTTGTCTTTTTCTTTCAGGACGCCGGTCTTGCGCGCATACTCGTTCAGCACGCGCGTATAAGCCGTTTTGAAGCCCGTTTCGTGCGTACCGCCGCCGCGTGTCGGAATCGAGTTGACGAACGAAGCGATCGTCTCGGTATACCCCGCGTTGTATTGGAACGCCACTTCGACTTCGATCTCGTCCTTCTCGGCGTAGAACCGCACGACTTCGTGCAGCACTTCCTTGCCTTCGTTCAAAAATTCGACGAACTGCTTGGCGCCGCCTTCGTAGTAGAACTCGTCCGTCTTGTCTGTCCGGTGGTCGGTCAGCACGATGCGCAGCCCGGAGTTCAGGAACGCGATCTCCTGCAGCCGTTCGGCAAGCGTCGTGTAATTGAGCGAGATGCCGCTCTTGAAGACGCGAATATCCGGCTTGAACGTGACTTTGGTTCCGGTCTGTCTCGTATTGCCGAGCACTTCGAGTCCCGTTGCCGGCTCTCCGACGTGCTCGATTCCTTTTTTGTCCACGCGATATTCGAAGCGCTGGCGATGGATCTTGCCGTCGCGATAAATTTCAACTTCCAGCCATTCGGACAGCGCGTTGGTTACGGAAGCCCCGACGCCGTGCAGGCCGCCCGACTTCTTGTATCCGCCGCCGCCGAACTTGCCCCCGGCGTGCAGGACCGTGTAGACGACCTGCGGAGTCGGCACGCCGCTCTTGTGCATGCCGGTCGGAATGCCGCGGCCGTTGTCGCGCACCGTGACGGAACCGTCTTTGTTGAGCGACACGTCGATGCGGTCGCAATGTTTTGCCAGGTGTTCGTCGACGGAATTGTCGATAATTTCCCATACCAGATGGTGCAGGCCCGACGCGCTCGTGCTTCCGATGTACATCCCGGGCCGCTTCCGGACGGCAACCAGGCCTTCGAGCACCTGAATATCGTCCGCGCCGTATCCTTCGACGATCCGTGCCTCTGTCTGTTCCACCGTATCGATCTGTTCGGCCATGATTTCTCCCTCTTTCTCTCTTGCTCGCCCTTTGCCTTCGGAACCTCAAGATCCCGAAATGCAAACAAGTGTTTTCATTTTGCTCTTCCCATTCTAAGTCAAAACGTCCCTTTTCGTAAAGACGATAAAAGAAATAATGACGGAAACGGCTGCCCAGACCGCCAACACGGCCAACGAAAAGCCCAGCGTCATGCCTTCGATCGGCGCCGGATTGCCGGCCAGGTACTCCGTCAGCCCGAGATTGACCATAAACAAATATTTGGCGCTTGTCCAGGAAGACGCCATGTTGACCAGAATCGAACCCGAGATAAGCGCGGCCATCATGACGACGATGCTCGCGGCCGTGCTGCGCACAAGGACGGACACCATGAACGCCAGCAGCGCCACGACGGTGCCGACGAACCAGACGAGCCCGGCCTGCATAAGCAGGTACTGCCACTGGGGCGTCGCCTGCACGTAGCTGAGATCGACGTCGGAGCCGTTCAGCACGAACCCGGTGAAGATCGGAATGGTCCAGCCCGAGTAGCCGAAAAATAACCCCGCGATCGCGTAACAGATCACGTAGGCGCTCACGACGATCAGCGAGACGAACATGAGCAGCGCGGTAAGTTTGCTCAGCAGCACTTTCCATCTTCGGATCGGACGCGTCAGCAGCATCTTGATCGTGCCGCCGGTCCGCTCGGACGAGACGAGGTCCGACGCGATCGTCATAATCATGAGCGGAAGAAACAGCGAAGCGGAATTGTTAATGAATTCGCGCGTGAACGTAACGCCGCCCGGTTCGTTCGGATTGACGTCGTTGTCGAGGTAATACTGCATCTGCTGAATATAGATCTGCCGGTACACTTTCCATTCCTGCGGCACCCGGTCGCTGCTCAGGGAATTCTGGTTGTCGATAATGGCCTGCTGCACTTCGAGGCGCCAGTCGCTGCCGTAGCTCTCCTGCCGTTCGAGCGACTGCCGCATCTGCGCGTAGCTGAAAATCGGCACCATCACGGCAAGGATCAGCAGAACAATGTAGAAACGCTTCTTTTTGACTATTTTGACGACTTCGTTCTGTACCATGGCCCAAAACCGTTTCACTCGATGCCTTCCCCCTCCGTCGTTTGCAGGAAAAAGCGTTCCAGCGTCGGAGCGACGCGGTGAACGCCTCTTACGGCGATTCCTTCGCGCACCATGCGTTCGAGCACCCCGGTCACGCGTTCTTCCGGCGTCTCCGTTACGATGCTGCGTTCGTTCAGCAGCGCGGCGGCCGTGTCGTCGAGCCCGGCCGCCGCGGCGTCGTCAAGGACCGCGATATCGGCATATTCGCCGAGCAGCTCAAGCGCCCGGCTTCTCGGCTCCGCGTCCCAGATAATCAATCCGCGGCCCGTGCCGATCAGTTCTTCGACCGAGCCGACCGCAAGCTCGCGGCCGCCGCCGATAATGGCGACCCGGTCGCACAGCAGTTGAATCTCGCTGAGCAGGTGGCTCGATACGAACACCGCCAGTCCGCCGGCCGCGAGTTCGCGGATGAAGGCGCGCATTTCCTTGATGCCTTTCGGATCGAGGCCGTTGGTCGGCTCGTCCAGAATGAGCAGCTTCGGCCGGGCGAGCAGCGCCTGCGCGATGCCGAGGCGCTGCCGCATGCCGAGCGAGTACGTGCGCACTTTCTCATGGATTCGGCCGCCCAGATGAACGAGTTCCGTCACTTCGCGAATGCGGTCTTCGCCGACGCCGTCCTGCATGCGCGCGAAATGCATCAGGTTCTCCCAGCCGGTCAAAAACGGGTACATCTCCGGATTTTCCACGATCGAACCTACGTATTTCAGCGCTTCTTCGGGCTGCCTGCGCATATCGAAGCCGCATATTTCCACGCTGCCGGAAGTCGGCTTGATCAGTCCGACCAGCATGCGGATCGTTGTCGTCTTGCCCGCGCCGTTCGGACCGAGAAACCCGAAGATTTCGCCTGCCCGCACGTCGAAGCTGATGCTGTGGATAATCGTCCTGCGTCCGATGCGCTTGTTCAGATCGCGGACATGCAGCACGGAACCGCCTGGTGACTGTTGCATTCGTCATCGTCCTCTCCCTACTTCATATCGGCCCGGATTCGCGCGGCATGACTGTTTGCACACCCGATTCCCGATTTATTCCCCGTTTTATTGCAGTCCCTGCACGACGCGCTCGGCGATCCGCTCGTATCCGAACGCATTCGGATGAAAATGGTCGAACGACAAATAAGCCGCCGGATTGCGTTGGAACAAGTCGAACGTCGGCGTCAGCAGCATATTGTCTCCCTCCAGCATCCGCTCGGACACCGCCGCGTTCCATTTCGTCACGCCGGCGTCTCCGGCTTCGCGCAGCGACGGAATATCGCCGAACGGATTGTACAGCCCCATATACACGATGCGTGCGGAAGGATTGATCTCGCGCAGCTTGCCGAGCGCTTCGCCCAGCCGCTTCTCGGTGCCCGGCAGCGCCTGCTCCAGCGCCGCGGCGCTCGGAGAGCCGGTACCGGTCTGCAGCGCGGCTCCGCCCTGGAACAGGTCGTTCGCCCCGATCGAGAGCAGGATCACGTTCGCTTCCTTCAATACGTACCGGACACCCGGCTTGTCCAGTTCCTCCAGCAGTTCGCCGGTCGTCATGCCGTTGATACCCAGATTGTTCAAGAACCGGACTTCCCGGTCGCTTTCGTTATCGAGCAGCGCCGCCGTACGGCGCGCGAATCCTTGCCCGGTCGCATCTCCCGTCCCTTTCGCGAGCGAATCGCCGATCGCGGCGATACGGTAAGCGCCGTCTTCTTCCGCCGGCTCGCGCTGCGCAAGCGGCGCCTCGGCGTTGGCCTCCGCCTGCGCCGAGGCGGGATTCGCCTGCGGGAAGATAAGTTCCCGCGCCCCGTAGCCGAAGCCGAACACCAGCAGCAGCGTAGCCGCGGCCGACAGCGTGGCCGTCGTCCGCCAGATCCATTTCCACGAATTCATGCCGTTCCTCCCTGCCTGATCGGCGAATCAAGGCTTCGCCGGATCTTCTTTAATTTTAACATACGGGTTTGCTTCGCGCTTTGCAAACGAAGTTCGACGCCGATTTAACTTTTTTTCAAAAAAAGCTTGCCAGATCTATTCAGCCTGTGATAAGATATTTCTTGTCGCCAGCAAGAGATGCAGTCACTTAACGGGGCGGCCGTTACCGTAAATATGGGACATTAGCTCAATTGGTAGAGCATTCGACTCTTAATCGACAGGTTGTAGGTTCAAGTCCTACATGTCCCATTCTCTCATATAACGAAGAGACCCGACCTCTGCAGAGGTTGGGTCTCTTTTTGCATGGTTTCCCCCGGAAAGGCTCAGCCGATAAACAGCTGAACCCAGTGTCCGTTATAGTAGCCGACCCCGATCGACGTAAAGTTCGGATTCAAAATGTTGCTGCGGTGGCCGGCGCTTTTCATCCAGCTCTGCATGACCGCTTCCGGCGAACGCTGTCCCAGCGCGATGTTCTCCCCCGCCGCCCGGTACGAGACCTGCTTCAACTTCAGCAGGTTGAACGGCGAGCCGTACGTCGGCGACGTATGGTCGAAATAGCCCCTGTTCGACATGTCCGCCGCTTTCACGCGCGAAGCGCCTGCCGTTCTGGCATCGACGACGAGCGGTTTGAGTCCCGCTTTGCGACGTTCCAGATTGACCAGATAGACGACTTTGGTCGTAAACTGCGACTTGTCGGTCGTCGTCTTGGCATAGGCCGACTGGTAAAAGCTTTGGGCATGGGCCTGCTCGGCCGGCACGGCGGCGAACCATCCGCCGCAGGCCAGCACGGCGCTCAGGGCGAGCGTTTTCCACCGTTTGGCTTGACGCTTCGAACCCTGCTTCGGATGCGGCTTGGCACCCGCTTCGTACGGACGTTCGTTTTTTGCTTGTGTATGCACTAAAGTTGTTCCTCCTATCGAATAAAAGGCTCCGCTCGAAAGAGCCGGAACCGAAGGGGATGGCTTTATTGGATGTTTGTGTTTGTCTGGAGCGACTTGATAAACTTGCAGCCGTATTTCTCGAAGCCGGCACGCGCGTAGAATTCGTGCGCGCCGAGGCGTTCTTCCCGGTTGATGCCCGTCAGGAACAGCAGCTTGCTGCCGCTTTCGACCGCCCACGCTTCCGCCTGTTCGACGAGCTGACGCCCGATGCCGCAGCCGCGGCAGTCTTCGTCGACGACAAGACCGGCGATTTGCGCCATTTGAGGTTCTTTCCCGCGGGCGGGAATGAGGCGCAGCGCGATCATGCCGACCGTTTTGCCGTGGCGTTCCGCCAGATAAGTTCGGTAATTCGGATTGTTCTCGCGGCTCTCCAACTGCTCCCGCATGACGCTCGGCGTCGTAGGGTAGGACAGTTTGCGCATAAGCTCCGTCAGAACGGCAGCGTCGCCGCATGAAGCCGTGCGAAGATCCGCTGTTTTTTCAAGTACGTTAGTTGTCATCCGAATACTCCTCTTTTAGCAGACCGGCCGCTTCGCGAGCGCGGTTCCGCGCAGTCTCCACATCTTCCGCCGCGCTGAGCGCGACGGCCATTCTGCGTCCCGGTTTTGAATCCGGCTTGCCGAATACCCGAACCTGGGTACGCGGAACGCTCAATGCTTCCGTCAGACCTCCGACTTTGAAACGTTCGCTTGCCCGGCTCGCTTTGAGCGTGGCCGAGGCGCCGGGCGTGAGCAGCCGGACTTCCGTGACCGGAAGCCCGAGAATCGCCCGGACGTGCAGCGCGAATTCCGACAAATCCTGCGTGGCCATCGTAACCATGCCCGTATCGTGCGGACGGGGCGACACTTCGCTGAATACGACGCCGTCCTTCGTCAGGAACAGCTCGACGCCGAACAGCCCGTATCCGCCCAGCTCGTCCGTAATGACCGTGGCGATACGCTTCGCTTCTTCAAGCCTGGCGGCGTCCATCGGATGCGGCTGCCACGATTCCACGTAGTCGCCGTCCTGCTGGATATGCCCGATCGGCGGACAAAACGTCGTTCCGGACACGCTTCGCACCGTCAGCAGCGTAATCTCGCTCTCGAACGGCACGAACGCTTCCACGATGACGCGGGTGCTGTTCTTGGCGCGCGCGCCTTCCAGCGCGAACTGCCAGCACGTCTCCGCGTCTTCGGGCGTGCGGAGCACGCTCTGCCCTTTGCCCGACGAACTCATCAGCGGCTTGATGACGCACGGCGCGCCGAGTTCCGACACGGCCCGCTTCAGCTCTTCGAGCGTGTCCGCGAAACGGTACGCCGCCGTCGGCAGACCAAGCGTCTCCGCGGCCAGCCGGCGAATGCCTTCGCGGTCCATCGTCAGCCTCGCGGCCGTAGCCGTCGGGATGACCCGAAATCCTTCGCTTTCCAACTGCTGCAGCATGGTCGTCGCGATCGCTTCGATCTCCGGCACGATCAGATCCGGACGCTCGCGCAGGATCAGCTCCCGCAGCGCCTGCGCGTCCAGCATATCGATCACGTGGCTGCGATGCGCGACCTGCATGGCCGGCGCGCCCGCGTAGCGGTCGACCGCTATACATTCCACGCCGAGCCGCTGCGCTTCAATCACGACTTCTTTGCCCAGTTCACCGCTGCCGAGAAGCATCATTTTCTTCGCGTCCGCGGATAATGGAGCCCCCCACATCGTTGACCAACTCCTACGCCTTTTTGTGTTGTCCTTTTCTATTTTGTGTGCTGGGCGTCTGAATTGCAACCCCGACCACTCAAATTTTTATGAAAAAAAGGCGAAAACCTGCGAAAATTGTCGCAGGTTTTCTTTTTTTCGAATGGAGTTACTGGAAATGTTCTGGATCGGTCGTCCGGTTACAAAAAGCGGAATTGGGCTTCGACGAGACCGCCGTAAATGCCGCCGTGCTTGACCAGTTCCGCGTGCGTGCCCTGCTCCTTGATCTCGCCGTGGTCGAGCACGATGATCTTGTCGGCATGGCGGATCGTCGAGAGGCGGTGCGCCACGATAAACGAAGTCCGTCCCTGCAGCAGCACTTTGAGCGCTTCCTGGATCTTCAGCTCGGTCTCGGTGTCGATACTCGCCGTCGCTTCGTCCAGAATCAGAATGCGCGGGTCCGCCAGCAGCGCCCGGGCGAACGAGAGCAGCTGCCGCTGCCCCATCGAGAGCGCGCTGCCGCGTTCTTCGACTTCGGTATCATATCCGCCCGGCAGCGCCATAATGAAATCGTGCGCCTTGACGGCCCGGGTCACTTCCTCGATCTCTTCGTCGGTCGCGTCGAGCCGGCCGAACCGGATATTTTCGCGGATCGTGCCGGAGAAAATGAATGTGTCCTGCAGCACGATGCCGATCTGCGCGCGCAGGCTCTCCAGCTTGACGTCGCGCACGTCGATCCCGTCGATCTTGACCGTGCCTTCGGTGACGTCGTAGAAGCGGCTGAGCAGGTTGATGATCGTCGACTTGCCGGACCCGGTATGGCCGACGAGCGCGATCGACTGCCCCGCTTGCGCCTCGATATCGATCCCCTTGAGCGCCTGGCGGCCCGGTTCGTATTCGAAAATGACTTTTTCCAGCTTGACGCTGCCGTTGATCTTGGGCAGCGCCTGCGCGCCCGGCTTGTCGTCGACACTCGGCTTCTCGTCGAGGAACTCGAAGATCCGTTCGGACGAAGCCATGGCGACGAGCAGCTGGTTGTACATCTGGCCGAGCCGGTTGATCGGGTCCCAGAAGTTGCCGACGTAGTTGGCGAACGTCACGAGCAGGCCGACCGTCACTTCGCCCTGCTGGATCAGGTACGTGCCGTACCCGAACAGGATCATCGAACCGACGCCGCCCGTAATTTCGATCATCGGGCCGAACGCCTGGTTCATCGTCGAAGCGCGGTTCCACGATTTGCGGCTGTCCGCGTTCATGCCGCTGAAAAATTTCATGTTTTCTTTTTCCTGCGTATACGCCTGGGTGACCCGAATGCCCTGGATCGCTTCGTTCAAGTGCGAATTGATCCGGGAGTTTTTGAGCCGCACGTCCTGCCAGGCCATACGGATCTTCTGGCGCAGCTTGGTGGAGATGAAGAACATGATCGGCACGGTAATCATGACCGCGAGGCCGAGTTTCCAGTTGATCAGCAGCAGGATGACCATGATGCCGGCCAGCTGCACGCAGTCGATCATCGCGTTGACCGCGCCGTTCGTGAACAGGTCCTGCAGCGAGTTGACGTCGTTCGTCACCCGGACCAGCACGGAACCGGCCGGACGTTTATCGAAGAAGTTGAACGACAGCTTCTGGATATGCGTGAACAGCGACGAACGGATATCGTAGATGACGCGCTGCCCGATGATATTCGTGTACTTGATCCGGAACACGTTGGCGATCCACTGCACGATATACAGGGCGAGTACGGTGCCCGTCACGATGTAGAGCAGCGTCAGGTCGCTGTTCTTGATCGCTCCGTCGATCGCGAGCACGCCGGTCAGGTAAGGAACCGCCAGCTTGGTGACGGTGCCGAGAATCGTCATGAGGAGAATAAGCGGCAGCATCTGCCTGGCGTAGGGGCGCATATACGAAAAGAGGCGGGCAAACTGTTTCCAGTTGAACGCTTTGTCGATATCGTCGTCGTCCTTGTACACGAAGCGGCTGCGGTTCGGATCTTCCTGCGCTTTTTTGCCCAATTTGGGATTGAATTTCTCGCTATGCGTGCTCACAGGTTGGCCTCCCCTTCCGCCGGCGCCGTCGTCTGGGCGATATGGTCCGCGTATTGAATCGTGTACACTTCCTGGTAAGGGCCGGGCTGGTCGATCAGCTGCTCATGCCGGCCTCTTTGCACGATGCGCCCTTCGCTGAGGACGAGAATCTCGTCCGCATGGCGCAGCGAAGAGATCCGGTGCGCGATGATGAACGTGGTGCGCCCTTTCATGACTTCCTTGAAGCCGGCCTGGATCTCGTGCTCGGTCTCCATGTCGACGGCGCTCGTCGCGTCGTCGAGAATCAGAATCTTCGGATTTTTGAGCAGGGCGCGCGCGATGGCGATCCGCTGCTTCTGGCCGCCGGACAAGCCCATGCCCCGTTCGCCGACGACCGTATCGTAGCCTTCCTTCATTTCCATAATGAAGTCGTGCGCTTTGGCCAGCTTGGCCGCGCGAACGATGTCTTCCATCGGCACGTCGCCGATCCCGTAACCGATATTGCCCTTGATCGTCGAGGAGAACAGGAACGTCTCCTGGAACACGGTCGAGATCTGCCCCCGCAGGTCTTCGATCCGCAGGTCGCGGACGTCGATGCCGTCCAGCTTGACGGAACCTTCCGTCACGTCGTAAGCGCGCATCAGCAGTTGAATGATCGTCGATTTGCCGGCGCCCGTTCCGCCGAGCAGGCCGATCACTTTGCCCGGAGGCGCGTCGAGATTGATATCGTGCACGGCGTGCAGCTTGTTGCCGTAGGCGAAGCCGACCTTTTCGAACGTGACATGCCCGCGAACGGCGTCGCTATCGAGCGAAACGGCGTCTTCCTTATCGCGCACGTCGAACGGCCGATCCAGAATTTCCAGCACGCGTTCGCCGGAAGCTTCGGACTGCGTGTAGTTGTTAATATGGAAGCCGAGCCCCCACATCGGTCCGATGATATACCAGATCAGGCTGAAGAAGGCGACCAGTTCGCCGACCGTCAGCGTGCCGCGCACGACCATCGTGCCGCCCACACCGAGCAGCAGCACCGCGCAGCCGGAAGCGAGCAGTTCCATGACCGGGAAGTAGCGGCTCCACAGCCCGGAAGCGTGCAGCTGGTTGTCTTTGTAGCGGTCGTTGCGCACCGCGAACTTGTTCACTTCGTGCGGTTCGCGCGCGAACGCTTTGACCGTGCGCACGCCGGTCACGTTCTCCTGCACCGCCGTCGTCAAGGAGCCGAGCGCAAGGCGCATTTCCTGAAAAGCCGGATGGATCCGCGATTCGAAGCGCAGCGCGACGAAGACGAGCGGCGGGATGGTGATCAGCGTCCACAGCGTCAGCTGCCAGTTGATCGAGAGCATCATGGCCGCGCCGAAGCCGACCATCAGGAACAGGTTGAGGATTTGGGCGAAGCCGAAGCCGATAAAGAGGCGAATCGCTTCGAGATCGCCGGTGAGGCGGGACATCAGATCGCCTGTGCGCGCCGTGTCGTAGTAGCGGAACGACAGAAACTGCAGCTTCTCGTAGCACGCGTCGCGCAGCCGGTAAGCCAGAAAGTTACCAAGTCGCGCGCCGAAGAAGCCATGCATGAACTGCATGATCGCTTTGAGCGTCACGACGCCGACCACGGCCAGCGCAAGCTGGGGAACCCCTTCGAAATTGCGGGGCGTAATCACGTCATCAATCAGGATTTGAAGCAGTTTGGGGTAGACCAACCCCAGAGCAGTGGCGATTGCCAGAAAAAGAATCGAGACGAACATATACGCCTTCTTCTCCCAGTAATAGTCCTGCAGTCGCCTGAGAACGTTCATGTCTTTCCTCCTCGTTTGTCGGGGTTCCGATTGAAGCGGCCGGGACCCCATTCCGTATAAAGATACATATGTTTGGCATAATGCAGTTTATCACCCTGCTTTTATCCCGGCAAAGCGAGTAAAAAAGCATATTTTGCCAATGAAACGGCTCAGCATTCGGCTGGCGTTGTCAGCGTATTCATTTAATTCAAATAGTCTCGCATTCTCGATTATTCGGCTTCTTTGGCGAATTTCGGCGATTAAGCCGAAAAAAATTCGAAAACGCTTTAAGTATTTCCGCGAAAACCTGTTTTCCGATAGCCAAAAAGCCCCCGGTCGCGTCCTGTTCGAGGCCGAACGGGACGCCGAACGCGGCAGGCCAAAGCTTTATTTTTATGCACGGGATCAAAAAAACGCTGTCGGCCGCCCCTTTTTCGCCGCAAACGAAAAGCCGCGGGAACATCCCGCGGCTTTTTCCGTACGCTGCTCTGACTCAATTCCTGCCGACGTAACGGAAATAGGCGAAGTCCGCATAACTTCCGTGCAGCCTTTCCATATCGTGTACGCCGATGCCGACGAAGCTGCCGGTGAATCCGCCGGACAGAAATCCGATGGAATACGAACCTCCAATATTGCGCCATTCGCCGTCCGGATCGGTCCGGTACCGGAACGCGGCCCGTACGCCGTCGACTTCGACCGCGAGCCCGATTGCACCGTCCGCCGCGATCGGAATCGGGGGTTCCAGCTCGAAGTGATCTTCTTCGGCGCGCATGATCGACAAGACGCGTCCCTGCTCCTCGTCATGGCTGACAAAAGCGTACAGATAGCGCGACTCGCACAAATACATCATCAGCCCCGCCATCTGCAAAAAAGATTCCGGCCGGTACTCAAGCTCCGTCTCGGCGCGAAAAGCAATATCGGTCTGCCGGACGGCGAGCAGATGATGCCGGAACAAACTTTGCGGCGATTCGCCCGCCGTCAGGCGCAGATGACCCGGCCGGGCGTCCAGCGAACACCAGGCGCCGCCCGGCATCAGGCGCGGACTGTTCCAGTTCGATTGCAGCGCCGGGCCGTCGAATTCGTCCGCGAACACATGCGCGGCGCGCGCACGCGTCGGCGGCAGCATCGGCGGAGTGCTTGCGGCCGTGTCGGACGCTGAGCCGCGAGACGGTCCGTTTCCGGCCGGAGCGGCCGCGCCGCGCAGCTGCGCCGCGTATTCCGCCGGCAGTTCGAAGCGCAGCTGCGGCGTATGTCCGCCGTCCTTGAGCCGCAGCCAGCCGTCCGCGTCCCAGACGACGCGCTGCAGCGCCGTCTCGCGTCCCAAAATCGCGTAGCCTCCTTCGATCGGCCGGGTGCACAGATGGGCGATGACCCAGTCTCCGCCGGGCGTGCTCACGAGGCTGGCATGGCCGGCGCATTGAAGCGGCCAATCCTGCCGATCGCTCGAAGTCAGCATCGGATTGCGGGGATCGACTTCGTACGGGCCGTACAGCTGCCGCGACCGGGCCACGGTCACCGAATGGCCCGTGCCGGTGCCGCCTTCGGCCGTGACGAGGTAATACCAGTCGCCGCGCCGGTACAGATGCGGCGCTTCGGTCTTGCGCAGTTCCGTGCCGGCGAAGATGCGGACGGGACGCCCGACCGCCCGGCGAAGCCCGGGATCGTACGGCTGGATCGTGATGCCGACCGATTTGTTGCTCTCCGCGATCCGGTGATCCCACAGCACGTTCAGCAGCCATTTGGTTCCGTCTTCGTCATGGAACAGCGACGGATCGAAGCCGATCCCGTTCAGATAGGCCGGCTCGGACCACGGCCCGTCGATCGAAGGCGACGTGATGACGTAATTGCGGACGTCCTTGAACGGGCGGCGCGTGCTTTTGACATCGGTGTAGATCAGGTAGAACAGACCGTCGGCGTAGCTGAGCTGCGGCGCCCAGATGCCGCAGTTATGCGGATTGCCGGCAAGGTCCACCTGCCGGTCCGTCAGCACGTCGGTCCGGTGGACCCAATGCGCCAGATCGTCCGACGCATAAATGCGGATGCCCGGCAGCCACTCGAACGAAGACACGGCCGCGTAATACGTCCCGCCCACGCGGATCATGCAGGGATCGGGATTGAACCCTTGAAGGACCGGGTTATCGATGAACACCTGATCGGAGTTGTCGCCGGGGCTGCCGGTCGAATTATCGGCGGCCGCCTTGTCGGAATCGGCGTCGATGATCCCACGCGTGTTATCGGCAGCCGCCTGATCGGAGCTGCCGTCGACGATCCCGAGCGGACTGCTCCCGGCGCTCCCGGCGTCCTGCCTCCGCGCAGGCGGAGTTTGTGGTTCGTGTGCGCTCATAACTGATCTCTCCTTTCCGTTTTGAACGCGGTCGGCCGATCACCCCGAATGTTCGGATATGCCGCCGGCCCGCGATCCGCTTCCCAGAATCGGTCGTCCGCGAACATCGTCTCTTTGCTCCAATCCGCTGCTTCGTACGCGCCGTCCGCTCCGCTCACCGTCCACGAAGCCCGCTCCCCGGCAGCCGGCGGCGGCTGCGTCCCGTATTCCCGGTAATCCGCCGTCCGCCTGCGCTCCGGCCGGCCCCAGTCGTGCCAGCCCGCCGGATGGATATGCGTGCCCATCCGGCAGCCCGCGAACACCGTTCGCGCATGTTCGCGCCACGGCCGGCCGAGATAGACCGAACCGGCCGGCACGCCGGGTTCGGCGGTCAGGACGCAGTCCGCGAACAGATAGCCGGCGCTCCGGCTTTCCGGCGTCGAAGCCGCCGTCACGTATCCGCCGCGTTCGCCGCCGAACGCGCCGTCAGACGCGCTGCCGGACGGGCCGCCGGATACGCCGCCCGCCCGCGCAAGGCTGCGCAGTTCGCAGCGTTCGAAACAGGCTTCGGCGCCGCCGAAAATATAATCGACCGTGCCTTCGATCCGGCAGTTCACGTACAGCTGCCGATACCGCGCATGACGCTCGCGGATCGGAACGCCTCCGAACGACTTCCGCTCCTGGGGCGCAGGCGGGAGCGGGCCGGTGAACAGCGTATCCTGATGCCCCCTGAACGTGCAGCAGCGGAAGACCGCCCGGTCGCAGTGCGCCGTCAGCGCGATTGCCTGCCCGACCTGTTCGCCCGGGCCGGCCGTATTGGACACGGTCATATTCTCCAGCCGCAGCCCGCTTCCGCCGAGAAACAGCGTCGGCGTCGCGAACGTGCCGATCTCTTCCCCATCGTCACCCCGCTCGCGGGCATGCCGATCCATGACAATTTCGACGTGCCCGATCCCGACGATCGACAGCTCCGAGCGATAGACGACGACCTGCTCCCGGTAGACGCCCGGCAGCACGTAAATCGCGGCCGGTGCTCCGGAATGGTCCCGCTCCGACGCATCGACCGCATCCTGAATCGTCGCGTATTCGCACAGAGGCTCGCGCCCGACCCACAGCTCCATTGGCTTCTCCTTCCTCTTCACAGATGCTCCCGCAAAAAGTCCAGCCACGTCTCGCGCATGTCCGCCGTCTCCGCGTGTCCGCCGCTTGCGGCGACGGAGCGCCAAGCTGCGGGACGTCCGGCTTCGGCATAGACCGCGCGCAGCCCTTGGTCCAGCCGCCGCACGCCTTCGGGCGGGCAGAGCCGATCGTGCCGGCCGGTCAGGCTGATCCGCGGACGCGGCGCGATCCGCCGCTGGATGTCGAGCGTCTCGAACGATTTGAGCAGCCCGGGGACATACGAATAGAGACCGTGATGGTCCAGACCGCGCCGCTCGATCAGCGCTCGGGCTTCGACCTGTCCGCACAGGTCGACGGTGACGCCGATCCGCTTGTCGAGCGCGGCCGACCACCAGGCCATCAGCCCGCCCATCGACAAGCCCGCCGTCGCGGTCCGCGCGGCGTCGATATCCGGCCGCCCGCACAAATAATCGAGAAATTTGAGATTGTCATGCAGCATCATGCCCCACAGCACTTGTCCGTTCCAGAGCATCTCCTTGAACGTCTCGCTCTCCGATCGGCCGCTGCGCTCCCCGAAATTCCACATATCGATACAGCCGACGGCATAGCCGAGGCCAGTCAGCGCCTGCGCGACCGATTGCGGCTGCAGGTAGGCGCTGCTGCGCACAAGTTCGCGCTTGCCCTGTTCGTACAACCCGCCGTGCGAATGGTTGAACAGCACGAGCGGGTACGGCCCCTGCCCTGCTGCCGGCAGCGCGACGTAAGCCGGCACTTCTTCGAAGCCGTTCAGTTCGAGCATCCACGACTCCAGTCTATAGCCGTCGCTTTCGCCGCGCCGGACCAGCCGGGCGCGGACCGGGCGGTCTTCCGGCAGGTCGCCGAGACAGTCCCACAGCGGATCGTTCCGCATCGTTTATCCCTCCTCTGTTTCGGGCTTACTGCTCCCGGTGTGTCGCTGCCGTTCTCTTGTGCCCCCTTCGTCATGGGCAGCGCTCAGCGATTCGCCCCGGCCGGCCGTTCTTCGACCACGAGCTGCTGCGGCGATCCGTCCGCGCCCCGCGAGCGGCAATCTTCGATCTCGACGCCTTCGCCGTTTTCGATCCGGAAAGCCGGTCCTTCATGGCCGGTCAGGCGAACCCGGTGAAAGCTCACGTCTTGCACATTGCCGAGGAAGAACCCCTGGGCGCGCATCGGCTGAAGATCGGCCATCATCGCCGGCAGGCCCGCGACGGCGTCTTCGGCCATCGAAATGTCCACGTCGTCGAACGTGATCTCCGACACCCGCATCTCTGCCAGCCCGTATAGGAATCCGGCCGCCGCATGCACCCGGCGCGCCGTAATATGGGCAAAATGGATTCGCCGGAACCGCGGCGTCTCTTCCGTGACCGGATACGGATTTTTGTCCCAGACGTAACGGTCTTTGCCCCGCGGGCCGCAGAAATAATACAGGTTGAGAATGAACGGGCAGATGACGTCTTCCATGACGATATTGCTGACCCGGACATCTTCGACCGTGCCGCCGCGGCCGCGCCGCGACTTGAAGCGCAGACCGCGGTCCGTCTGCTTGAACACGCAGTTCTGGATCACGACATTGCGAATATCGCCGCTCATCTCGCTGCCGAGCACGACCGCGCCGTGTCCGTGCAGCATCGTGCAGTTGGAGATCGCAATGTTCTCGCACGGCACTCTCTCCGGCGTCTCTTCCGTGCCGGACTTGATCGCGATACAGTCGTCGCCCACGTCGATATGGCAGTTCGAGATGCGAACGCCGCTGCACGATTCCGGATCGATGCCGTCCGTGTTCGGCGAATCGGCCGGATTGAGAATCGACAGATTGTCGATCGTGACGTCGGTACACAAGACGGGATTGACGGTCCAGCTCGGCGAATTGCGCAGGTTCAGGTCGCGCAGCGTGACGCGGCGGCAGCGGTCCAGCCCGATCAGCTTGGGCCGCGGGTAAGGGAGCTGTTCCGGACCGCCGCGGTGCCGGTCCCACCACGGCGCTCCGCCGCCGTCGAGCGTGCCGCCGCCGGTCACGGACACGTCTTCGAGATCGGCTCCGTACAGGCACGAAGCATGGACCCGGCGCCTGACGCCTTCCCAGCGGGAATCGACGATCGGATACTCCGCCGGGTCCGCGCCGAAGTGCAGCACGGCGCCGGGGCTAAGCCGCAGCTCGACCCGGCTGCGCAGCGCGATCGAGCCGGTATGGTAGCGGCCCGCGGGCACGAATACGGTGCCGCCTCCGGCCAGGGCGGCGGCGTCGATCGCCGCCTGGATACCCGCGGTCGACGAAGCTTCGCCGCCGGGCATCGCTCCGTAATCCAGCACGTTATAGAGGGCCATAGGAATCGGCTCCTTCCCTGCCGGCTGCGAGCGGAGCACCCGTTTCTTCGCGCGGCTTCTCGCCTTGCTCCGTCCGCGTACCCGCTCCGCCCTGCGCTTCAAGCCGCGTAAGTTCGTATTCCGAGCATGCTTTGAGGAACGCGCCGAGCCCTTTTTGATCGTTCGTCACGATCGGTTCGCTGATATAATACGCGAACGTGCCGTCGCGTTGGTCCGCTCCGCCGAGACCGGCGACCTGGCAGTTTTTGTTCAGGTTGATCCAGCCTTCCTTCGTCTCCAGCACGAATTCGTCCAGCACGCCGCGAAAAGCGCGATCGAGCGGCTCCTGCCACGTCTCGTCAAGCACGCCGAGCCGTATGCCTTTGGCCATGGCGTAGACGATCATGCTCGAAGCGGAAGCTTCGAGATAATTGCCTTTGCGCTGCCCGCAGTCGACGATCTGGTACCAGACGCCGGAATCCGCGTTCTGATACCGGCGCAGCGCCGTCAGCGTATCGACGAGGATGCGGCGCAGCTTCGGCGTATCGGCATGGCCGGACGGCAGCAGCTCCAGCACGTCGACGAGCGCCATGACGAACCAGCCGAGCGAACGGCCCCAGAAATGCGGCGAACGGCCCGTATTCGGATCGCACCACGGCTGGATCTTGCGTTCGTCCCACGCATGGTGCAGCAGCCCCGTCTGTTCGTCGCGCGTATGCTGCTCGCACAGGATGAACTGCCGGGTCACGTCGTCCACTCCGGCGCCGCCCCCGTACTCCAGCTGGTACTGGAGATAGAACGGCGCTCCCATATACAGGCCGTCGAGCCAGATCTGGTACGGATAGATCTGTTTGTGCCAGAATGCGCCTTCGGACGTGCGCGGATGATGCTCCAACTGGGCGCGCAGCTGATCGGCGGCCAGACGGTATTTGCGCTCGCCCGTCTCTTGATGCAGCGCGAACAGCAGCTTGCCGTTGTTGATATGGTCGATATTGTACTCGCCCTGCGCATAGCCGCGAATCTGCCCGTCTTCCCCGATAAAATGATCCATTTGTGCCCGGATATAGCGGAAGTACCGGCTGTCGCCGGTACGGCACCACAGCGCCTCGAAGCCTTTGAGCACGACACCGTAATCGTACGACCATTTGCCGTTATGCCCGTTGCACAGATACAGCTTGGGACTGCGCGCCATGATCGATTCCGCCGTTCGTACGCTCCACGTTGACTTGGCTGACGATGAATGTTCCATTGAATCGCACCCTCCTTATTTCTGTTCTTTGTAAGCGGCTTCATATTCGGTGATCACGCTGGCTCCGCCCGACTTTTTCCAACTCTCGACTGCCGCTTCGAAGCCTGCCCGGTCCAGCTCGCCGAGAATGTATTTGTACGTCGCGTCCATGATCGTTTTTTGCAGCTCGGAGCCCTGCGTGTTGTACGTTTCCGATTCGAGCGAATACGCCGGGTTGAGCACCGCGTAGTTGGCGTTGTCGGCGATCAGCTTGTCGGACTGCTTTTTGAGCGGATCGGCGTCGTGAATCTTGTATCCGCTTTCTTTGGGACGGCTTGAAGCGAACGGCTGCACTTCCTGCTGCCACAGATCGGTATCGGTAATCGTGACCGCATCCTGATCGTCGGCCGTGTAATGCGTGCCTTCGATACCGTACGTCATCAGCGCGTAGCTGTCTTCGTCCATCAGGTCGTTCACGAACTTGAGCACCCGCTTGAGTTCGGCTTCGTCTTTCACTTCCGACCTCGGGAACGCCAGCAGGCCGCCGATCCCGTTGTTGGCCGCCCAGATCGCGCGATCCGCTTCATTGCCGGTCGAGGTGATGTCGTTGACGAGTACCAATTCCATATCGTCTTGAATGCCTTTGGCCATGTTGAGCAGGTTTTTGCTGTCAAAAATGGCCCCGACGTAGATGCCGGCCCGGCCCTGCGCGAACTTCTGCTGCTGGTCGGTTTTGGCGGTGACGGCAAAATCCTGATTGATGTACCCTTTTTCATACAGCGCCTTCATGTAGTCCATCGTCTCGAAATACGGTTCGGTCATAAATTCCGGCGTCATCTTCCCGTCTTCGCCCACCTGCCACATATTCGGCGTGCCGAAGTAGGAGCTCAGCGTCTTGAACGCGCCGTACACCAGATCGCTGCGGTCCACGAAGCCCGTCGTGTCGGCTTTGCCGTTGCCGTCCGGGTCGTCTTCGGTAAACGCCCGCGCGACTTCCATCAGTTCGTCCGTCGTGCGCGGCGTCTCCAGTCCCAGCTTGTCCAGCCAGTCTTTGCGGATCGTGACGCCGTTGCGCGCCAGGTCTTTCTGGAACGGCACGCCGTACAGTTTGCCTCCGATCGAAGCGGAGCGGCGCGTGTCTTCCGAGATGTTCGCCAGATTCGGATAATCGTTCAGGTACGGTTCGACTTCCCAGAACAGGCCGGACTTGAGCGAGTTGCGCACCGAGGAGTTGTCGAGCAGCGTCAGCGTGACGATGTCGGCCAGCGAATCCGAAGCGAGCGACGTATTGATCCGTTCTTCTTTGGAAGCGTCCGGAATCCAGGAGAACTGGATATCGGCGTTCGTTTTTTCTTCGATTTTGGTCAAAATGGTGTCGGTCGGCGGCGAAGCGGTATGCAAAATATTGAGCCAGCTGATCGTCGCTTTCGAATTTTCGTCGTACGGCTGCCCGGCGGCTCCCTGACTGCTTCCTCCTCCGCAGGCGGTCAGCGCAAGCATCGTCGTTCCCAGCAGAATCGCTCCGGTCTTGCGGGCTTGTTGGGCGGATTTTCTCATGTCGTTACCTCTTTTCTTCGGATAAATTGGGTCGTGCCGGATCTTGAACGCGGCGGACAGGCAAGCGGGTCAATAGACGCCGTCTTCCCCCATCTTTTTGGCGAGGCGGTTGGACAGCATGACCAGCACCAGACCGACCAACCCTTTGAACAGGCCGACCGTCGTGCTGTAGCTGAGCTGGCCGTTTTTGAGTCCCGCGGTGTAGATGTACGTATCGAAAATTTCCGCCACTTCGCGGTTGAGGGAATTGAGCAGCAGGTACATATGCTCGAACCCGAGGTCAAGCGTGCTGCCGATCTTGAGAATGAGCAGCGTGATGATGACCGGACGGATAGCGGGCAGCGTTACATGCCACGTTTTGCGCAGCCGTCCGGCTCCGTCCATCTCCGCCGCTTCGTACAGTTGGGTATCGACGACGGTAATCGCGGCCAGATAGATGATCGTCGACCAGCCGAGTTCTTTCCAGATAATCTGTCCGATGTACACGGTGCGCAGCCATTCGGGCGACGTCAGGAAGCTGATCTTGGGCAGCCCGACCGAAGACAGCAGCTCGTTGAGCACGCCGCCGTCCACCGTCATGAACACGTAAGTAATAGAGACGATGATGACCCACGACATAAAATGCGGGATATAGATGATCGTCTGGATCGCGCCTTTGAAAAATTTGTGCCGCACTTCGTTCAGCATAAGCGCGAGCAGAATCGGCAGCGGGAAAAAGAAAACGATATTGAGCGCGAACAAGACGAGCGTATTGCGCAGCAGCATGAAAAAGGTCGTTTCGGTAAACAGCCGGGTAAAATGCTTGAAGCCGACCCAGGGACTGCCGAGAATGCCTTGATACGGCTGGTAATCCTGGAAAGCGATCACCAGACCTCCCATCGGAAAATACTTGAATACGACAAAATACATAAAACCGGGCAGGATCATCAAATACAGCAGCATGTGCTTGCGCAGCCCGAAACGGCTTTTGCGCACCGTCCGACCGTCCAGCTTCAGCAGGGACGTATCGGACACGTTCACCGGCTTGGTCATCGTTTGCCAACCTCGCTTTCGCTTTGAATTCCGATTGCTTCCCAAGCGTAAGCCGCGGTCGGCATTCCGTATATAATCATCTCGTGGTAGCGCTTGCAAAACCGCGTGGCTGCGCCTTTTCCGCTGTTCGGAACTCAGCTGATGATTATGTGCGGGGCTGATGATTATCCGCCGGATTCCGGCCATACCCCCGATCTCCTGATCCGCGGATTATATACGGAATGCGGAGCCGCTGTTAGGGTGGAAATAGGCATTCCAGTCCACTCAAGGAGGTTCACAAGATGGAGCATACTTCTTCGAAACGCAAGCAAACGCTCGGCAGCCGGTTGTTCAATATCGCGAACTATACGGTGCTGACGCTGATCGCGCTGATCTGTCTGCTGCCCTTCATTAACGTGATCGCCAGTTCGTTCGCTTCCACCCAGGAAGTCGTGTCCAACCGCTTCATTTTGTTCCCGACGACGTTCTCGCTCGACGCTTACCGCTACATCCTGTCCACCCCGACCATTTTCAAAGGACTCGGCGTCTCGATCGGCGTGACGGTCGTCGGCACGGTCGTCAGCATGGCGCTGACCGCGCTGATGGCGTACGGGCTGTCGCGCCGCTACTTGAGAGGACGCAACGTGATCAACTTCGTCGTCGTGTTCTCGATGCTGTTCAGCGGCGGCATGATTCCGACTTTCCTCGTCGTCAAAGGCGTCGGCCTGATCGATTCCTACTGGTCCCTCATTCTCCCGGTCGCCGTCAACGCGTTCAACCTGATCATCATGCGCAACTTTTTTCAGGCGCTGCCCGACGAACTGGAAGAATCCGCGAAGATCGACGGCAGCAACGACCTCGGCATCTTTTTCAAAATCATGCTCCCGCTCGCCCTGCCTTCGATCGCGACGATCTCGCTGTTCTACGCCGTCACCTACTGGAATACGTACATGACCGCCATCTTGTACCTGACCGACTCCAACAAATGGCCGATCCAGGTGCTGCTGCGCCAGATCGTTATCGTGTCGAGCGGCATGCAGGCGGAAGGCACGTCGGTCGACGTCATCCCGCCCGCGCAGACGATCAAAATGGCCGTCATCGTCGTCGCCACCGTCCCGATGCTGATCGCCTACCCGTTCGTGCAGAAGCATTTTACCAAAGGCGCGCTGCTCGGAGCGGTCAAAGGCTGATTCCGACGCAAACGCAGGCCCCGTGCCGCTGTGGACACACAGAGCACGGGGCCTTTTTGCGTTTGTGTTCGGGGTACGGATACGGGTAAAAAAGGCCGCCGCGCCGTCACATATTCTGCCTCAGCTTGCGGTAGACGCCCGGCGTGACCTGTTCTTTTTTGCGGAACGAGCGGATAAAGTTTTGCGGATTCTGGTATTGGAGCCGTTCGGCGATCTCTTTGACCGTCTGGTCGGTCTCGGTCAGCCATTTCTTCGCCATATCGAGCCGATAGCTCATGAGATAGTCGCTGAACGTCGTACCGAATTCTTTTTTGAAAATGCTGCTGAGGTAATTCGGGTTGTAATGCAGGCGCTCCCCGATCTGGTCCAGCGACAGCTCCCGGTCGTATTCGTCGCGCACGATGCCGGCGATCGTCTCCGACAGGCAGCGGAACTGCTCGTTCGTCTTCTTCTCCATGCTGCGCACCATCGGGAAAATGACCTGCTCCACCAAAATCCGCTCCACTTCTTCCGGGTTGCGAATACTCAGCAGGCGATGGTACAGCGCGTGGTTGTCCGCCGTCAGCAGCACTTCGATCCCGAGCAGCTGTTCCAGCTGGATCAGATTGTTCACCAGGCGGATCAGCATCACTTCCAGATTCATCGAATTGCGGCTTTTCTTCATGAATTCGGCCAACAGCGGGTAGAGCGCCGCCGACATTTTCTCTTCGTCGCCGAGCCGGATCGCGTCGAACAGCTTCGATTCCAGCTCCGCCGGATAATGCAGCAGCACCGGACCCGGCACGACGCTCGCGATATCCGCGTAGAAAATAATCGATTCCTTGCCGAGGTTCAACCGCTGATGCAGCGCCTGCTTGCCCATCTCGCACGCTTCGCGGCTCTTGAGCAGCTTGGGATACGGACTGCTGATTCCGACGCTGACGGACAGCTTGAGATACTCTTTGACCGCGCGCACGACCTGCTTGGCGTACTCCAGCACGCCGCGGCGAATCTCTCCCTCGTCGGCGCCGTCGAACATGAGGATCGTCGCCTGCGTATCGTCGTTCAAAATGACCGGCAGCATCCGGCTGCGCGCCGGAATCAGCTCTTCGGCGATCTTGTTGACGGCCAGCAGCAGCACGTCCCGGTCGGGCGTCTCGCGCTTGCCCACGTTGTCGAGCTGGACGAGCATCGTCACGTACTGCCGATCGATGCCTCCTTCGTAACCGAGCCGCTTGAGCTGATGGTCAAGTTCCCCGGCGGAGATACGGCTGCGGAACAGATTGAGCACGAACTGCGTCTCCAGCTGCGGCTGCTCGGCTTCGATCAGCGTCTCCAGACTCTGCTTTTCGCTCAGCAGCCGGTTGATCGAAGACAAGATCCAGTCGATCTCGTTTTTGCCCGAAAGCGAACCGTGGGCGGGCAGGCTGCCGGTAATTTGCAGAATCGGCTTCGTGAAGCGGCCCGCGATGACGTAGGCGACGACCGTAATAAGCAGGATCAGCGCAAGTTCCATGGCGATCAGGCCGAACCGCGTCGTCTGCAGTGCGCCGGCGATTTCTTGTTGATCCAGCACGGTAAAATAGGTCCAGTTGTTGTAGGCGGAACGCGAGTAGATCAGCTGGGACTTCGCCGCGCCGCCCGGCTTCCAGTCCAGCATGCCCGCAGCGTGCTGACCGCCTGCCGCCGCTTCCGCGAGCCGCGCCTGTTCGCCTTGGCCCATATCCGGTTCGCCGGACTGCGTATCGTACATCAGATCGCCCTGCTTGTTCAAAATAAAGATGCGGGCGCCGTCCTCGGTCCGGATCGTCCGGTCGAGCGTGCCGAGCGAGAGGTCCGACAGCGCGATCGCTTCCTTGTTCCGGGAAAAAGCGGGCAGCGTATTGACGAACCGGATGCCCGATTCCGTCTTGATCCAGAACAGCCCTTTCTCCCGATTATCGATATAATCGGTGTACAGCTTCTGTTTCTCTTCGGCGCCGAGATGCGACAGCTTTCCGTTCGAGATGCGCCAGTCCCGGTTGAGGCTGATCAGCGTATACTCTGCGCCTTCGAGTCCCATCGTGGCGATATAGTTCAACTGCGTATTCACTTCGCGGTAAGCGAGAAAATCGCGCTCCGTAATCGGCTTGTCGACGACTTCGCCGAACGAACTGGTCGTACTGTATGTATTGAAAGCGTATTCAATAGTGCGGATTTTTTGTTCCAGGTTGTTTTTGGTCTGGGTAATGGAATTTTGCTTTTCTTCGGCTACGCTGTCGATCACGGAACGCACGAGCTGGACATAGGTGTAGATGCCGAAGCTGACGGCCAGGGCGACGCCCAGCAGAAGAATCGGAATAAACGTTTTGTAGAACATTTTTCCCTTTTTCATANCGCAGCGCCGCGGAATTGACGCGGTAATGCAGCTTGCCTTCGCCCGGTCCGTCGTAGAGCAAATAGCCGAGGCGCGCGCCCGTGAGGCGGCTGACCAGCGCGGTCCGCACTTCCCCGCCGCCCAGATCCGCTTCGCGGCGCACCAGATGGCTGTCGGCTGCTTGGGAGAACGCGGGCCAGCCGTCGCCGGCGTCGTACCGGTCCGCCGAATCGAACAGGAGATCGCCGCTGAGCATATCGACGTAGAGGCCCGGCCGCGTCTCGTTCCAGTACGCGTTGTCGTAAGGCGACTCCATTCCTCCACGGACGATCACTTCGTACTGGACGGCGCTCAGCTTGCCGCGCAGCTTCTCGCGGTCGCGTTCCGTATCCCAATGTTCGCGCAGAAAAGCGTCGCGCCCGGAATGCTGCCGGTACAGCCGGTAATGGCCGAACCGATGCTTGTAATAATCCTGATGTTCCGCTTCGGCCGGATAGAAGCGGCCAGCGTCGGCGATCTCGGTCACGATTTTGCTTTTGAACCGCCCGCTTCGCCCCAGCGCCCGCCTGGAAGCTTCCGCTTCGCGCCGCTGGCGTTCGTTGTGCGTGAAGATCGCCGCCCGGTACGAACGTCCGCGATCCTGGAATTGGCCTTCGGCATCGGTCGGATCGATCTGCTGCCAGAACAGCTCCAGCAGGCGCGTATACGGGAAAATATGCGGGTCGAACGTGATCTGCACCGCTTCCGCATGGCCGGTCGTTTCCCGGCCGACTTCTTCGTACGTCGGATTGTCGGTATGCCCGCCCGTATAACCCGATACGATCGACACGATGCCCGGCAGCTCGTCGAACGGCGACACCATGCACCAGAAGCAGCCCCCGGCAAACGTCGCGAGTTCCAGCGCGGAGTGATTCGGGGCGGCGTCCGTATCGCCGGATGCGGGAGCCGCTGAGGCGGGCGGACGCGGGGCGGCTGTGGCGGAGATGGGCGGTGCTGAGGCCGGGCCGGATGACGGCGGAGGCGAGGCTTCACCGGAAAGCGAAGTTTCCTTGGAAAACGGAGGTTCGGATTTTCTTTTGCCGAATCCGAACTTGAAATCGAAATCAAACAGTCGTGCGCCCTTTTTCATGGATGCTCCTCCTCTCGTTGGCCGACCGGCCCGGTTAACCGATTATTTTAGCCGATCACGATACATTTGGCGTCTTCTCCGTGGCCGATCCGGCTCGATCTGACGATCGGAATGCCGCTTCCCTGCGTCAACTCCAGCAGGTAATCGCGGACGAGGCCGAATTCGCCCCGGCGCTCAAGCTCCGTAAACGTACCGAGCAGCAGACCCGAGCAGCGCTCGAACGCGCCGGTCTGCGACAGCTGCGCCAGCAGCGAGACGATCCGGTTCGCGCCGCCGCCGAGCGATTCCAGCAGCAGCACTTTGCCCGAAAAGTCCGGCCAATACGGCGTCCCGGCAAGCTTGAGCAGGCAGCGCAGATTGCCGCCGACCACGTCGCCGTCCAAATCTTCGCCCCGCAAAAACTCGAAATCGAAATTGTACAAATCCGGCAGCCCTTCGAAAAAAGTCCGGTAAAACTCTTCGCGCTGCCGCTCCGCGTAAGCGCCGACCAGATTCATCGTCCGGTAATGGTACGTGCGGATGCCGCTGCGCGCAGCGATCGCGTTCAATACGGACGACAAATCGCTCAGCCCAAACAACGGCTTGCTTCCGGCGCGTATCCGTTCGTAATCGAGCAGCGGCAAAATCTGGTTCGCCGAATCGCCGCCCGACACGTCGAAGACCGCCGCGATGTGGGCGTCGGCAAACAGCCGGTTCAATTCGTCCGCCCGCTCCTGCGGCGTTCCGCTGAACAACGAAGACGTGCGCATAAGCGTACGCGCTTCTTCGACTTGCAGGCCGAACGCTTGCAGGCAGCCGGTCAGCGCTTCGATCCGCGGGCGATCTTCCGGCGGCAGTCCGTCCGAGCAGGACATCAAAGCGACGGTATCGCCGGGCTTGAACGTAAATGAGGACATGTTCCATTCTCCTTTGGGTCCGAATAGGGTGACTGCTTTTATTTTACACCATTTTGTCGGAAGGTTCTTCTTGGACCTTTTTGGGGTCTTTTTTTGATTTTATAGTTCTTTATTGTGAATTTTTCATTACCTTATTTTATTTTTTTGAAAAATCTCTACCGCAGCTCCCTATCCACTCTAACAACCCCATTTCAGATCCAACCTGCTTTCCGATCCGGCAAACTCCAAGATAAAGACGTATTAACGACATTACCGCACTTATTCGGGTCCAAACAATGCCGGAATCGCAAATAACGTCGTAGATCCACTTATTTCGCGTGAAAAAGGGTGATTTCGCACATCAGCCGACAAATAACTGTCGTCACGCAGTTATTTTGCCAAATGCGGAGATTAATCACGAAATAACTGTCCTCACGCAGCTATTTCAACAAAACGGACGAAACGATACAGGCTGCGTACCGAACTCGATATGCGGAACGAAAAAACCCCGGCTCCGCGTCTGCGGAATCGGGGTTTCGGGCATACGTCTATTGGAACATTGGAGCATTCCGGTATTCGAGCATTCAAACGTTCAACCACTCAACCACTCAGGCACTGCGGATCACAACGCGAAAACGGCCTCTCGGAACCGTCCATCAGGACACGATCGTGCGGCCTACCTGTTCGGGCGGCAGTGGGCGGCTGTAGTAGAAGCCCTGCACGTTGTAGCATTGCAGCTCCTGCAGCAGCGCGACCTGCTCGCTCGTCTCCACGCCTTCGGCGATAATCTTCAGACCGAGCTGCTTGGCCATCGAAATGATCATCTCGGCGATCGCTTTGCTGTCCGGGTCGGTCGTGATTTTGCGGATAAACGAACGGTCGATCTTCAGGCAGCTGATCGGCAGGCTGTGCAAATAGCTCAGGGAGCTGTAGCCGGTGCCGAAATCGTCCATCGAGACGGAGATGCCCGCCGCTTTGAGCTGGTCGAGAATCTCGATCACATGCTCTTCGTTGTGCATCATCGCGCTTTCGGTAATTTCCAGTTCCAGCAGCCGCGGATCGAATTCGGTCTCTTCCAGCGTCCGCAGGATGCTCTCGTAAATGTCGGGCTTCATCAGGTGAACCTGGGACACATTGATCGCAATCGGCAGCTTGCCCAGCCCTTCGCGCTCCCAGCTTTTGGCTTGCAGGCACGCGGTGCGCAGCACCCATTGCTCGATCGGCACGATCATGCCGCTTTTCTCCGCCATCGGAATGAAGCGGAGCGGCGAAATTTCGCCGTGGACAGGATGATCCCAGCGGATCAGCGCTTCATAACCGATCGCCTGCCCGCTGCGGATATCGAATTTCGGTTGATACATCAGCCGAAGCTGGTCTTTTTCAAGCGCAAGTTCGAGTTCCTGTTCCAGCCGCATCTCTTCGAGGCTCGTCCGGTCGCTTGCCGCGTCGTAAAACCGGTATTGGGCGCTGCCGTTCTGCTTCGCGTCGTACATGGCGGAATCGGCGTATTTGGTCAGCAGCTCGCTCGACAGCCCGTCGTCCGGATAGCGGGAAATGCCGACCGAAGCGGACAGCTTGACGGTGTGCTTGCCGATCTCGAACGGATCGTTGAACCGCTCGACGATCTGCCCCGCCCATTTCTCCGCTTCCGAACGGCGGTACACGGACGGCAAGATGACCGTGAATTCGTCGCCGCCCATCCGGGCGAGAAAAGCGTCGGACGGAATGCAGCCTTTGATCAATTTGCTGGCATGCTTGATAACGAGATCGCCGAACGCATGCCCGAAAAAGTCGTTGACGCGCTTGAAGCGGTCGAGGTCGATAAACAGCAGCGTAAACGGTTCCGGTCTCTGATCGCCGTAATTCGTGTACCGCTCAAGCGTCACTTCGAACGAACGGCGATTCGACAATCCGGTCAGCTCGTCGTGGTAGGCGAGATGGCGGATCGTTTCCTGGTCCCTTTTGCGTTTCGTAATATTTTTGACGATGCTGTACGCACCCACGACGTGCCGGTCGACGACGATCGGCAGCGAGGTCAGCGCATACGACTGCACATGCCCGTCCACGCCCTGCATATCGATCTCGGACGTGCCGGGACGACCGCCGAGCACGAGCTTCAGATGATCGGCGACGATCCGTCTCTGCTCGCCGGCGAACAGGTCGATGAAGCGGGTATCGAGCATTTTTTTGCCGAGCTTTTTGGAGATGGCTTCGGCGCGGGCGTTCATGCCGGTCACGACGCCGCGGGCGTCGAATTCCAGCACCCCGTCGGGATTGTGTTCATACAGGGAAATGTAGTGCTGCTCGCGCTCGCGCAGCTTGCGGCTTTGCAGCTTTTCGCGCACGCGCACGAAATCGTCCGGAAACGCCATCAGCAGGCAGACGATAGCCAGCATGAACAGATAAGGCACGAGGAACGCGCGGTTCTCGCCGATCTCCCCTGCCCGGTCGTAGACGTCGAGCGGCAGCACGGACAGGACGCACAGGATCGGAACGCCGAACAGCGCAAACCCGCACAGAATAATGCCGGGGATGTTCCAGCGCGAGTTCAGCCCGTGCTCCCGATTGCGGCTCGACAACGTGACGAGGCGCATGACGGCAAAGCCGATACAAAACGTAAGGATCACGTTCATCGCCACAAGATCCGGATTCCATACGGCCAAATGGCGGAACAGCAGCATGACGTTGGCGTAATCGAACAGCAGAATCGTGAACGAAACGATCAGTCCGGTCCAGAAAAAACGGGCCGAGCCGCTGGCCGGCTTCACCGCGTAACGAATCGCGAGCGAAGTCGCGGCCACGCAGCCGAGCACGGTGAAAATCAAATGGATCGCATAATAGTCGCGGTTCACCACGAGTTCAAGCGACAGCGGCGCCACGATATGATCAATGCTGAAAGCGGCCGCGCCGAGCAAAATGACCATTTGCTGGCGTTTGCGCACGCGAACGGTCCGAAGTTCCGATTGTTTCCATGCCGAGCCGTATACGATCAAGGCGCATGCCGCGATCGAACCCAGCAGCGAAATTGTCAAATAGACCCAATTCAACGATAGGATTGCTAAGATGTCATTCATGATTTTCTCTCCCGCCTGAATAGCTTAGGACTATATTGCACAACCACGCCCATATCCCCATAAAAATGAGTCTTTTCTCATATAAGTTACCCACCAATATGAGTCTCGAAACTCAGTTTCTTGATAAAAAAAGGCAGACAAGCCGCAGGATATTCCTGTACTTGTATGCCTGACATCTTACTGGAAATTGAGGGTCAAGAAAAGACTTTTTTGTGCGGCTAACGTCATGCTTTCACTTTTTGCTGCGCTGCCAATACGTATTTCAAGCGATTCTCCATCGCTTTCCACCGTTCGGTATCCGGCTGGTCGGACAGCGAGAGACGCATGCCGTCCGCCGCTTCTTCCGCCTGACGCAGCAGCGCTTCGGCTTCCGTCCCCAGCTTGTGCGACAGCTGCCGGCCGTAGAAGTCTTCAAACTCAGGCAGCCGGCTCTCCGTGACGTGCTGCAGCGCTTCGCGGAACGTGGCCAACGCCGCTTCGCGCACGGCATCCCGGCCCCGCTGCTCGAAAAACGCTTTGGGGCTTTTGAACATCGGCCAGAGCGAAGCCCAGTCCAGCGCGCCGCTGAGCTGCACTTCCGACACGTAAGGCGTCTCCCACGCGCCGCCGTCTCCCGGTTCAAGCCGGTCGAACGGCGCTCCGAGCCCGGCCAGCCGGTCCCGCGTATCGTTCAGTCCCGCCGCCAGCATGCGCTGGCCGGCCCGTTCGATCCGCAGGCCGGTCGCCAGCAGTTCGTTCTCCGCTTCGCGGGCGACCATACGCGACAATTCGCGGCCGCAGGCCAGGAACGACGCTTTGAGGTCGCCGATTCCGGCGTGCAGCAGCGCCGGATTGAAGCTTTCGGCGAACCAGTCGCCGAACCGGAACTCGATCCGCTGCCGCACGTGGAACAGCAGCTCGCGGATCTCGCGCACCAGTTCCGGCGTTTTGTCCGCCGCTCCGGCGAAGCCCGCGATCTCGCGTGCTTCGACCGCCGCTTTCGCCAGCCGCTCAAGCCGCAGCTGCCGTTCCTGCGCGCCGAGGTCCGCTTCCGCGATCCAGCTGTTCAGCCGTTCGCGCGACGCTTCGATCTCGCGATCGGCCGACGCCGCGGCAAGCCCGGCCAATTCTTCGGCCGCAAAATGCAGCAGTTCCCGCTCGAACGCTTCGAACCGGTCGAATGCCGCTCCGCCGAACTCTTCGACCGCCGAAGCGGCGGCCGAGCCGGCGGATGATCCGGCGCCGGAGTGCGCCCGGCCGGAGCGCTTGCGCTCCAGCGCGCGCAGGCTCGACACCGGATAGATGCGCGGATTCAAGATGCCTTCGCCGCGCAGCCGTTCTTCCAGATGCGCCGTCACCCCGCCGCATTCTTCTTCCGAATCGGCCAGGTCGGCGGCGTTGACGATAAAGAACGTCTTGTCGACGCTGTCGCTGCCTTTGACGCGGCCGAGCTGCGCCAGAAACTGGCGGTCCGCCCGGGAGAACGCATGGTTGTAATACGTGACGAAGACGAGCGCGTCGGCATTTTTCATATAGTCGAACGTGACGCCCGTATGGCGGGCGTGCACCGAATCGGCTCCCGGCGTATCGACCAGCACGATCCCCTGCCGCGTCCATTCCGAATCGATATACAGATCGATTCGCTTCACGAAGCAGGCGCGGCTCTCTTCCGCCGCGTACAGGCGGAATTGGTCCGGCTCCGCCAGGCTTTCCGTGCCGAGCATCGGCTCGGCCAGATCGAAGCCGGCGTCCGCGGCGCGCAGGAAGCTGTAATGGGCGCGGCCGGACGGATGGATACGGTCCGGCGTCAGCGCGCGCACTTCGGCGCGCCAGTGGCCCGCCGCCGGATCGCCCAGACCGAGCAGTTCGCAGGCGTCGGCGAGGTCGCCCATCAGTTCTTCGCGCGTCTTCATGACGATCAGCGCGCGGCCGTGGTCTTCGGCCCGTTCCGGGGCCATGATCCGGCTGATTGCCGCGGTCGTCGGATGCGGGGACACCGGCAGGAATCCGTCTCCGAGCAGCGCATTAGCAAACGAAGACTTGCCGGCGCTGAACGCTCCGAACAGCGCCAGCGTGAAGCGCCCGCCGCGCAGCGAAGCTTCGCGTTCGCGCATGGCGCGCAGCGCCGAAGCGAACGCGGGCAGCGGCGCGAGCACTTCGGCCGCTTCGCGCAGCCGGTCCGCCGCCGCGTGCAGGATGTCCAGCCGGCCGCCGGCGCCGGCGTCTTCGGCCGAAGACGCCGCGTGCAGGCCGGCAGTCTCCCGGCCTGCGGGCGCTGCATGCGGC